>JAFTMD010000068.1 GCA_017452585.1 Clostridia bacterium
AATTATCAAAATGTTTTTCGGTAGGGGTTGTCAAAGTATTTTATTTATGATAAAATAGATGGGTAGATAGACGAGAATAATGATAAATAGGAAGAAATATGAAAAAACTAAAGAGATTTTTCGGCTATTATAAACCACATAAAAAACTGTTTTTATTTGACTTGGTCTGTTCCTTCCTCATCTCGGTGTGCAATATGTTTTACCCGATGATTGCAAGAACGATCATGAATGATTACGTGCCCAATGAAAACTTGCGCTTGCTGATTATTTGGGCAATTGTACTTGCGTGCATTTACATTCTCAAATGTATTTTGACCTACATTGTTGGCTATTGGGGGCATATATTGGGGGTGCGTATTCAAGGGGATATGCGACGTGATTTATTCCGTCATATTCAAACGTTGCCTTTTTCCTATTTCGACAACAATAAAACGGGGAGCATTATGTCTCGCATTTTAAACGATTTGTTTGAAGTGTCTGAATTGGCGCATCATGCCCCGGAGGATGTATTCAACTCCTTTATTTCCATTATCGGCGCATTGGTAATGCTGACGCTTATCAATCCCTGGCTTGCGCTTATCGTTCTCTGTTACGTTCCTTTTATGATTTTTTTCGCGGCGAAAGCACGCGTTAAGATGGGGGCGGCCTTTACGGAGTCCAGAAAAAAAGTTTCGGCGCTTAACGCCGAGATCGAATCTTCCATTTCCGGTGTACGCGTGACTAAAGCATACAACGCAAGCGCCATTGAAACGGAAAAATTTGATGACGTCAACGGACAATTTAAAAAGGCAAGAGGGGAATCCTATCGTGCGATGGGGTTCTTCCAGGCAGGAATGGCAGGATTTAATGATTTTCTCTATCTCACAGCGCTTATTTCGGGGAGCTTGTTCTTCTTCTTTAAGGTAATTGACGGCCCTGACTTAACGGCCTATATTCTCTATATCACCATGTTGTTGACGCCCATTCGTACGCTCATCAATCTGTTTGAGCAAATTCAAGACGGTTTGACGGGATTTAATCGTTTTTGCGAGTTGATGGACACGCCTTCCGAATATGAACCTGAACTTCCCCAAGATAGCAATTTAGACGGCGACGTCGTTTTTGAAAAGGTAAGCTTTGGCTATCAAACGGAAGATCGCAAGAATGAAGAGGTGCTTAAGCAAGTTTCCTTCACCGTTAAAAAGGGACAGACTGTGGCTTTGGTTGGTTCTTCCGGGGGTGGCAAGACAACCATTTGCAATCTTCTGCCAAGATTTTATTTGCG
Source organism: Clostridia bacterium (assembly GCA_017452585.1). Taxonomy (GTDB): domain Bacteria; phylum Bacillota; class Clostridia; order Christensenellales; family Borkfalkiaceae; genus Scatosoma. Next base: position 1,265 of record JAFTMD010000068.1, read on the forward strand.
TGGAGATGGAAAAATTTCCATCGGCGGAACGGATATTAATGACGTAACTACGGCAAACCTGCGTGATAAAATTGCCTTTGTAGCGCAAGACGTCTTTCTCTTTTCCGGCAGCGTCCGTGACAATATTATGTACGGCGCGCCTGATAAATCGGAAGAGGAGATGATTGTAGCAGCAAAACGCGCCAACATTCACGAGTATGTAATGACACTTCCCGATGGATATGATACCGAGGTGGGAGAACGAGGCGTGAAGCTTTCCGGTGGCCAAAAGCAGCGTATTTCCATTGCGAGGGCCTTTTTGAAAAATCCTCCTATCCTCATTTTGGACGAGGCAACAAGCGCCTTGGATAATATGACGGAAATGCAAGTGCAACAATCTCTTTCCGAGCTTTCTGCAGGGAGAACAACCCTCGTTGTTGCGCATCGACTTTCTACGGTCAAAAACGCAGATGAAATTCTTGTTTTGACGGATGGGGAAATTACCGAACGCGGTAGCCATGAAGACTTGGTGGCATTAGGCGGTTTATACGCAGAATTGTACCGCTATCAATTCAAAGAATAAAAAATAGGTATTGACAAATCCTACAAAATAGGATATAATAGAAGAAAAAGGGGTAAGGAAAAAATGGATATTGCTATTATTTTAGAACAATGGCCATGGCTGATAGATTTGCTCATTTCCGTTGTTTTGGGTTTTATTATTGGTTTGGAACGAAAGCTTCGATATAAGGAAGCGGGGGTACGTACGCATACAATCGTCTGCTTTGGCGCAGCGCTTATGATGGTTGTTTCTAAACACGCGTTTGATTCGGCTGCCGATTCTGCCCGTGTTGCGGCGCAAATCGTATATGGGATTGGTTTCCTGGGCGCTGGTATGATTGTCTATCGTCAGCACGAAGTGCATGGATTGACAACGGCGGCCGGCGTTTGGACTACGGCAGGCATTGGTATGGCTGTCGGCGGTGAATTGTATTTGGTTGCCGTCGGAGCGACCATATTGTTGATTGTTGCGCAGTGCATTTTGCATATGCGCTGGTTCAAGGGAAAGCGGACGTTTTCCATCAATATTCAGTTTATCTACACGAACAATGAAAATATTCAGATTAAAAAATTGTTTAAAGTGGATCGTTTCAATAAATTGACTATCACGAGAGAAGGAGATTTGCTTATATATAGCGCAATACTGAACACCGATCAGGAAATCTCCTCAACGGAACTCAATCAGATTATGATAGATAATCCCTATATTATCTCCATTGAACGTTGCGATCATGAATAAAAAAAGACGCAGAGTTGTACGGACAACTCTGCGTTTAGCATTTATAAAAAGGACAAAACTTCATCAAAACGGGTAATAATGGGAACTTGTGGAAAGTTTCTCAAGACTTCGTCCTTTTCTTTTTCGCCGTATCCTGTTAGGGTTAACATGGCTTTTGCGCCAACGCCCTCGGCGCAGAGTATATCACTCATGCGGTCACCCACCACCAAACATTCCGTAGGGGAGATGCCCAAAGTTTTGCACACTTGCAATAAAAGGCCGCTTTTGGGTTTACGGCAATCACAATCATCTTGGTTATCGTGGGGGCAAATGGCGAAGGCATCTACGCCATAGCTCTTAAATTCTTTTTCGTAGTCATATCCAACGGCAGTGCCACGAGCAATGCTCGATTGATTGGTGATGATACCAACGAGGTATCCCTTTTCATGAATGTCTTGAAAGACGGCGCGGATGTTGGTAAAAGGCCGAAAAGTTTGGGGAAAACGAAGGTCGGAGAGTTCGCCAAGCGTTCCATCTCGGTCAAAGAGAATACATTTAATCATTATTTTCTTCCTTTTTTTGGGCGGAATAAGTTTTTTTTCGTTCATTGTATTGACTTTTTCAGGAAAAAAGAGTACAATATAGATGCTTGCAAGATAAAGAAAAAGATAACCACCAATGTGATTATCTTTTCCTTGGCAGGGGAGACGCGATTCGAACACGCAACCTACGGTTTTGGAGACCGCTACTCTACCGTTGAGCCACTCCCCTATACAACATATCTATTATATAATAAAAAAAGGTATTTGTCAAATGATTTTAGCGGTTCAATGGAAGATTTTTGCCAAAAATGAAAAATAATTTGTAAAGAGTAAATATGAGTGAGAAAAAGAAGGTAATTTTATATACGGACGGCGCTTGTTCGGGAAATCCCGGCCTGGGTGGATATGCGGGAGTGCTTATGTATGGAGAACATAAGCGAGAATATAATGGCGCGGACAAGCAGACGACGAACAATCGCATGGAAGTGATTGCGGTCATTGAGGGATTGAAACGTTTAAAATATCCCTGCAGTGTAGATATTTACAGTGATTCTGCCTATACCGTCAACGCCTTTAATAACGGTTGGATTTACGGCTGGAAAAAGAATGGTTGGAGAAAGGCAGATAATAAGGCGGTGCTCAACGTTGATTTATGGGAAGAGTTATACGCGTTGACGCAAATGCATGAGGTTACCTTTTACAAGGTGAAAGGACACGCTGACAACGAGTGGAATAATCGTTGTGATGAATTGGCTCGCGCTGCGATTGCAGAATTGCGTAGCCAATTGACAGCAGAGGAATTGGCGGAATTGGAGAAAAAAGAGGTGGCTCCAGAAGTAGAATAACCTTTTTTTGATCGAGCATACTAATAAAATAATGAGGACACATACTATGGAAAAAAACATGAAACAGAATTGGCTATTATTGCTGTTATTCTTTCTTTTAACGGCAGTATGCATAGTCTTTGCAATCTTGTGTATTCATTATGCGGATGTGGCATTTTTGCAGACGTATAAAGAGCTTATAATAGGGGCAGCTGTTGCGCTTTTATATGCGCTTTGTTTTGTTAGCGCATGGCTGACCATCAAGGGAAAGGATACGTTGGTGAAATCACTCTTGAGTGGCTATATTTTATTGGCATTTGTGCTCGTTTTGGTGTTTATCTTTGAAAAAACGGGATTTTTTGAGGTGGTTGGCAGTTCGGAGAATTTACAGGCGTACCTTGAAAAAGCAGGGGCGTGGATGCCCATTGTCTATATCGTTTTGCAATTTTTGCAAGTGGTCATTTTGCCCATTCCCAGCGTTGTCAGCACGGTGGCGGGAGTCACATTATTTGGCCCGGGAAAGACAATTCTGTTTAGTTTATTGGGGATTATCCCTGCGTCGATCGTTGCCTTTATGGTTGGCCGAAAATTGGGGAATAAAGCAGTAGCTTGGATCGTCGGGGAAGATACTTTAACGAAATGGCAGAATAAGCTGAAGGGAAAGGATAATTTATTGTTGACCATGATGTTTTTACTTCCCATGTTTCCCGATGACGTGCTTTGCTTTATTGCAGGGCTTTCGTCCATGAGCACGAAATATTTCATGACGGTCATTACCGTTTCTCGCGTTTTGATTGTTACCGCAACTTGTTATTCCTTCGATTTAATTCCAATCAACACGTGGTGGGGCTTCCTCCTTTGGGTACTGATCGTACTTGTGATCGGGGGCGTTTTCCTGTACTTATATAAAAATTTGGAAATGGTGCAGGGAAAAGTGCGTGCTTGGTTGCAAAAATGGAAAAAGAAGTAATACTTTTTTAATAAACAGGCATACTAAAAGGGAATGAGGTATGCAAAAAAGAATAATTTACAAATAGATATAAATCGACAATATGGATAAAGTGATTAGCTTCTGTTCCACATTGTCGATTTTTTGTAAAAAAATGGAAAAATTGTTCAGCAGAATACTTGCCAAATTTTAAAATTTGTAGTATAATAGTATTTGGTAGAGATTTTGCAATTTTTTGCAAAATTTATGGCTACTCATGAAAATTTCAGAGGAGAAATTATGGATAAAATTCAGTTATTACAAGCACGAAAAGCAAAAATTGAAGAAGCAAGCAAAGATATTCGCGCGCAGATTAACGATTTGGTAGATGCGGATAGTTTTGTTGAGCTTTCGGCGTTTAGTTTTTCAAAAAATGAATTTTACAGTGAAGAAGTGGCAGGGGAAGGTGTCGTTACCGGGTTTGCAATGGTAGACGGCTATCCTTTCTACGTCGTAGCGCAAAACTACAACGTATTGCATGGCGGTATGTCCAAGGCAAATTGCGATAAAATTGTAAAATGCTTAGATGCAGCAGAAAAAAATGCAACGCCCGTATTGTATTTGATGAATACGCAAGGCGTACAAGTTGGCGAAGGTGTTACCGTCTTGGAAGGTTTGGGAAAACTTTTGATAAGAAGTACGCAATTGAAGGGCGTTGTTCCGCAATATCTCGTTGTCAACGGTGACGTATATGGTTCAACGGCGATGCTGGCGGCGATTGCTGATTTCACCTTCTTTGTGGAAAAGAAAAGCGTTTTGGCAATCAACAGTCCCTTCGTTTTATCTGCCAAAGAGGGCAAGAACCTTGCTAAAGAAGAAGTGGGTGGGTTGAAAGCGCTTACTAAAACAGGGCTTGCTACAATTTCTGTGCCTAACCTTGAAGACGTGCGCGCAAAATTGATTACGCTGAACGAGCTTCTTACCGTTGCTTGCGTGGACGCGGAATTGAATGAAAGTGCGCCCCTTTTGAACGAAAGCGTAACCGCAGAAAACCTCTTGACTATTTTTGAAAACTTCGTAGAAATTTCAGAAGGTTTTGAATCAGACGTGAAAACGATTCTTGGACGAGTTGGTGGAATTTCTGTTGCCGCTGTCTTGTTTGACGGTGGTGATGAAGGTGTGCAGTTGACGGCAGGAAAAATGGCGAAGATTAAAGATTTTGCCGAATTGGCTTGCTGTTATGGATTGCCGTTTATCACGTTTACCGACACGAAGGGAATTTGTCCTTGTATGTGCGCAAATAACTCGCGCGTGATGAAGGAGTGCGCAGAATATCTCGATCGCTTGGATACGATTGATACGGCAAAGATTGCAGTGGTATACAAGAAAGCGATCGGGCTGGGCTATTCCTTATTTGCCTCCAAATCGGTTGGGTTTGATTACACTTGCGCGTTTGCCAATGCGCAGATTGCTCTCTTTGATGGGGCGCAAGGCGCGCAGATTGAACTTGGCAATGAAGGCGTTGATAAAGCAACCCTTGCAACGCGCTATGCAGATGAAAATGCAGATCCCATTCATGCTGCAAAGGACGGATATATCGATGGCATTATCGAGCCTCAGTTCGTCAAACAATATTTGATTGCTGCGCTCCAAATGTTGGAGAGATAAGAGGTGGCTATGTTAAATCAATTATTGACAAGTGCTTTGCCGGAAGGAGGACAGTGGGTTACTTTGGGAGAAGCAAGCCTGTTTGCCTTGATCGGCTTTTTGGTTGTTTTTGCTGGAATTTCTTTCCTTATTTTAGTTGTATGGCTGGTTGGGAAAGTGATGTCCACAGTAAACGATAAAATGGAAGCAAAGAAGAAGGTGATTCCTTCCCAACAAGAACCTCAACAAGTAGTTCCCTCCGTCGAATCAGATGAGGTCGACGAGGAAACGGTGGCTGTTATTATGGCAGCGCTTATGGAATATTATCAAACAAACAATCCCAAGTGTGGATTCACATTAAAAAGAATTAAGAGAATAAGGAGAGACGATTATGCGTAATTTTGTTATCACTGTAAATGGAAAAACCTATGAAGTAGGGGTAGAAGAAGTAGGGGCAACCGCCTCTCAGCCTGTAGTAACACCTCAAGTAGCGCCTAAAGTGGCGGCGCCTCAAGCAGCGCCTGCTGTGCAAGCTGCTCCCAAAGCGGCAGCTCCTGCCAATGGTGAAAAGGTACTTTCTCCCTTCCCCGGCCTTATCAAGAATTTGTTGGTCGCAGAAGGCGCAACCGTTAAAAAAGATCAACCTATTTTGGTGTTGGAAGCAATGAAGATGGACAACGATATCACTGCGCCTTGCGACGGTGAGGTTCACTTCCAAGTGGCAAAGGGCGGCAATGTGGAATCCGATTCCGTTTTGGCGGTTATTAGCTAAGCGTATAAGAGGTAAGTATTGTGTTGAATAATTTACTCGTAGATATCGGCGGAATGTTCGTCAATTTATGGGAATCGTCAGGGCTTGCCAATGGAGATTGGTCGAATTATGTTATGATTCTTATTTCCTTTGTCTTGATGTATTTGGCGATTGTCAAAAAGTTCGAACCCCTTCTCTTATTGCCGATTGCTTTTGGTATGTTCCTTATCAATTTGCCTGGGGCATACGACATCCTTTGGGGGACGTATCCAGAAGGGGTTGAACACGTCTATGAAAACGTGCAAAATCCAGGGCTGTTGTGGTATTTATTCTATGGTGTGCAGAACGTCATTTATCCGCCACTCATTTTCTTGGGGATCGGCGCAATGACTGACTTTGGCCCTTTGATTTCCAATCCAAAGAGTATGCTCATTGGCGCGGCTGCGCAACTTGGTATTTTCTTGACTTTGATCGGGGCAACCTGGCTTGGCTTTGACCTTGCGGCGGCTTGCTCGATTGCGATTATCGGTGGGGCGGATGGTCCTACGGCTATTTACGTTACGCAGACGTTGGCGAAGTTCACCAATCAAGATTTGCTCTCGGCGATTGCCGTTGCGGCATATTCGTATATGGCGCTCATTCCCATCATTCAAAAGCCGATTATGAAATGGATTGTTCCTGCAAAAGAACGTAAAATCAAAATGAAACCTTTGCGCCAAGTAAGCAAGGTGGAAAAGATTATTTTCCCTATCGTGGTTACGCTTGTCGTGGGTTGTTTATTGCCCGATGCAGTTCCTCTTTTGGGGATGTTGATGCTCGGCAATCTCTTGAAGGAAAGTGGAGTTTGCGATAGACTTTCTTCGCAGGCGCAGAATGGCCTTATGAATACGATTACCATTTTCTTGGGGGTATCGGTTGGTTGTAAGGCGTTTGGTGGAACGTTCTTGCAATGGGAAACCTTGAAGATTATTGCTCTTGGTTTGGTTGCATTCTCTTGCGGTACGATCGGTGGACTTTTGATGGGTAGATTAATGTGCAAGCTTTCGGGCGGCAAAATCAATCCTTTGATTGGTAGCGCTGGCGTGTCTGCCGTTCCCATGGCAGCGCGTATTTCTGAAGACGTTGGCCGTGAAGCTGATCCCAACAACCATCTTTTGATGCACGCAATGGGCCCGAATGTGGCTGGTGTAATTGGTTCTGCAATTGCTGCAGGGTTCTTGATTTCTCTATTCTAATCGTATAAGGTGAAAACTATGGATATTAAATTTGAAAATAGAAAAGTATTGCTCACGGAAACCATTCTTCGTGACGCACATCAATCACAAGCGGCAACGAGAATGCGTATTGATGAAATGTTGCCCGTTTTAGAACAACTCGACGAAATTGGTTATTATTCCATCGAGGCTTGGGGTGGCGCAACGTTCGATAGCTGTCTTCGTTTCTTGAACGAAGATCCTTGGGAACGTCTTCGTACCTTGAAAGCGCATTTAAAAACACCCATTCAAATGCTTCTTCGTGGGCAGAATTTGCTTGGTTATCGTCATTATGCTGATGACGTTGTAGAACAGTTCGTGGCGAAGTCCATTGAAAACGGTGTAGGCGTTATTCGTGTATTCGATGCATTGAACGATCCCCGTAACTTGGAAGTATCCATGAAAGCAATCAAAAATTACGGCGGGATTTGTGAGGCAACCATTTGTTATACGAGTGCGGTAGTTGACGGCCAGGAAGTATTCACGGATGAATATTTTGTAAAACTTGCGAAACAGTTGGAAGAAATGGGCGCAGATAATATCTGTTTGAAGGATATGGCAAACCTTTTGCTTCCCTTCAGAGCATATAATCTCGTAAAAGCGTTGAAGAGCGCGTTGAAACTGACCACGAAATTGCATTTGCACACCCATAACACGACGGGTACGGGCGATATGATGTATATGATGGCCATTCTTGCTGGCGTGGATATTGTCGATACGGCGCTTTCGCCTTTGGGAAATGGTACTTCGCAGCCTGCAACGGAACCGTTGGTTGCAACGTTGAAGGGAACGCCTTATGATACGGGAATTGATATCAATCAGCTTCTTCCTATCGTAAACCACTTCAAGAAAGTAGAAAAACGTTTGATTGACGACAAGATTTTGAGTTCGAAATCGAAAGGGATTGACGTTAATACGCTCTTGTATCAAGTACCAGGCGGTATGCTTTCCAACTTGATTAATCAGTTGGAAAAAGCAGGAAAAGCGGATAAATTGATGGAATGTCTTGCTGAAGTGCCCAACGTTAGAAAGGATTGTGGGTATCCGCCTCTCGTAACGCCTTCGTCGCAGATTGTTGGTACGCAGGCTGTTATGAATATCGTCATGAATGAACGTTATAAGATGGTTACGAAGGAAACTAAGGACTTGATGGCTGGTAAGTATGGTTCACTTCCGATGCCCATTAATGAAGAAATTGCGAAAAAGGTATTGGGTGGCGCTGAACGCATCACCTGCCGTCCGGCTGATTTGTTGCAACCCGAATACGAAGATATCAAAAAGAAAGTTATCGAACTTGGCTATTATGAAAAGGAAGAAGATGTGCTTTCGTATGCGGTCTTTGAACAAGTGGCTGAAAACTTCTTCAAGTGGAGAGAAGCGCAAAAGAAAGGCGTTGATCGTGATTTAGCAAAAACACAAGTATATCCTGTATAAAGAAAATTTTATATTTGATGACAAAACGCAACTGACTTTATGTCAGTTGCGTATAACTATAGCTAGATATTTTCCTGTTCGTGAAACATTTTATGTGAAACTTTTAATTTAAAGCATAGATGTAGGGAAATATGTCGAGGGCAAAAGGAAGAAAAAAGGTAAATAGTCAATGAAAAAAGTATGCGTGATAGGCGGTGGTGCGGCTGGATTGATGGCTGCGTATGCCGCTGCTGAAAATGGGCATGAAGTTATTCTGTTTGAGAAAAATGAAAAGCTCGGTAAAAAAATTTATATCACGGGTAAAGGAAGGTGTAATTTCACCAATGATTGCTCGGCAGAAGACTTCCTGGAGAACGTTGTACGTGGGAAAAAGTTCTTAAAAGGCGTAATTTATGCATTTCCACCTCAAAAAGCCATTGATTTCTTTGAAAAATACGGCATGGCGGTTAAAATAGAGCGTGGAAATCGCGCGTTTCCCGTATCTGATCATGCAAGTGACGTAACAAAAACCTTGGAAAAGGCCTGTAAAAGGGTAGGAGTAGAGGTACATTTAAAGGAAAAAGTAACGGATATTCAATTTATTATGCCAGATATAATACCTATGTCTGACATAGCAGAAGAAACTACGTCAAACATAATACCTATGTCACACATAGCAAAAATAACCACCGAAAAAGACGATTATTCCTTTGATGAAGTTATTGTTGCCACGGGAGGCGTGAGTTATCCCACCACCGGTTCGACGGGGGATGGTTATTCGTTTGCTAAAGTGTTTTCCCATACGGTTACTGATTTAAAATCGGGGCTTTGTGGCTTGAATATCGAAGGGAATTGGTGTAAAGAATTGCAGGGTTTGGCGTTAAAAAACATAACTTTTTCCATTAAAAATGGAAACAAGATGATTTACGATGGTTTTGGCGAGTTGCTTTTCACGCATTTTGGCATTTCCGGGCCCATTGTTTTAACGGCGTCCTCGCTCATCAATCGTTTGCCTTTGTCCTCCTTGACGGCATCCCTTGATTTGAAGCCCGCCCTCGATTTTGACACGTTGGATAAACGCATTTTGCGTGATTTTGATAAGTATAAAAATAAGCAAATCGGCAATGCACTCGTTGAATTATTGCCTCAAAAGCTCATTCCGATCGTACTCTCTAATGCGGGTATTTCCTCGACAAAGAGTGTCAACGTCATCACAAAAGAGGAGAGAGTTCGCCTTGTAAAAACGCTTAAAGCCTTGCCTTTAAAACTTCGCTCTCTTCGTGGCTTTGAGGAAGCAATTATTACATCAGGAGGCGTAGAACTTTCCGAGATTAATCCCAAAACGATGGAGTCGAAAAAGGTGAAAGGCTTGCGTTTTTGTGGAGAAGTGCTTGATTTAGACGCTTTTACAGGTGGATTTAACTTGCAAATTGCCTTTGCGACGGGGTACGCCGCCGGAAAATCTATTTCCTAATTTGAAGACAATTGCAAAAGTTTTCCGTAGGAAATACTCGTCAAGCACTTGACGAAAGCGTTTAAATTTGTTATACTATTAAGGTAACTATCCTCAAGCGGAGGCGAAATCAAGAATGACGATTATTCGTGGCGCAACGACAATTGAAATGGATTGTAAAGAAGAGATTTCTTCGGCTGTCAAGGAACTTTTGGATGAAGTTTTTGAGGCAAACTCCTTAAAAAAAGAGGAGGTACGGGGATTTGTCTTTTCGCTGACGTCGGATATTCATTCTTATCATCCCGCCAAGGCTGCGCGGGAGAGTGGTTATGATTTTGCCCCTTTATTTGCGGCGGTTGAGCCCGATATAGAGGGTGGATTGCGTAAGTGTATCCGCTTGATGTTGTTTGCGGAAGTGGGGAATCCAGTGAATCATATTTATCAAAGAGGAGCAAAGATTTTGAGAAAAGATATTTCCGAAATTATGAATATTGCCCTGGACGGGCCTGCAGGTAGCGGAAAAAGTACGATTGCGAAGATTTTGGCGAAGGATTACAATATTCTGTATCTGGATACGGGCGCAATGTACCGCGCCTGTGGCTTGAAGGCCTTACGTCTTGGTGTTGACTACAAAAATGGGGAAGCCATTGCAAAAATGTTGCCTTTACTCGACGTGAAGGTGGAATATAAGGGCGGTAAACAGCATACAATTTTAGATGGAGAAGACGTATCTTCTGCCATTCGCGAAAACGCTGTTTCGATGGCGGCATCTGGGATTTCCGCACACGCTTGCGTTCGCGAAAAAATGGTGGAAATGCAACGCGAAATTGCCAAGGGAATGTCCTGCGTTTTAGATGGTCGTGATATCGGTTCAGTGGTATTACCTCAGGCGAAGTACAAGTTTTTTGTGACAGCAGACAGCAAAGTGCGCGCAAAACGTCGCTTTGACGAGCTTTCTTCACGTGGGGAAATGGTCGATTTTGAACAATTGCACGAAGAAATTATTATGCGTGACAAACAAGACAGCGAACGCGCATCTTCTCCGTTGATTTGCGCGGAGGATGCCGTTGTCATTGATACATCCAATAAAACGATTGAAGAAGTTGTTGCCGAAATCAAATCTTGTATTCAATCAAAAATTTAAATCATATGAAAAGGAAAAAATATGACAGAGAACCAGATTGAAAAAACAACTCCCAAAAAGAAAGAGAAGAAATATTCAATTACGATTGCAGCAAATCAAAAAGGGGAACATATCAACCACTTTCTTAATGTAATTCGCGCAATCTTTCTTCCAATTTTTCGAGTTATAAAACCATTCCGTTTTTATGGCGAAAAAAACGTACCGGTAGGTGGGTGCATTTTCATTTGCAATCATTACGCAATGCTTGATCCTGCCTATGCAGCGGCGTTGACGTGGGAGCAAATTCACTTTGTTGCAAAAAAAGAATTATTCTCCAATCCCATAATGAACTTCTTATTAAAGAAAATAAAGGCGATTGGCGTCAATCGAGATGGGAATGACGCAAGAAGCTTGCTCGATTGTTTTAAATGTTTAAAAAACGGTGAAAAGCTTTGTATTTTCCCAGAAGGAACGCGTAATAAAGGGGAGGCTGAGATGCTTCCCTTCCATTCAGGCGCGGCAATGATGGCGATTAAATGCAAAGTGCCGATTATTCCCATCGTTATTTATCAAAAGCCTAAGTTTTTCCGTATGACGCACGTCTTACTTGGCGAACCTATCGAGTTGGATTCCTATTATGGTCGAAAACTCAGTGATGAGGAAATCAAGGAAGTTGACGAATTTCTCCGCCAAAAGATGTTGCAAATGAAGGCGGAACATACCGATTATTTGGAAAGTATAAAAAAGAATAAGGCATAATAAATGGAATTGATTATAGCAAAACACGCTGGCTTTTGCCGTGGAGTGCAAAAGGCAGTTGATACCGCGATGACGATCTCACCGGAAAATACCTATGTGTTTGGAGAAATTATCCATAATCAAGAAGTGGTAGAAGGGATAGCCAAACGGGGGATTCAAATGGTGGACAGTTTGGAGGAAGTTCCGAATGGGGCGACTTTGCTCATTCGTTCACACGGCGTTGGAAGGAACGTTTATCAGGAATGTGAAAGAAGAAATATTCGCATTGTCGATTGCACTTGTGAATTTGTTAAACGCAGTCAAAGGATCGTCGATGAAAATTTTCGCGCCGGGAAGACGATTGCGATTTTGGGAAAAGCGACGCACCCCGAGGTAATCGGCCTCAATGGATGGTGTGAAGGGCAAGCAGTGATTTTTTCCTCGGAAGAGGACGATTTTTCCGTTTTAGAGGGGAAAAATGCCGTAATTGTCGTGCAAACAACCTTTTCTTTGGAAAAATTTGAAAAATTTCTTAAAAATCTTGCGAGAAACCAAGTAAAAACAGTTGAAGTTTTTAAAACAATTTGCTATACTACTATAGAGAGACAAAATGAAGCGAATGAATTATCTAAGAAATGCAACGCAATTTTGGTCATCGGAGGCTTGAACAGCAGCAACACAAATAAGCTTTACGAGATCTGTGCGAAGAATTGTCCAAACGTAATTCGTTTGTCGAGTGCCGTCGATCTCAGTTATAAAACAATCAAAAATTTTAAGAAGGTAGGTATTGTTACGGGTGCTAGCACCCCTAACGCGCAAACTCAGGAGGTTCTATTAAAGATGGAAATGGAAACAGAAGCAAAGGCAACGATGGCAGAAGTTGTTGCAAACATGGACAGTCAACCTAAGTTCAAAAGAGGACAGTTGATTACGGCTACGATCTCGTCGGCAGACGACACGGGTGTTGCAGTGTTGCTCCCCCTTGCAAAGAAGGAAATTATCCTTGACAAGGAAGAAGTAGACTGTGAAGTGTACAATAAGGAAGAATTCAACGCAAGACTTGGCGAAGAACTCGAACTTATGGTAATTGGTATCAATCCCGTTAAGCTTTCCCAGAAGCAGATCAAGAAGATCAAAGAAGAGGAAGCATTGCTTGCTGATATTCAGGAAGGCAAAGATTTCGAAGTTGTATGTACTGGTTTCAACAAAGGTGGTCTTACGTCTGAACTCGGTTCTTATACCGTATTCGTGCCCGCACGTGAAATCCGTATGGGTTATGTAAAAGAGCTCGAAAAATACGTGGGCAAAAAGCTCCGTTTGAGACTCATTGAAATCAAGACGGAAAGAAGAAAAGAAATCATCGCTTCCCAGCGTGTGATTATCGAAGAAGAAAAGGCTGCAAGAGATGCTGCTAAAGCTGCTAAAGAAGCTGAATTCTTTGCATCCATTCATGTTGACGATGTCGTTGAAGGTAAAGTTGAAAGAGTAACCGCATTCGGTGCATTTGTATCCGTAAACGGTTTTGATTGTCTTGCTCACGTTTCCGATCTTTCCTGGACAGGTGTTAAGGCAGTTACCGACGTGCTTGAAATTGGTCAGAAATATCAATTCAAAGTACTTAAGATCGATGAAGAATCCAAGAAGGTTTCCATCGGTTACAAGCAGCTTCAGGCTCAACCTTGGGAACTTGCAGCTGAAAAGTATGCAGAAGGCGACGTTATTCATGGTAAAGTTGTAAGAATCGTACCTTTCGGTGCATTCGTAGAAGTTGAAAAGGGAATCGATGGCTTGGTTCACGTTTCTCAGATTTCTCACGAATTCCTTGAAAATCCTACGACAGTTCTTGCAATCGGCCAAGAAGTTGACGCTAAGATTTTGAAGCTTGACTGCGTAGAAAAGAAAATGACTCTTTCCATCAAAGCGATTTAACCTAAGCCTGAAATGTGGAAAGAAAGCCCAGAGCAGCAAAAACAGAAGAAGGCGAAGTGAAAGAAAGAGCTCCTAGAAAACCTAGAGTTCAGAAGCCTGCTGATGAAGTTACCGAATGGAATGAAGGCGGTTTGGGTGGCGTATCCATCGCAGACCTTCTTAACAAAAACTCCTGATTGTTTTAGGCGAAATATTTTAAATTAAAATGATAAAGAAAGCTGTTTTTATTCGATTAAAGACAGCTTTTTTTGTTTATATATAAGTATTGCCTCTGTCACATCACCTAGTGATTTTTGACGGAAAAATACTACGAAATACGGCGCAAAATGCTCGGGTACAGACCGCTGGGGGTATGTTCTCGAACAACGTAAGGGTAGTGTTGTTCTCGGACACCGCAAACGCGCTTCTTATGCGTTTGCTCATCTCGTCCCTAAAAAGCATTACTAATGCTTTTCTTAACGGGCAACTCGTCCTCACATTTCACTTGTCTTTCTTGCATTTTTCTCGTCAAATCGCTAAAAATAGTTTTTAGCTAAAATCAACCATTCTCTGTGACATAGGCCAAGTATTAATTATTTTGCGAAAGGAGTAAACGTATGGAAAAACAGGGAAATATTCAAATTTCAAGCGAAAACATGATGCCAATCATTAAAAAATGGCTCTACTCGGACAAAGATATCTTTTTGAGGGAGATTATTGCAAACGGCGTGGACGCCATTACCAAGCACAAAAAGTTGGTGGATATGGGAGAAGCCGCAGCAGAGGAAGAAAATTACTCCATAAAAGTAACGATTGACGAAAAAGAAAAAACATTGTCTGTGGAAGACAATGGGATTGGTATGACGGCGGAGGA
>JAFTMD010000069.1 GCA_017452585.1 Clostridia bacterium
AATGGGATTGCGTGGGGTTTCAACTTCATGGGGGCAGTTATAGGCGCAGTGTTGATTAAAACCGTTGTCAAAGCGTTGAGAAAACGTGAGATCATGAAACGTGATTATATCAACAACTACCAGATGGATCGCATTTCGGGCTTTGCATTCGACCTCATGATTGTGGCAGGGGTAGCCGCTATTCAGATCAACGATATTCAAGGATATATCTTCCCGATTATTCTGCTTTCGTTGGTGGGAGGAATTGCCACCTATATCTACATTCGCAAAGTGGCGAAACATTGCTTTAAAGGTTTTGAACACGAGTTTTTCCTGATGAGCTTTGGTACGTTGACGGGTACGGCGTCGAACGGGATGATTTTGATGAAGGAAATTGACCCGAATTTGCAATCGCCCACCTCGATCTTGTACATTTTGTCGAGTTTCCCGGCAATGGTTATGATTGCACCTCTCCTGTTTCTTTTAAATTTTGCGGCAAGCTCTTTTACCAATGCTTGTATTGCCTGTGGAATTTTCTGCGTCTTGTGGATTGTCTATACGCTGTTCATTTTCCGCAGACGGATTTTTAAAAAGAAGAAGTAAATAGGCTATGTCAAATCACCTGGTTGATTTTTGGCGGAAAAATCCTGCAAAATTCTACGCGTTATGCTCGGTTACAGACCGCTGGGGGTATGCGCCCTCATATAGCCAATCGTAACTGAGTAGAATTAGCCTCAAAGGTGTCTTTTCCGCATCTTTAGGCAAACGCTCGCTTGCGGTATGTTCATACAGCTACGCTTGCTTTCGCCAAAATCTATCGAAAAATCCACTCTTTGAGGTGCGAAGCAGTTTTTGCTGAGCAGATTTAGGATAAGACAAGGCAAAACCGGAGAGCAACCAAGTGGTTTATCGAGGATTTTAACGCAGTATTAGACAAAATCTGTCATCAAAAACCTAATTCTATTCGGTTACGATTGGCTACTTGTCTTTCTTGTATTTTTCTCGTCAATCCAGCAAAAAGAATTTTGCTGTAAATCAACCATTCTCAGTGACACAGCCATGAAATATAAGAGAAACCACCAGATCAACTGGTGGTTTTTTCTTATGTTAGGTCTATATTCGTTTCATTATTTACAGCATCTTCTTCCAAGCTGATTTCTATAACCGTTTCTATAACGTTTTCCGTCTGTTCGTCGGCGGTTTGTTCCGCGTAAACTGTTTCCATAATCGGTGGCGGAAGTTCCGTCAAGGGCAGGGGTGCTTCCTGCGGAATAGGTTGTTTACGCAAGGTGTCAATTTCCATCAACAGGAGAAGAATGGAGTAGGTGAGGCCAGGCCCAAAATTGAAGAAATGACAGTCGAGCAGGCTCGTCAACAGCAATCCCGAAATGCAGAGATTGAGGAAAAATTTTTCTATGTTTTGTTCTTTAAAGACCATGCGAAGGGTGTCGTAACGATGGTAGGCGTACGCAAGCAAACCGACGACGCCACAGCTGGCAAGCATTTGCACGTAGGTGTTGTGATATCTGGCAGGTAAAAATTGCCCAACATCCAAATTGCCCCAACGAAATTCTTCAATGGCGTAGAAACCGTTGCCGAAGATGGGCGCATCTAAAAATTGTCCAAAGCCGTTCAAGTAGATTTGAAAACGACCGCTGTCATTAAAACCCGATTGAATAATGGACATGAACATATTGATGATTTTTTCTTTAAAGATGATACAGACCAAAAGCGCCAAGGTGAGAATAATTCCTTCCGTGAGAAGAATGGCGCGTTTATTTTTTGCATTCCAAAGGGTTGAAAATCCGCAAACGGCGTAGACGATCGTTCCGAAGAGGATTCCGCCACGGCTTTGAATAAAAAGCATAGTGGCGAAGAAAATATTGCCAAGGATGATATACAGCCAGCTTCTTTTTTGGGTGGTTGCATAGTAGAAGGGGGCGGGTAGACAGATGATCATAGCGCCCGCAACGTTGTTATAATGTCCCCAACCCGTATATAAATTGTTACGGCTAAATGCGCCTTCTGTGGTGAAAAATCCGGCATAATACATCATGCCGATTACTTCTCCAATCAACAGAAAGCCTACCACCATCATGAGATAGGCAAAATAACTTTTGTTAATCTTCGTAAAATCGAGGGTAAAATAGAAGAAAAAATAGAAGAAGCAAAGGGCAAGGATTTCCACACCGCCGAAAAGGACGGTGTCCAGCTTATAATAGCTGGTAAATAATCCACCGAGAAGATAGGATGCGCCTAAGGCAACGAAGCCCCAAGTGAGTTTGGGAAGTTTTCTTCGTTCGGGCTTGGTGATGAGCTCGAAAACCAATCTTGTCAACAAAAAGACTGCGATACAGCTGGCGATGAACCAAAATTGAGCCTGCGCGCCTTCTTGCAGGAAGATGGACGTCGCGTCAATGCTGAGGGGGTTGTTGACCTTGGAAAACAGAAAATATCCACAGGCCACCATGGGAATGACGCACTGCATATCCTCGCTGAACAATACGGCAAGCAAGACGAGCGTCAAATAGGCGTACATGATGGGGAATTCCCAGGAAAATAGATTGGACAGCAAGGTTAAAAAGGCCACTAAAATGGCAAAATGTTTGGAATGTAGTCCCTTCCGCAAGTAGGAAAATATAGGAATACCTTCCCATGCGGGGAAAAAGTGAAGTAACATAAGCAATAGCGTCCTTTTAACAATATTTTTTGGTTTTGATATAAGTATACCCTACTTTATTATAGAACATTCTATTAACTATGTCAAGGAATTGTGCAAAGGAGAGGATACAGTATGCAAAACATTGGGGAAAAATGATAGAATCTGTTGAAAAATCGAGGGGGAGAGAAAGCGGAAGGTGGCTAGAAAAAGAAAAAAGGCTTTTTATGAAAAAAGTTTGAGAAAAATGTTTTAGGGTTGTTTTTTGCGGTTACATATAGTTGTAAACAAAAACGAAGAGTTCCTCCAAGGGGGGAGCGAAAGGAGAGAAAAATTATGGCTGGTAAAGTTATTGGTATTGACCTTGGTACGACAAACTCGTGCGTAGCGGTTATGGAAGGGGGGGAACCCGTAGTTATCACCAACGCAGAAGGTTCGAGAACGACGCCTTCGGTTGTATCCTTCCAGAAAGATGGTTCCCGTGTGGTTGGGCAGGTTGCAAAGCGTCAAGCGGTTGCAAACCCCGACAAGACGATCATTTCCATCAAACGTCACATGGGTTCCGATTATAAAGTTAAAATTGACGAAAAGAATTATTCCCCGCAGGAAATTTCTGCAATGACGCTTGCAAAATTGAAGGCGGATGCAGAGGCATATCTTGGACAGAAGGTAACCGAAGCGGTTATCACTTGTCCTGCTTATTTCTCCGACTCTCAGCGTCAGGCAACCAAAGACGCAGGGAAAATTGCAGGGCTCAACGTCCTTCGTATCATCAACGAACCTACGGCGGCGGCGCTTGCTTACGGCCTTGATAAAGAAAAGGGCGGTAAAGTGATGATTTACGACCTTGGTGGCGGTACGTTCGACGTTTCCATCTTGGAAATTTCCGACGGCGTGTTTGAAGTGCTTGCAACCAACGGGGATACGAAACTTGGTGGGGATGACTGGGATAACAAGATCATGTCCTACCTCGTAGATGAATTTAAGAAAGACAAGGGCATTGACCTTTCCAAGGATAAGATGGCAATGCAGAGATTGAAAGAAGCGGCTGAAAAGGCGAAGATCGAGCTTTCGGGCATGACTTCCACCAACGTCAACCTTCCCTTCATCTCCATGAGCGCAGAAGGCCCTCAGCACTTGGACGTAACCCTCACCAAACAGAAGTTTGAAGCAATGACGGCGGATCTTCTTGAAAGAACGGTTGCTCCCATGAAGGCAGCGATGAAG
>JAFTMD010000070.1 GCA_017452585.1 Clostridia bacterium
ACTGCGGTGAAGGGCTGTCTGTGGCCCTGCTTTTTACGCTCGTTCTTCTTTGATTTATACTTGAAAACGATGATCTTCTTCGCTTTGTCCTGCTTAACAACGGTTGCTGTAACCTTTGCATTAGCCACGTCAGCGCCTGCTTTCACACCATTTTCATCGGCAACCATAAGAACTTTAAAGCTTACGGACTGGCCTTCTTCCGCTGCGAGCTTTTCAACTCTTACAACGTCGCCTTCCGCAACTTTATACTGCTTATTCCCGTTATCGATAATAGCGTACATAAAATTTTTACCTCCTCTTTCCAGTCTCGAAGATACACCAAGGCGCAGCCTTTTTTTAAAAAAGTGCTGACTTAAAAAGCCCGTTTCTATCGGCTCGACTATTACTATACCACATTTCCCCACATTCGTCAAGTGTTTTTGCGTAATTTTTTGCATTTAATCTGTATTTCTTTGCGTATTTTTTGCGGTTATCCACATACTATCCACACGGACAACACGTAAAAGGAGAGATTTTTATGGATCAAACAACGAAAAAACAAACGGAAGAAGGATTAGCGGAGCTCTACCGCAACGTTCAACTCGCCATCACTTCCATCGCCGACATTATGCCCAATTTGGAAAACGACGAACTCCTTAAGGACACGCTCATGCATCAATACGAAATTTACGAGCAATTTTCTGCGCGAGCGCAAATCCTCGCCAGAGATCTGGAGATTGAACTCAAAGAGCCTAACCCCATGAAAAAGGCAATGATGTGGAGCTCTATCAAAATGAGCACCCTCACTGACAACTCCCGCTCGCACATTGCCGAGATGATGGCGCAGGGGACGGTGATGGGCATCACGGCGCTTCTGCGCACCCAACGGGAACTGAAGGGCGGAGACGAACGCATTTTCAAGCTCTTTGAGGAACTTATCAAACAAGAGGAAGCGTTTGAGAAAAAATGGAAAGACTTGGTGTAAGTAAAGAAGGTTGTGCGTCACGGCACAACCTTTTTATTATCTATGCGGATCAGGTTTGACCAAAATCGTTTTATAGTCGGTGTACGTCACAAAACCAGCCTTACTCTTGTTGGGTTTTTTCACAAATTTCCGCTTGCAGTAGTCCACCGGAATCTTATCTCCGTCCTTCCCGTCGGAGTAATACGCGCAGATTTCTGCGGCATATAAAAGTACTTCATCGCATACCTGCCCCCCTCCTACGGCAATAATCACGTGCGAGGAGTGGTATTTTTGCGTGTGCAACCATATATCGTTTGGATCGGCAAGACGGAGCAATCTGTCGTTTTGAATGTTGTTTCTCCCCGCGTAAATTTTCACACCCATATATTCGTATTCACGGAAGGGGACGGCAATTTCCTTCTTCTTTCCACCCACCTTTTGCTTGGGCACTTTCAACAGCCCCATCTCGATGAGTTCCAATTCGATCTCCTTCAAATCGACTTCCGTTTCCGCATTTTCCAACATTGCCTGCACGCTGTCTGTATAGTCGATCTCCGCCTCCTGCTTCTCCCACATCGGGTTCAACACCTCGCGCGCACGCTTATGCTTGTTGTAGATTTTAAAATATTTCTGCGCGTTCTTGGCAGGGGAAAGGGTGGTATCCAGCGTAATTTTAAGGCTTCCGCCCGCCTCGTCATACCAATTATCCAACAAAATTTCCTTCATGCCGCGCTCGATTTTATAGAGATTGGCTGTCAGGAGTTCTCCCTTAATGCGGTATTCGTCCGCCCGTTCCGATTCCTCTAAACGCTCTAAAATTTCCTGCAATTTTTTCGTCTGCTTCTTCTTTAAATTGCGCACAGCCGATTCCAATTTCCGCTTTTTGTCCGCAAACCCCTTCTTGGTTTCTCGGCTTGTGTAAAATTCATCCTCCGCCTTGCACAAAGAGGGCATGGGCATTCCCCCGTCCACGGGAAAGGCGAAAAAGTCTACATACTCCCCGTCCTGCACCTTCACACACGCCTCACAGGGCTCGTTTTCAAAGAACGTCGGCACGAACGCCCACAGGGGCATTTTCGCCTCGTCGGAGAGAATATCCACCCCCTCGTTGTAGGCAATCGCCTTGCGGACAAGCTCCCTCGCCGTGGGGAGCGCCAACCCTGCCACCTGCTCGAACAGGTAAAACGCAAGTTCCTCTTCCTCCCAACCATTTTCGTGGGTGGAAAGGTAGTTTTTGAAACGTGCACGCATACCTGCCCTCTCCGTCGGGGATAATTTATCCTGCGGAGCAGGGTAGAGATACTTCGCCCCAGCCAGCAAAATTCGGTGGTTGTCATTCTCCAAAGCCGTCGTTTTTAACGCGCCCAAAAGGATACCTTTTTCGCTTAAAAGAATGTTAGAATACTTCCCCATGAGTTCACAATGCAACACGCGATCACACTCGGAAAAGTCGGTGGTGCAGTGAATCACCAGCTCGATAATACGTTCATTTTCATGCTGACGAATCTCCTTGATCTCCCCATTTTGCAAATGTTTTCTAAGCAACATACAAAAATTGGGCGCAACGGGGGCAGGTTCTTTCTCCACCAAAGATAAACAAACGCGCGCGTTGGACGCATTTGCGCTTAAAATGAGTTTAACCGTCGTCTTTCCGGTGTATATAATAAATGTAAGCTCGTCCTTATTGACCTGCGAAATGCGGTTGATATGCCCTCCGACGAGCAGGGTATTGAGTTCTTTTGCCAATCGGCGTATGTGTAAAGCATCCTGTGGCATTGTGGGCTCCTTATTCTGGACTTTTTTTTAATTATACCCTAAAAAAAACAAATTGTAAATAAAAACGACGTAAAAATGCTTTATTTTCTTTTGAAAATATGGTAAAATGTTAAAAGTGCCTATTTCTATATAATAATAGGCAGAAAAAAAACAGAAAAATATTAATAAGAACTCGGTGGAACGAGTTTGTTAGGAGAATTGTAATTATGAAGTACACGACAACAGCGGCAGAAAAAAGCACAGTAAAGTTCAACATGGAATTTGACGGCGCAGAATGGAAAGACGCACAGCAGAAAGCTTATTTGAAGCTTCGCGGAAAATTTGCGGTAAATGGTTTCCGCAAAGGTAAAGCGCCCAAAAACGTTATTGAATCTGTATATGGCAAGGGCGTTTTCTATGAAGAAGCCCTCAACGACCTCTTTGGCGAAGGCTATAATCAGATCCTTACCGAAGTTGCAGACCAATACACCATCGTTGGCGAACCCGAAGTAAACGTTGAAAAATTTGAAGACGACGGTATCGTTATGGTGGCAACCGTTCCCGTAAAACCCGAAGCAAAAATCTCCGCTTATACGGGTATGAAAATCAAAGAATACGCGTATACTGTTAAGGAAGAAGAAATTCAAGGCGAAATCAACCGTTTGCTTGACAGAAACGCTCGTAAAGTCAACGTGGAAAACAGACCCGCTCAACTTGGCGACATCACCAATATCGACTTCGTTGGTACGGTTGACGGCGTAAAATTTGACGGTGGCGAAGCAGAAGGTTTCGACCTCACCCTCGGCAGCGGTCAGTTTATCCCCGGCTTTGAAGATCAAGTTGTCGGCATGACCCTTGGCGAAACGAAGGATATCAACGTAACCTTCCCCGAAAACTATCAGGCAGAAGCATTGAAGGGCAAGGACGCTGTGTTCGCAGTTACCTTGAACGCTATTCAAACCAAAGAACTTCCCGAACTCACCGACGAATTCGTAAAGGACGCAACGGGTAGCGCAACGGTGGAAGAATACAAGGCGAAAGTAACAGAAAGATTGCAGGTGCAGGCTGACAGACGCGCAAACGACGCAACGGAAAACAGCATTTTGGAAGCAATTGCAGCAAACACCGAAGTGGAAATTCCCCAGGCTATGCTTGAAAGAGAAATTGACAACCTTCTTCAGAAATTTGAATATCAGCTTATGTACCAGGGCTTGAAGCTTCAGGACTACCTTGATTTCATCAAAGTTTCCCAGGCTGACTTCAGAAAGAATTATGAAGAACAAGCAAAGAAGAACGTTACCAGCCAGCTTATCATCAGCCAGCTTATCAAGCAGGAAAATATCGAAGCAACCGAAGAAGAAGTGAATGCAAAGGTTGCAGAACAGGCCGCTTCCGTTGGCAAATAAATGGAAGAATACAAGAAGAACATGGATCCTCGTCAGTTCGACTATATCGCAAGCGACATCGTCATCACGAAGCTCTTCAACTTCTTGAAGGCAAACAACGAAATGTACAAAGAAGACTAATCCCATCAAAAACAAGGATAGCAAATTATGGAAAGAAATGTTTTAATTCCCTATGTTGTGGAACGCACCGCTTCCGGCGAACGTTCGTACGACCTCTACTCTCGTCTGTTAGACGACCGCATCATCTTTTTAAGCGGAGAGATCAACGACGCGATTGCCAACACGGTGGTGGCGCAGCTCATCTATTTGGAAGGGAAGGATCCCACCAAAGACATCAGCTTGTACATCAATTCCCCGGGTGGAAGCGTATCTGCAGGTATGGCGATTTACGACACCATGAATTATATCAAGTGCGACGTTTCCACCATCTGTATCGGAATGGCGGCGTCGATGGGAGCTTTCCTCCTTTCGAGTGGCGCGCGCGGCAAACGTTACGCGCTTCCCAATTCTGAAATTATGATCCACCAGCCCCTTGGCGGCGCGCAGGGGCAGGCGAGCGATATTAAAATTCAAGCGGAACACATTCTTCGCACGAAAGCGAAGCTCAACCGCATCTTGTCTGAAAACACAGGCAAGGACCTCGCAAGCATCGAACGCGACACCGACCGTGACAATTATATGTCCGCGGACGAAGCGCGTGCGTATGGCTTGATTGATCGAGTATTTGTAAGAAGATAATCGATTCTGCGCGCAAAACCACATGGTTTTGCGCGCGTTTATTTATTTGGGAGAATAAATTATGGCAACAAAAAAACAAAGTTGTTCCTTTTGTGGAAAACCCAAGGAAGAAACCAAACGTTTAATCACCGGCCCCGACGGCGTTTGCATTTGCGACGAATGTGTCGACATCTGCAAATCTATGGTTGACGAATGGGCAGAAGAAAAGGAGGAACAAACGGACGTTCCCCTCAAAAAACCCGCGGAAATTAAGGCGGAATTAGACAAATACATCGTTGGGCAGGATAAGGCAAAACGAGTGCTTTCCGTGGCCGTTTACAACCATTATAAACGCATCAACGCCACGAAAAACGCCAAGAAGAAGGATAATGACGGGATAGAAATTGAAAAGAGCAACGTCCTTTTGTTAGGGCCTACGGGCAGCGGCAAAACGTTGCTGGCAAGAACGCTCGCCAAAATCCTCAACGTTCCCTTCGCAACCTCGGACGCTACGACGCTCACCGAGGCAGGTTACGTGGGGGAAGACGTAGAAAATATCCTCTTGAAACTCATTCAGAATGCCGACTACGACATAGAACGCGCCCAGCGTGGGATTATCTATATCGACGAAATCGACAAGATTGCGAGAAAGACCGAAAACGTATCCATCACCCGTGACGTATCGGGGGAAGGGGTGCAACAGGCCCTTCTCAAAATTATCGAATCGACGACGGCAAACGTCCCTCCGCAGGGTGGCAGAAAACACCCCAATCAGGAGTTTTTGCGCATTGACACCACCAACATTCTCTTCATTTGCGGCGGCGCATTCGTCGGGCTTGATAAAATCGTTTCCTCCCGCAAGGACAACACGACGTTGGGCTTTGGTGGCAAGGTGCGCTTGGGCGCAAACGAAGCGGACTACTCCGTCTTGGAGGACGTAAAACCGCAGGATTTGACGAAGTTTGGGTTGATCCCCGAATTCGTTGGACGTATCCCCATCGTCGTCAACCTCAACCCCTTGGACGAGGAAGCGCTTGTCAAAATCCTCACCGAACCCAAAAACGCCATCATCAAACAGTATCAAAAATTGGTTAGCTTTGACGGCGTAAAATTGACAGTGGAAGAGGAAGCCGTGCGTGAAATCGCGCAGACCGCCATTCGTTTAAAAACGGGCGCGCGCGGACTTCGCACCATCATTGAAAATTTGATGACGGACGTCATGTATCGTATTCCCTCCGAAGAAAACATTGAAGAAGTGGTTATCACGAAGGAATGTTTAACGAGCGGAGCCGAACCGACACTCGTCTATAAAAAAGCAAGCTAAACCCTATCAATCGTCCGATAAAAATCGGGCGATTTTTTTAAACGGGCATACCATGTATGCGTTGAGATAGAAAAACACGGCTGTTTGGGGGTTGTTTTATCGTCGTTTTATTTCTTATAAAAGATAAAATACTTGGCTTGTTTTATCCTCGGTTTAAAAAACTTCTAACCCTTCTTTTGACAAACCATTCCTTGTATGGCATATTTATGTATAGTATGCTTTCTCTTTTAAGTGAGGTATAGAAAACACCCTCCCGCGACGGCAACTTGCCTATGATTTGGCTTTTTTTGCGCATATTGCGTAAGAATTTATAAAAAAACAGAAAAAATTTTTATAAATCCTCTTGACTTATCGCCAAAGTTGTTGTATAATAGATAAAAATTATATTTTAGGAGGATTTTTCCTATGGCAGAAATGATTAAGCCTAATTACATAATGCGTAAGAGCGCATGGTGCGTTATCCATGTTTGGGAAGTTTTGCTTCTTTTGTTGTCTATTCCCACTTTGATTGCCGGCTTTGTGCTCCCTCTCCCCGAACCCTTTAACTTGGTTGTATTTGCGCTTGCTGGGGTTTTGTTTGTTGTTCCCGCTGTTATCATGGCTTGGAACGTCATCAACATTATGGACGAAACCATTTCCATCTACTACAACAAAGTGGTACAGCGTTCTGGTATTTTGGCTAAATATGAACACACCAACATCTTGACGAACGTCCTTTCCGTCACCGTAAAGCAGACCATCTGGGGCAGAATTTTCAATTATGGCACGATCACGATTGATACGGTTGGCCCTTGGGATATCGACATGAAAGGCATCAAGGATCCTATGAAAGCGAAGGAATACTTGGAAAACTACGCAGCAAACGGTCTTGGTATGCAACAATTCATTATGAACTAACAACGTTGAAAGCACGGTTTTGCCGTGCTTTTTTCATTTCCTTTTTGAGCAGGGAAATAATCCCCTCCGCCTTTGTTTAAGTTTTTATGGCTCTATGTCAAATATTGGGGTATGAGAAAAAATATCTCAACCTTTATTATAGAACCTTAAGAATTGGATATATGGATTTATATTTACCAAGCCTTCCCCAGATGGGGAAGGTGGCTTGCGGAGCAAGACGGATGAGGTGAACAATTTATAAGAAACTCCTCATCCACCGCTTAGGCGGTCCCCCTTCCCCACAGGGGAAGGCTTTTTAGCTTGTTCTTTTTATTCCACCCCAACATTTGACATAGAGTCGTTTTTATTTCGGTGGCAGCAAGCCGCCACCCTACAATACAAAAAATTATAAATAGAGCCTCTTTTACCATAACCTGGATTACTCCTTCCGCGCATTCTCTTTTCTTTCCGTAGGGTGGGGGCTTGCTCCCACCGCATTTTTCCAGCTCCTTTACGCAACATGAGCGAGGATGACAACCTATTAGCCCCCGCCCATGTACGCGAGGAAATAAAAAACTCTCGGTTAAACCGAGAGTTTTTTTTGCTTATTTATCTTCCGAATTATTGCTGTTTCCAAGGAAAATCCCAAAGAAATCGTTGCTTGCCTTTATGGTCGTGCCACCGCCGTTTCCGCTGGAAGAACGCTGTCTTCTATCGCGGTTGTAGGGTTTCTTGTTGTAGCCACCGTTTCTGCCCTTTCTGCCACGGTCATAACCGCCGTTTCTGCCACCACGGTTGCTGTAACCGCCACGCTCACGTCTGTTGTTTCTGTCGTTTCTTGCGGGAAGAGCAGGCGCGTCGGGATCTTCCAAATTGTCGGGAATCACCACGATATAGCGGTTGGGTTCTTTGCCTTCACTCTCCGTCGTCACGTTTTCACGATCAGCAAGCGCCGCGTGAATAATTCTTCTTTCGTAGGGGTTCATCGGTTCAAGCTTAATCTTTCTACCCAAACGAATTGCCTTCTGCGCCAAATTTTCTGCGAGCTTGTTCAACGTTGCTTCACGGTTTTCGCGATAGTTTTCACAATCGACAACGACGCGTTTATATTCTTCTCTGCCCGTGTTGGCAACTGCGCCAGCCAACGTCTGAATTGCGTCCAACATGCCGCCGTGTTTGCCGATAATGGCGTTTGTGTTTGCCGCCGTTACGTTGATTTCCACCTTGTCGTCCTCTGAAACGAGTTCGGTGCAAGCCGTGATGTTCAAGAGTTCAAACAACCCTTCCAAGAACGCCACCGTTCTTTCGCCGTCCGTTTCACCCGTCGTTGCCTGGGGAAGAGTTTCTTCCACGCTTTCTTGCGTTTCTTCCTGCAATTCCACTTCCTTTTCAGCAATCTCCACGCGCGCCTTGATCCAACCAAACAACTTCTTTCTACCTTCTTCTAAAACGCGCACGTCTGCCTGCTCTGCCGTGAGCCCCAACTCCTGAAGACCTTTTTCGACGGCTTCTTCCACCGTCTTGCCGGTAAATTCTGTATACTTCATTTTATTCTCCTTAAAACCCTCCATTTTGGGGCTTACTCATTCTCTTTATCCGTTTTCTCACTCGACGTGTCCTCGTCGTTTTTAGAGGGGTTTTCCACCGTATTTTCAACCGTTTGAGCTTCCTGCTTTTCTTCCTTCACGAGGGGAGCAGCTTCTTCTTTGACAACTTCTTTATCCGTCTTCTTTTCACGGCTTTCCTTTGCGGATTCTCTGCCGGCGTTCTTCGCCGCTTCAATGCGCGACAATACGCGGTTGTCAAACTTGACAATCGTTGCCTGTCTGCTCTTTTTCTCCATGATACCATCAACTACTTTGTTGATGATCAAGGTGGAAGCGAGCGAGAATACGTTGCTGATAACCAAATACATAGAGAACGCCGCGCTGTACATGAAGGAGAACACAGCAAACATACCCGTCATCATGATCATGGTCATTTTTTGCGTGGAAGCGCCTTGTCCATCTACCGTCGAGTATTGATTTTGCGCCTTCTGCGAACGCATCGTGATGAACTGTTGCAACAAGATGGTCAAAATGGAAAGGGCAATCAAGATATAATACCCGTTTGCTTCCGTCTTTTGCGTTTCCAACTTGCCGGTGATCAAATTATACGCGTCTTCCGTGTATACCTTTGCGCCCGTCTTTTCTGCAATTTCCGTGTACGCCACTACTTCGCCGTTGACGTCGAATTTCTCCGTCTTTGCCTTGGCTTCAAACTCACTCCAAGGAAGTACGGGATGCACGTGCGCTGCGTCCGTTGCCCAGACGTTTTTGATCCAAAGGAAGCTGGTCTTAGGGGAAACTTCTTTTTCGTACACTTCCACAACCGCCATCTGCGCCTGGGAGGTGAAGTATTCATACGCAACGTCCGCCAACGTCTTTTCCACACCTTCTGTGGATGCATTGGGGACTAATTGCGAAGCAATTTCTTCAATGGTGGACGCCTTGTCCAAATCAATGAAATATTCCTTATTCTTCGCCGTTTCCAAGTATGCCTTTACAGCTGCGTCGTCGCTTGTGTTCAAGCCTTCGCCTACGGGTACGCGATAGAAGATGTACGCCGTTTCACCCGTTGCCGTTACCCCGTCCGTCACGGTGATTTTTCCTTCCGCGATCGAGTAGGTAGCCGATTCCACCGTAGGACAGTAGGACAACACTTTTTCGCTGTACGCTTGTACCATGGTGTTGTAGTTCTGCACCGCGGAGAATTGAGAATACCCGTTAAATCCGCCGATAGCTGCAAAGAAGATGACCATCGTCAAAATCATGGGTAAGCAAGAAGAGAACATGGAAATGCCATTTTCTTTGTACATTTCCATAACCTTCTGATTGTACATTTCCTGATCGTTTGCATACTGCTTTTGCAGTTTTTCCATGCGTTCCTTCTGTTCTTCCATCTTGATGTTCTGCTTACGCATGGCAACACGCTGATAGATGTCAAAGGGAAGCACGATCACTTTCAAAATCAAAGAAAAGAGGATGACGCCAACGCCAACCACGCCTACGCCGCTAACGAGCAAGCTGATCAGCTGGCCAATCCAGTTGAGGGATACGTCAAAGGTCTGCCCAAATACGGGGATTGCCTTTTCCAATAAATTAAAAAGTTCCATGTGGTTCCTCAAAATGCAAAGCCTTGTCGCTTTGCTGTTTATTTTTTATCATTATGCTTTTCAAAGAGGGAAAATCCCCCCTCAAAATGGGACAGAACCCGTCAAAGCAACCACTTCTTTTTAAAGTAGCGCTCGGGCGGGGGATCGTATTGTCCCGGTTTCGTCCATGGATGACAACGCAGTATGCGAAAACTCCCCAACAGAATCCCCAAAATTACGCCGTGAATTTGAATGCATTGCAGCGTATACTCCGAGCAGGTGGGGCGAAACATACAAGTATGTTTAGAAATGCGTCTTTGATAAAAGAGAATCATACGCATGCACAGCCGTTTTGCATACGGCTTAAACACCGTACGCCTAAGGTACTGCGCGTTTGCGCGCGCTAAAGGGGCAAAAGCCACCGTTACATCTTCTCTTTTTTGATTATCCATTGTAACTGCTTTTGAAAGGTTGCCACCGAAGATTCCTCTGCCACTTTGGGCACCAAAACGATGGCGTAGGTTCCCGTCATCTCCGTCTGCACAGCACGAAATGCCTCCCGAAGAAGCCGTTTAATGCGGTTGCGTCGTACACTCTTCCCGTGTTTTTTGCCGATGGAAATGCCCATCGTCATCTTGGGCGCGGGACGATAGAGGACGGACAGGGCCTGGGCGTGCGCCCGTTTGCCCTTTTGAAAGAGCTTTTGAAAGTCCGCCTGTTTTTTTAATCTATAATATTTCACGATTCGCGGACTCCTTTTTCACGTAATTTTAATCAATCTGTCATGGTTATAAAAAATGGCAAATCCTTCCCCTCGATATTGGAAGGAAAGGAATTTTTTATTTCTATATCATGATAGTGGTAGGAATTGTGTAAACTCGCCCGACGTGGGGGATAAACCGCCCATTTCAGCGCGCCTTATGCAATACCAGCTTGTATCTGCACCCCAAACACTTTTTCACAATGAAAAATACATCCCTTGGGGTACGGCATATTGGATGTGGGAGATGATGTTAGGCCAGGAGAATGATAAAGGCAAACCAACGTGTGGTTTGGCGAGGTGTTCGATGATAGATGGGAAACCCCACCCAAAATCGACTGCTTATTCTCTACCGCTATTGGGATTAGTGAGTCAATCTCTTTCTACCCTTAGCGCGACGACGTTTCAACACCTTTCTGCCTGCGGTCGTAGCCATTCTCTTACGGAAACCGTGTACTTTGCTTCTCTGTCTCTTTTTGGGTTGATAAGTTCTTTTCATGTCCTTTACTCCTATATTTGGTTTTTATCTTTTTTTCGTTTAATGACGTTGCTGTGGAGCATATTTTTACATAACTGCATGCTAATCCACAATAACCACAAATAATTATAACGCAAAACCGCAAAGGTCGTCAAGCGTTTTTGCAAGCTTTTTTTTATTTATTGAAGGAAAACGCAAAGTTTTTGCCTTTGCGGTGTCATTTTATCCATTAACAAAGCCGTAATCGCTGTGTTCGTCGCTTAGAAAAATTGCACTCTGACGTCGCAGGGTGAAGTATTTTGCTCTATCAAAACGATTCAACTGCGACGTTTTGCGATTGTTTAAAACGATTCAAATACGAGCTAGGCAAGGAAGAGGAAATTTTTCGACAGGAGCGTACAAGAAGTACGTGACTTAGAAAAATTGCACTCTGACGCCGCATAGCGACGTATTTCAATCGTTTTAAGAGTTCCCGGCGCGAACGGGCAGGATCAAATACTGACTCCTTCCCTCCCCTTCGTTTTCGAGAGTGAAGGGGGAAACGGGGGTGTTGAAGGAGATGACGATGGTGTCGGCGGAAAGCGCCTTCAACGCGTCCAATAAATATTTGCCGTTCATGGCAATTTTAAGTTCCTTGCCTTCCAATTCGGAGGAAACGGTTTCTTCCACCTTCCCCATTTCAGAGTTTGCATTGATGACAATTTTGCCGGGCTTGATGTCGAAGGTGATGAGGTTGTTTTTATCCCCACGGATGAGGACGGACGCGCGTTCTACGCTGTCGATCAATTCCGCGCGCTTCACCTTGACAACGGTGGTGAAAGCGGTGGGGTAGATGTGTTCTTTTTTCACGAACTCCCCTGCGTACAATCTGGACGTGATGATGGTGTCCTTCACGGCAACGAACAACAAATTTTTGTCGGCGTAAATTTTCAATTCCTCGTCGCCGTCAAGCATACGGGAAATTTCCACCAACGTTCTTGCAGGGCAAACGAGCTTGATCTCGCCACTGCCTTCCCCTGCTTCACAAGTGGTGTACGCCATACGGAATCCGTCCAATGCGGTTGCCATCAGCTCGCCTTGCTTGCTCTCCAACAAACATCCCTTCAAAATGGGACGGCTTTCGTCGGTTGCGCAACAGAAAATCGTTTTCGCAATCAAGTTTTTCAATTCAGATTCTTTGGTGGCAAAGAAGTTTTTCCCTTCTTGGGAATATTCCCCAATGCGCGGGAAATCGGTTGCGGGCAAGGATTGCATGTAGGATTCACTGTCCGCGTAGCGAATGGAAATTCCCTTCTCGTCAGAGGCGATCACCACCTCAAAGTCTGCAATTTTGCCAACGAAATCTGCAAACGTCTTGCCGTTGACACAGAGTTCGCCTTCTTCCAACACTTCTGCCACAATTTTCTTTTCAATGGAGATCTCTCCATCATACGCAGTGAGGGTGAGCCCATCATTCTCTGCGTGGAGTTTGACACATTCTAAAATCGGGGTGATTGTTTTTACCGCGCAAGCCTTGCTGACCGTAAGCGCTGCATCCGATAAAATTCTCCCATCACAAACAAATTTCATAAATATTTTCCTCTATATATTATAAGTAAACTAGACTATACCATTTTAGCATATTTTCTCGCAATTGGCAAGCAAAAACACATGACGAACGTCAACTTCCGCAGTTGATTTTTCCACAGTGTATAAAATGCAACTATTTTCCCCTGACTCCTTGACAAAGAACAAATTTTGTGGTATGATTATATTGGATTTTTAGACTATGTCACAAAGGATGTGACATAGCTGATGTTTATAAGGATTGGCGGAAGCATGCAAAACGAACAATTGACCATCTTAAAAAATCAATCCCAAGATCTCGATTTGTCGGGTAAAGCGTGCGCGTTCACCGGGCATAGAGAGCTCGCCGCCGATTTTTCCGCGCGCAAACTCAAGAGGGAGATCAAACGGCTGATTGCGTTGGGGATAACTACCTTTTACAACGGCGTCGCCATGGGGTTTGATCTGCTCGCTGCCGAATACGTGCTGGAGTGTAAAAAGAAATTTCCGCACATTCGTCTTATCGTTTGCATTCCCTGCTACGCGCAGGAGAAATACTACCCGGAAAAAGACAAGGCGCGGTACGCCAACATTTTAAAAGACGCGGACGAGCGTATCCTTCTCTCCGACCATTACTACCGCGGTTGTATGCAAAACCGAGATCGGTATATGGCAGATCGGGCGGACGTACTCCTCGCCTATTGCAACAAGGAAACGGGCGGGGCGGCTTACACCGTTCGATATTTCCAAAAAACACACGACGGAAACATGGTCTTTTTTATTTGACCGTTCTATGGGCACAGCGGGGATTTTACACTTGTTTTATGTACCCGCCTTGAAAACAAGTTTTCCACTTTTTTCAAGCGTACTCATCTCCAATTTTAAGGCAAACTTTGTTTGCCAACTGATAAGGGGTGTGTTTCGACGGCTTCGCCGTATCCCTTTTTGAAACAAAATCCTAACATGTTCCATTCCCCCTTGTTATTAGTTATTAATAATTATATTTAATAGTAGTATTAGTAGGGAGTGTGGAGATGTGGACAAGCGCTTTTTATTCCAATTTTTGTCAGGAATTTCAAGAGTTTTCCACAATGCGCAGGGTGTTGATAACCACTCTTTTTCCTGTGGACAAAATTGTGGAGAAAATGTGGATTTGTGGAAAAATTGGGGATTGTTCCGTATACACCACTGCATAAATATACAAAAAGATGTGAATATATACAAGTTGTCAACTTATCCACAATGAGTTGTCCACATGTGGATAACTTTATTCACAAACAAGGGGATAACCTATGAATATGGAAAAATTATTACAAGAAAAAATACAGGGCGAGCAGAGAGAACTGTTTGAAGCTTATCGCGCGCTCATTTTGGAATACAACCAAAAATACAATTTAACCACCATTTTAGAGGAAAAAGAGATGCTTTACAAGCATTTTTTGGACAGCGTGGCGGGCGCGGAGCTTTTCAAACCCAACGCAAAAGTGGCGGAAATCGGTTCGGGGGCAGGCTTCCCTTCCATGCCTTTAAAAATTGTGAGAGGGGATCTTTCCTTCGATTTATTTGAAAGCGTGGGCAAAAAATGCGAGTTTTTACAGGTCGTTGTGGATAAGTTAGGGTTAAAGAGCGTGCATATTTATAACATTCGCGCGGAAGATGCCGCAAAAGATGGGAAATTTCGAGAAAAATACGACCACGCAACGGCGCGCGCGGTGGCGCGAATGAATACGCTGAGTGAATACTGTCTGCCCTTCGTCAAGGTGGGTGGGAGCTTTATCGCCTACAAGAGTGGCGACGTGGCGGAGATTGAAGAGGCGGGTAGCGCATACAAGACGTTGGGGGCGAAATGCGCGCAAGTTTTACCCTACTCTCTCCCGGAAGGAACGGGCGAACGCGTGTTGGCGGTGATTGAAAAAATCAAGCCGACTCCCCCTCGCTATCCCCGCGGGCAGGGCAAGGAGAGAAAACAACCCTTGTAAAAAAGCCCATCAACCATTCTCTGCGACACAGCCTAAACAAGGCTCTGTGAAATTTATCTATTTAGGAGACGTCTATGAAATTTACCTTTATCGACCAGGAAAAACTTTGTCTTTATCAAGACGGCAAGGTGGAGAAATACGAAAGCACGTTTTTGACGCACTATCGGGAAACTTCCCTTCGTGACGTCAAAAATAAAGAATGGAAACAATCGAGTGATGCCATGCTCTACGATTTGCCCTTTGAGAGAAATTCGAGGGTGGTTGCGCGGCTTTGCTCCCTGCTTCCCACCAACGAGGAAAACAAACTCGTCTATGCGTTCACCGTCAATCAAACGTCGGGGATCTACTATAAATACATAGACGACGAGAAAAAGACGGAGGCGCACTACCTCACCTCCAACGAGGATGCCTTCCTCGATTTGACTGTTTGTGACAACGGGGAAATGGCAGGCGCGGTGCAACGCACTCCCCTTTCCTCCGACATTGCCATCTTCGCCAAGGACGGTGGGGAATACAAGACGGTGACGGGTGGTGACAGCAAGGATGAAAACCCCTTCTTTGGGGAAAACGGCGTGATCTATTTTAACTCCTACGGCATAGGCAGGGACATGAACAACGAGTTTGTCCGTTACGCGCCGTCGGAGATTTTAAAGCTGAACACGCGCACCATGGAAATAGAAACGCTGTTGTCCGATCCGAAGTATTCCTACATCAAACCCATGCTGGACAAGGAAGGCAATTTGATCTGCATTCAAAAACCGGCGGAAGATAAGGAGGGGGGCAATTCTTTTTTGAATATCCTGCTCGCGCCCGTGCGCATCATCGAGGCTATTGTAGGATTTGTTTCCATGTTCGTCAAGGTGTTTACGGGCAAACCGCTCGTGGACGGCAAAGGAAAAACGCGCAGTGGTGGCGCTGCGGCGCGAATGCCCGATGAGGAATCCTTCCTGCTCCACAATTATAAACTCAACGTGGAGGAAGAATTAAAACGCAACGAAAAAGAGGAAGACGGTGGGTTTATCCCCCGTTCCTGGCGGTTGGTTATATTCCCCAAAAATCAGGGAGATTTTGAAAAAGGGGCATACCATGTATGCGTTGAGCTTGCAAAAGGGGTGGCGGATTACACCCTTATCCAAGAGGATGGCGAGGTTAAATACCTCTACACCAACGGCAAGCGCATCTTCTTGCTGAACCCCAATGGCGAGAAGAAAAAACTGTGCAACACCGATTTTTGCGTACATCTTGGCGCAGTGCAAACGGCAAAGGAAGAAACGGATTTATTTGGAAACCTTTAGTCGCTTGACAGAAAGAAAAAACCGTGGTATAATAGTAGTCAGGCAAAAGCAGATTTGCCCGTAAGGCAGGTAGTTATCGCAAGGAGAATTTTATGGAAAATTTGTTGAAAAGTACGCAAGCGTATCGCTTGTTGCAGAAGGAGTGCGCGGAGCAGGCTTGTTCCCACGCCTATCTTTTGCTGTGCGACGACGGCAAAAATTTGAAAAAGATTCTTCGATATTTTGTAAAACTCTTCTTTAAGGAAGGGAAAACGGCAACGGAATTTGCCCGCATTTCCAAGTTGATCGACGAGGAAAATTTCACCGATTGTCTTTTTTATCCCAACAGCGAGAAAAAATTGACAGTGGAAGATGCGGAGCGTGTTCGCGAGGAGAGTTTGTTAAGCCCCGTAGAGGGTGGGCGCAAGGTGTTTGTGTTGTCCGATTTTGCTGAGGCAAATCCACAGACGCAAAACAAGCTGTTAAAACTCTTGGAAGAACCGCCGCAAGGGGTACATTTTTTGTTGGGGGCAACGTCAGCGTTCCCCGTTTTACCCACCGTGCTTTCCCGCACGAAAAAGCTGGAAATTCTCCCCTTCAATATCGAAGAGGTGGTAGCATGTCTGCGACGAATGTACAATGGAAGGTATAAAGACGAGGCGTTGACGCTGTGCGCAGCGGCTTCCGGAGGTGTCCTCGGCGAGGCGCAATCCCTCCTGGAAGGTGGCGATTATCAAGCTCTGTTAGAACAGGCGTTTGCCCTGCTTTTGGCTGAGCCATTCCGGCTTCCGCAGGCGGTGCACGCCGTGGCAGAAACCAAACACAAAAAGGAGTTGCTTGCCCTACTGCGTTTGATTTTTCGCGACGCATTGCTTGTCAAATTGGGTGGAACCTATCAGCGGAGCCTGCTTTTGAGCGCAGAGCTTGCCAAATTGCAAGAGGTGGCCAATCGGTACACGAAAAACCAGCTTCTTCACGCGCAGGAAGTGTTGTCCAAGGCGGAGCAAGATGTGCAATTTAACAGCGTATTCGGACAATGTTTAGAGGTTGCGCTCGCAACCATTTAAGTTGCTCCAATGCAAACGACGTTCGATAAAAAATAAACAGAAATAAAAGGTAAATATATGATAAAAGTTGTAGGAATTAAATTTAAAAACAGTGGAAAGCTCTACTATTTTGCCCCTAAGGACGGGGACGTGTACGAGCGCAACATGCCCGTTGTCGTAGAAACGGCGCGAGGCATGGAATATGCCTGGGTGGCCTATCCCGAAAAAATGGTGGAAGAGGAGGAGATTGTTCCCCCTTTGAAGCCGATTATTCGTATCGCAACGGAGAAGGATACGCAAACCTATTTGGAAAATCAGGAAAAGAAACCGCAGGCAATGCAGATCTGCAAGGAAAAGATTGCCAAATTCAATTTGGATATGAAGCTGATCGATTGCGAATACGCGTTTGACGGAAGTAAGATTTTGTTCTATTTCACCTCCGCAAACCGCGTCGATTTCCGAGAACTCGTCAAAGATCTGGCGTCTGCGTTCAGAAACCGTATCGAGCTTCGCCAGGTGGGTACGCGCGACGAGGCGAAATATCTCGGTGGTATTGCGCCCTGTGGCAGAGTGTGCTGTTGCGCAGGCAATATGCCGGAGTTTAAAAAGGTGAGTGTGCGCATGGCGAAAACGCAAGGGCTTTCCCTCAATCCCGGCAAAATCAGCGGGCTTTGCGGTCGTCTTATGTGCTGTTTGAGCTATGAAAACGATTATTACGCAGAAGCGAGCAAACAGGTGCCCAAGGTAGGCGGTGAAGTTGGCACCCTGGAAGGCAAGGCGATTGTGGTGTCCGTCAATATGTTGAAAATGAACGTCAAGGTGAAGATTGACGATCGAAACGGGGGTTGGATTTATAAGGATTACCCCGTTGATGCATTGCAATTCAAGAGAAAGGCTGTCATTGAACAGGCGGAAGAAGGTGACGACTCGGACGAACTTCCCTTGGAATAAGCAAAAAAATACAGATCGAAAAGGTTTGCTTTTCGGTCTGTTTTTTATGAAATGGGCATACCATGTATGCGTTGAGATATATTTTCCTCTTCATTTTTATGGAGTAAAGACAAATCCTCTTAACTGAGGGGTTAAGGGGATTTGCTTTTGAGGAGGGTTGTTTATGAAATAGGGGGTTAGCCTAGTTCTGCGGTAATAAGAGGAGGGGAGGTACACTGTATAAATACCTATCTCTTATTTCCGTGTTATAGTATATCACATATTTTTATAAAAAGCAATAGTTTCACGCAAAAAAGTTTGTATTTTTTAAAAAAATTTTTGTAATTATTTACATGCAGCGCAATTGGAGTGTTTTTTCTGTTATTTAATGCAAAAAAGTGATTAAATGTACTTTTAAAGCGCATTTAAGTGAATGAGATGTCGTCAATTATGCTTTTTAAACAAGGAATACAAAGGCGCGCCGAGCGCGAACACCCAGACGCTTTGCGTCACAAGCAGGGATACCATGTACGAGAAATAGGCGATTTGGGTAGAGGCATAGCCCGTTGTGTCCCCACACAAAAAGACGATAATGAAAGGGATAAAAAGGGCGTTGATCAATATGGGTGGGATTCCACACAAAATAAAACGCAACGGCTCTTTTTTGATGTGTTTGCCGATAAAATAGGTCAACAACGCCGCGAGTAAAGTGGCGAGAGAGCCTATAAAGACGTCGTAGAATAAAAATGGCGACGTCATATTGGACAGCATACACCCCACATAAAGGGCGGGAATGGCCTCCGGAAAAAAGGCCGGTAAAATACAAAGCGCCTCTGCTGGACGGATTTGAAATGGTCCAAAAGCGAGGGGCGCAAACGCATAGGTCAAGGCGACGTAGAGCGCCGCGATGACTCCTGCACGACAAAGTCGTTTGGTCGTGAAGAATTCCTTCATTTGATTGTACCTCGGTTTTTTTAATAGGGAAGTGTTTTCCGAAAACCTTCCACGGATTAGTATACCACAATTTGAGTGGAAAAGTCAAGAAATTCAGGCGCGTTTTGCCGATTTTTTTCTGCCGCAACGCTCCCAAAGAATGGTGGACACGCCGTCGGAGATCAATTCCGCCATCGTGTAGACGAGGTTGAGGCGCGTGGTGTTTAAAAGCCCAAAATTGGCCACCGATTTTTCCGCAACGATACCCATGATGGACAGATCTCCCAAACTACCCAGCTGTTTATTGGCGCCTGCCCCCGGCTGAAGCGGGGTGTTGCTGAGTTTGATCAGGCCAATGTCCCCACTCCCCCCTACCGCAGCGTCGATGGCGAGAATTTGCGAGTGCGGATGCGTCTCCTTTAAAAAGGTGCGCATATAGGGAATTTCCTTGGCGGTGATGGGCGCGGAAAGGGTTCCGTATAGAAAAATGGGCAGGCCTTGCGTTTTGAATTTTAACATTGAACCGGTGATAGGCCCCAGGCTATCTCCGATGGCAAGATCGCTGCCAATGCAGACAATGACGGGCGGTTTTGCGCCGATCAACTCCTCCTTTTTAATACGTGAACGCATACATGCCCCCCTCGTTTTAAAATTTTCATCCGTGAGCAGTAATTTTTCCGTCGCCATGGAAATGCCGTCTGTGGCAAGTTTATTATAGACGTGGAAGGAATATTCCATTTTATATTTCTCCTTTTGCTTTTTAATTGTGGCTCTGTCCCTCATAGCCTTATTTTCATAAAAGAAGTATAGACAAAAAGTCAAATGGATAAACCTAAAACGAGGCAGAAAAGTAAATTGTTAAATTGCTTAAAAAATATAAAAAACGCTTGATAATTGGGGCAAATTATGTTATAATATAAAGGCTATGTCCCATCATCTGGTTGATTTTCTCGTCAAACCGCTGAAAATAATTTTTCAGCTTAAATCAATCATTCTCTGTGACACAGCCAATATAAAAGATAATATAAAAGGAGGACACAAACATGGATACGAGTATAATGAATACCATCATGGCGTACATTGTGGACATCATCGTGGTTGTCATTCTGTTGGGCTTTGTACTTTCGGGCGCGAAGAAAGGTTTTATAACTTGTTTGTTCGGGTTCATTTCGACGATTGCAGCTGGTTTCTTGGCGTTCAGCTTTGCAACCTTGACGGCGGAATTGACGGGCGGTTTGTTTGGCTTGGAGGAAATTATGAGTGGCGCGTTGACCAACGCATTCTCCAACTTGAACGGCTTTGACGTGATCCCCGATCCCAACATGACGTTGATGGAACAGCTCCAAAACGGAGACATGTCGCAGGCGATTGCCAACATGATTGCGCAGAACTTTGAAGGACAGATTCCTGAAGGTTACACGCTTGGCATGATGGCGGGGGAAACGGTTGCGGAATTTGCCACCATTCTTCTTTCGGGGGTTGCGCTTTTCTTTGTTTTGAGAATCGTCTTTACGCTTTTGAAAGGTTTCTTTAATTTCATTATGAGAATCGGTTTCTTGGACGGTTTGAACAAATTGCTTGGCGGTTTGGTTGGTTTGATTGAAGGGATCCTTTTGGTGAGTGCGGCTGTTGCGATTATGTCGCTCTTCCCCAATATGATGGATTTCTTAAGCAGCAGTTTGATTTTGACGGCGCTTTACAACAGCAATCCACTTTTCTGGCTTATCGGTTTATTGATGACCCTTTAAAAAGTACATAACGCAAAAAATAGGCAACGGATTTATCCGTTGTCTTTTTTTGATGTGAAGAAAAGCTGGAATCTTATTAAGACGAGTTCAAGGAGAAGGCAAGAAAAGAACGATTGTCGGCAAAATACTGCCCCTTGCAAGCGCATAAAAACCGTATAAGCCTTTGTTTTCAAAAGGTTTTACGGCATGGGGAAAAAGTTATCCACAGCGACAATTAAAGTGTGGATAACTATACCTTTTTGTGGAAAACTCCATTGTCAAAAAGGTTAATTTTTTATCGAAAACTCGTTTATACATGCATAATTTTAGGGTGATTTTTGCCCTTTTGGGGATAAATGTGGACAAGTATGGGTTGTCCACTATCATTTTTCACAAAATGTGGATAACTTTCCACGCAAAAACCCCACAGGCTGTGGAAAACCTATGTTTTTCTCGTAAAATCGCTTAAAATGGGTATTATTTGTGGATAACTTCTCCACATTTAGTTTGTGGAGAGAGTAAAGAACAGTGTTTCCACTGTGGATAAAGTGGATAACCGAAGGAAAAAGCGGGTAAAAATTGCGAAAATCATGCGAAAAAGTGGGTAAAATCGTGATAAAAACCATTATTTATCCACAAACGTTTGTTTTGTTGAGAAAAAAGTACAAAGTTATCCACAGTTATCCACAATGCATAATGGCAAATCGTGTGCATAAAATACTAACGAATGTTCCGAAAGCGGACATTGATCTCCGCGCGCGTGTTTTGCAGGGCGGTAGATTGTACGTTTTCCCATTTTTTCTTTTCGTACTTGACGAGGCGCTCCCGTACGCCGAATAAATCACACTCCACCCCCTTACATTTTTCAAAAACGGTGGCAATTTCCCCTGCGAGTTTTTTCTCTGCCAGCGCAAAATAGCCGCTTGGCACGTCACCGGCATCTGAAATTTCATTGAGGGGTTGCGCCTTGGAAAAATCGAGGATTCCCGCAGACATCGTTACGGAAATCTCCAGCGTAAAGGGAAATTTTTCCGACGCTTTTAGGGAGATTTTGGGGGAGTTTTGCTTGATGGTCAGGGTACAGGTGTCCCCTTCTTGCTCCACCGAATAGGAGGCAAGGCGGAGGGGGTTGAGCACCGCGCCCAGCGCGAAGGTTTCCTCTGTTTGCAGGCGTTCCACCCATTTTCCGTCGACGAACAACGCCGTTTCTCCCGCGCTGAAAACAGGTTTCTCCTTTTCCGCACTCTTTCCCCCCGAGCTGTTTTTCTGCCCTCCACTGGAATCATTTCCTCCCCCCGACGACGCGGTGGGGGAGGCTTCCGTGGTAGGCTCTTGTTGCGGCTCCTTTTTCAAAATGGGGAGATAGGCGCTCTTGCTGTCGCTGAAATAGCCAATCGAAAAATCCTTTAAGGTGTTGGGGAGCACCGTTCCCACCCGTTTGGCGTGTTCGGAAAGCACCTTTTGAATGGCGGTGGAACTGGACTGCTCCACGAGGGACGTCGTGTCCAAAATCTCCTTGGCGAGGCCGTCGCAAGTGGCAACGAGGCAGTTGTCGGTGAGGTATTCGTCACGCAGAAAAAAATCGAGCGAATCAAAGACGTTTTCCTTTGCGGCGCTTTCGCCCAGGATGATCAGGTTGCAAAAGACGAGCTTTGGATACCACCCCGTCTTGGTGTTGATTTCCTCAAACGCCTCCCCGATTGTCTTGCCACGGCTGACGAGTTGCACTACCTCGGAGGCTTGGTTTTGCTTGGAGGATTGCGGAATGGCAATCTGCGACGTCAGCACAAAATCCTCCTCGTCCTTGTCGATCCCCACCGCCACGACGATGGCGGTTTTTTGTACGTCCGTCAGGCCAAAATCGTTAGAAAAAAACAAAAAGATGACCAGAAAGGCAAGCAAAAGGTAGTAGCGCACGGTATTTTTTGTGTGTAAATTATGCATACGAACCCTCCTTTTTCAAGGGTTTATTTTTCTTATTTTTTGGCAAAAATAGGACGAGTAGGGGGACCATGTCTGCGATGAACCAAAATACAGCAGGGAGTTTTCCTGCGACGAGCGCATAGAAAAAATTGTAATATTTATTGCAATAAAAGACGAAAATCAACAGTGCGACATTGAGAATGGTCGCGAAGAGCACTCGTCTCTCTGTGCCTAAAATTCGACAGGTGAAATCAACGGTATACAACAGGGGCATGCAGGTAAATATCAGCAAAGCAATGGTCAGGAGATAGACGAACAGTAGGTCAATCCGCCCGACGATGGCCAAAGCGGGGAAATATTGTGCAATTTTGGAAAACGCGTAATGTTCCCTTGGCGCGATGGAAGAAAAAACTCCAAAAAAGACAGCGAAAAACAGCAAAGAACTAATTGCGCCTGCGCCATAACCGCACATAATTTTGACAGTATCCCCCTTTTGAAAACGCAAATTCCCAAGAAGCGGCAACAGTAAAATCACGTCGCAAAAATGGGGTGTTGTGTACGTGAACGCATACATGGTACCCTCCAACGGGCTTCCGAAGAAGGGGAGCAGGTGGGAAAAGTCGGCTTCCGTAAGCGACATGGCAATCAATAAAAGGAAGGGGATGGCGTATAAAAACAAGCTGAGTTCTGCAGCTCTGCCCAACGCTTTTAGCCCTTTTGAGCAGATAAATGCGGAAAGCACGAAAAAGAATGTGAAGGAAAAAACGGTGGGAGAAGTGTCAAAAAAGGCGGCGTAGATGAATTTCTCCAAATCGAGCAAGGGCAGAATGGCGCAGAGGAGAAAGTAGACGCCAAAAAGCAAGTAAAAAAGGATCGACCATTTTCCCAGCGCCTCCTCCAGCCGTTCGAACAAGGTCTTTTCCGATTGGGAGATCGCGAATAAAATCAGGAATAAAATCCCTGCCTGCAATAAAAAATGCAGAAGGGCCGGCAACAAGAGATCCCCCGTCGCATAGCGCGCGAGCAGGGAGGGCGCTTCTAAAAGTTTGGCGCAGGGGAGCAGACAGGACGCCGCGAGAGCGATCTGTTGGGCGGTGATTTTGTCGTTGGAAAGGGTGATTTTGGACATAAAAACTCCTTATTTTTTTTGAGATAACGAGAGGCGGGTTTTGTTTTTCGATTGTAAAATGCGGGGGCGTTCCTTTAGGCTCGTGAGGTCATATTTCACCACGCTATCCCGCAAATCATGCCACCGCAAGGGGGTGTAGGGGGCAAGCAGCGGCGTCCCAAACGCATCCGCCGAGAGGAGATAATACAAAAGGAAGGTGGCAAGCAGCACCATGCCAAACGGCCCAAAGCTTCCGGCAACGATCAAAAACAGCCAGCGCAGGACGCTCCCCGTTTCCACGAAATTGGGCACGGTGTAAAGGCAGATTCCGGAAAAGGCGACGACGATGATGGCAGGCGTGGATAAAAATCCCGCAGACACCGCCGTTTCCCCTAAAACGAGCGCGCCCACCACCGACAGGGACATTCCCACGTATTTGGGCATTCGAATGCTCGCTTCTTTGAGTACTTCCAGCAAAAAAAGAACGACGAACATCTCTAAACTTGGCGAGAGTGGAATCTCGCGAATGCTACTTGCGATGGT
Source organism: Clostridia bacterium (assembly GCA_017452585.1). Taxonomy (GTDB): domain Bacteria; phylum Bacillota; class Clostridia; order Christensenellales; family Borkfalkiaceae; genus Scatosoma. The sequence continues at coordinate 24,401 of JAFTMD010000070.1, forward strand.
GAGGGTGAGCCCCAACGGCAGAAGTTGGAGCTTGAAAAGTTGCGCCGATACATAGAAGGCAGGCAGCAGGAGCGCGACGAACAGCGCAATGAGGCGCAGGATACGGAAAATACTCGCCATGAAGGGGGAGATGAAATAATCCTCACTGCTTTGCAAGTCTTCGGTGAGCAAAAATGGCGCGGTGAGCGCGATAGGGGAACCGTCCACCAAGATCCCCACACGCCCTTCAGCAATTTTGGCGGAAAAGACGTCGGGTTTTTCCGTTTTGCCCAGCGAGTGAAAGAGGGAGTGTTTTCGTGGCGACAAAAACGCGGAAATATACGAGGAGTCGGGAATATAATCAATGGAGATACTCTGCAGTTTTTTCTTCAGCTCCTCTTTCACGTCGGCGTTGGACGTGCCTTCCAGCCAGCACAGCGTCACCATGGTGTCCGATTGTTTCCCAACGCGCATGGTTTCAAAACGTAAATCGGGCGTTTTCAAACGCTTTCTGACGAGGGCCATGTTCGTTTTCATATCTTCAATAAACCCCTCTCTCGGCCCTTTGACGGCAATATCCGTGGGAGGTTCGATCACCGCCCGAACGGGCAAGAATTTCGCGCCGACAATGAGGACGGAGGAGAGTCCGTCCACCAAAAGCGCAGAGTTTCCGTCCAGCACTTCCCGTTTGATGTCGTCGATGGAATGCACCTCTTTGCTTTCAGGAAAAAGGGTGGTTTTTTGAATGATTTCAAACGTCATCTCATACCTGCCCCCCTCGTTTTGCAATTTTAAGTGGGAAAGGGGACGGGCAACCAACTCGCCCAACAGCTCTTTATTCACCATGCCGTCGGTGTATAAAATGGCGCAAGCCACCCCATCTTGCGTGGTGAACTCGTAGGTTAAAATATCCTCCGAAGGGAGGAGTTTTTTTAATAGTTTCAGGTTTTTTTCAATAGATTTGGACAGCGTATTCACATTGTTTAGCGTGTGCGCCTTTGAGGAATTTATGTAGGATGGCTTGACTTTTTTTCTCGTTCGTGTTATAATAAAACGAACCCGATTTTGAATAGGGAATCTTGTCCTATTCTTATCCAATATACCAGAAAAGAGCGTAAGGAAGGTTTGATTTATGGAGCTTGGCGAATACGAAGTGCTGGAGGATATGCTCATAGAAAATTTAAAAATCGTGCAGGACACGAGGCTGTATCGCTTCACGTCCGATTCGGTTTTGCTCTCCCGTTTTGCCAAGGCGAAAAAGGGGGATGTCGTGGCGGATTTTTGCGCCGGAAGCGGTATCGTCGCCTTCCATTTTTACGCCTTACATAAGGCGAAATTGCGCGATTTGCGTTTTACACTGTTCGAAATGCAGGAGGAATTGTCCAATCTCTCCAAAAAGACGGCGGAGTACAACGGCTTTGACAATTTCGAGTTTGTGCAAGGCAAATTGCAGGACATTCCCAAAGCCTATCATGAAAAGTTTTCGCTGGTGCTTTGCAATCCTCCCTACGAACGTGGCGGGTTTGACAATGACGAGTATTGCAAAGCGGTCTGTCGCAAGGAGATCACCATCAACTTGCAAGAGATTGCCAAGGCTGCCAATTTTGCTTTAAAATACGGTGGCAGATTGTGTATGTTGCACCGAGCCGATCGTCTGGCGGAGGTGTGTTATACCCTGCACGACGCGAAGTTGGAGGTGAAAAAAATCCAATTCGTGGGGGGCAGGTATGGCGCGAAGCCCTATTTGGTGATGGTGGAAGCGGTGAAAGGCGGAAAGCCAAGCACGGAAATTTTGGATACGATTTACAACGTTAGCCAGCCAAGAATAATACGAACTCGATTTTGAATGGCTGATTTTGTCTAATACATCGTTAAAATCCTCGGTAAACCGACGTGGTTGCCCTGCGGTTTTGCCTTGTCTTATCCAAAATCAGTCCATTGAAAATTGCTACGCACCGCAAAGCATGAATTTATCGATAGATTTTGGCGAAGGCGGGCGTAGTTGTATTGAACATACAACAAGAACGAATTTGCCGAAAGATGCGAAAAAGGCACGCTTTGCGGCGGGTTCGTATTATTCTTGTCTGGCTAAAGAAGGAGAAAGATAGAAAGATATGATCAGTTTTGTAGCAACGCCGATTGGCAATTTGAAAGATATTTCTCTGCGCGCTTTGGAAACGCTGAAGGAAGCAGACGTTATTTTTTGCGAGGACACTCGCCATACACTCAAGCTGTTAAACGCCTATGAAATCAAAAAACCTCTACACGCTTGTCATAAATTCAACGAAACGGAAGCGGCGCGAAAGATTTTAGAAGCCTCGCAAAGAGGAGAGAAAGTGGCGGTGGTGTCCGACGCAGGCACGCCCGTGGTGTCCGATCCGGGCAATATCGTGTGCAAAATTTTGCGTGAAAACAACGAGCCGTACACCCTCATTCCCGGGCCTTGCGCCTTCGTGGCTGGGCTCGTTTTATCCGCGTTGCCCGCAGGCAGGTTTGCGTTTATTGGATTTTTACCCGACAAAGCCGGGGAAAAGCGCGCCCTTTTGGAGAAGTATAAAGAGTTGGATATGACGCTCGCCTTTCATTCCGCGCCCCAGGACGTGGATAAAGACATCAAGGCCATGTACGAAGTGTTTGGCGACCGCCCGGCGGCCGCTGTGCGTGAAATCACGAAAATACACGAGGAAGCGGTCAATTTCCGCCTGGCGGAAGGCTTGCCTGGGGAGAAACGAGGGGAATATGTCCTGCTTGTCGGTGGAGCAGAGGAAAGGGAAAACCCTTTAAATGCGCTGTCCGAAGTGGACCATATTCGTCATTACATGGCGGCAGGACTTGACAAAAAGGAGGCATTGAAACGCGCGGCGAAGGACCGTGGTGTGTCGAAATCGGAACTCTATCCCTTCTCCATTGATTTATAATAAGGCTCTGTCCCCATTCTCTGTGACATAGCCTATAAAAAAAGATTTATAATAGGAAAAAACGGGTATACTATATATAATAACACAACACAAGGAGTGCTTAAATGGGATATTATTGGATATTTTTACTTTTAATTTTGGGCTGCGCTATTTTTGCGGGCTCTGCCAGCCGAAAGGTGCAAACTTCCTACCAAACGTATGGCAGTATGCAAAATTCCTCGCGTATGACGGGGTATGACGCAGCGGTGCGCCTGTTGCGAAACCATGGTGTGCAGGACATTTCCGTGGGACGAGTGCAAGGCACGTTGACCGATCACTATCATCCCAACAAAAAGATCGTTAATTTATCGGAAAACGTGTATGGGCAGGATTCTATCGCCGCGGTTGCGGTGGCGGCCCACGAAATCGGACACGTCTTACAGAAAAAGGACAACTACTTGCCCTACGTCATTCGTACAATACTCGTGCCGATCACCAATATAGGCAGTCGTTTGGCAATGCCGTTGGTGTTGTTGGGGTTGGTGCTCGACCTGTTTGTGCTTGGCACGCAAAACTCCTCTCTTGGATTTTACTTGGCCATGGGTGGGGTAGTGTTGTATGGCTTGTCCACGCTGTTTGCGCTGGTTACCTTACCGGTAGAATATAACGCCAGCCGTCGCGCGAAGAAAATGCTGATTGAAGAGGGAATTTTACGGGAAGAGGAGCTTCCCTACGCGGATAAAATGTTGGACGCAGCGGCAAGCACCTATTTGGCGTCTTTGATGACGTCGTTGGTATATTTCCTTCGTTTTTTGGTGTGGGTATTGATGATATTTGGACGTGGAAATCGTCGCAGAGGGTAAAAGAGACTCCGTTCCATTCTTTATGACATAGCCTTAAAAGATAAACAACTCCTCATTGAGGAGTTGTTTTTTGATAAAACCGATTAAAGAATATTTACCTTGCCTTCTCCTTGAGGAGAAGGTGGCGGCGCAGCCGTCGGATGAGGTGGGTACTTACACGTAAAAACACTTCATCAGTCACTCAATGCGCTACGCTTCGTATTCGTGACAGCTTTTCCTTCAGCGGAGACGCAAACCCCTTTGTTCTGCGGACATTTCCCCTAACAGGGGAATTTCCTCAAGGGGAAGCCAAGTAAAGAGGTCGTTTTAACGATTGGCAGTAAAGAATGCAACACTGGCAGGTCAAACCAAGAGTCCCTTTGTGTTAGACCAATGAACGAGTTTTTTTCACCTGAAGATTGTTAATAATGGAAACATAGAAAAAACACTTGACGAATGAGGGGGAAAGTGGTATACTAGAGAAAACACACAAAGGAGAAATGCTCATGGCATTGGTTTTTGCAAAAGATGAAAGAGTGGTTAAATCGTATGATTATGCCACCGTATCGACAACGAAAGGTTTGTCGGAAGATCGCGAAGTGAAAAGTTTGATTATCACAAACAAGCGTATTATTCACAGATGTTCCTCTCATAAGCACATTGTTCAATCGGAAATGCCCATCACGAAGGCAACCTATTTTGAATGCGCTTATCAATCGGTGCGTCACCCGGGGATGTTGTTCCTCTGTATCCTTTTCCTTTTGTTGGGGGCGGGCGCGTTTGTTGGAATGAATTTCATTCCTCTGGAAGTTATCCCCACCGTACTGATGGATAAGATGATCTATCTTCCCATTGCGCTGTTGGTCATTTCCCTCCTTTTCTTTATCATTTGGCTTGTGACGAAAAAGGGCGCTATCAACTGCACCTTCTCAACGGATGGAATGAAACAGCCTGTGATGCAAGTGGCTTCCAATCCTTTGGTCGATCTTCTTAAGAAATTCAGCAAGAAGCAAAAGGGCAAGGTGAAAGTGGTTGTTGATGCGCATGCTTGCGCGGGCATGGTGGATGAATTGGGCGCTGTGCTGTTGAATATCCAGGCAGAACAGGAAAAGAAGACGCCGAAAGCTCCCGTTGTCATTGTGCAGACGGAATCTAAAGAGGCTAAACAAGCGGAAGAAAAGTATTTCGAACAGGAAGAAGAACCTGTTGAAGAAATGGAAGAAGTAGATGAAGAATAAAAAAATCGAGTTCCCTGTCCAATGGAGAGGGAACTCTTTTTATCAGTAAATAGGGGAATAGTAAAGCAAAAAAGGTTTCCGTGATGGAAACCTTTTTCTATTTCGCGCTATGTATGAAGCAAATATTTATTGTTGAACGGGGGTAACTTCATCAGGATCATATTCAATGATGTTGATGTTGTGTTTTTTGCCGCCAACCGATACCGTTTCGTTTGCCTGAGTCGAAGGAACGAGCATACCATTTTTATAGGTATACAAAGCATATTCCGTGTCGGGTTCTGCTTCGATAAGGTTTTCAAACGAGCTGGGTTGAACAAACTGTACAGGAGCGCCTTCTTCTTCAGGAACGATGATCGTGTGCTTAACCTGCCATTTTCTGAATTTGATGAGCAACCACAATGCGTAAACACCACAGGTGATGATGGTCAAGAACGTCCATTTAACGCAAGTCCAGAAATAATTCCAAGCGGTTGCCGTGAATTTCAATCTATAACCGGAGATAACCGTATGCTTCGTATCCCATTTGATGAAAACAATAAGACCCCAGCAAAGACCAAGACCGATCAATGCGGTGCCACCAAGCATCATGGGGATAACCAAAGGATTCTTTTGAATGTTTTCAATAAGCGTGCCCGATTCAGCAAAGGTTTCTACGGTGATAAGGAAGATACCAAGCGCTGCGGGAACCCCGAAAGCAAAAAGCATTTTGATGAATGTGCCAAGCATAGGCAAGAATTTTCCGTCCCAATGCGAGCCGTTTGTAATTTTCTGAGGTTTCCCAGTTTTCTTTTTTGCCATTTTTCTGCCTCCTTTATGTGCGAAAAGCGTGATTCTAATTTTATGGTAGTATTATAATACTACATATTTTTTTATTTGTCAATAGACTTTAGGAAAAAAAGAACAATTTTTCCCTTATTTTTTCAGAAAATTCGTTTTTTTTGAAGGAGAAGATGGGGGAGAGATAAAGAAAAAAAGGATTTCCTAAAGAAATCCTTTTTTTATCCGATGTAAATGAAATTACTGGATGGGGAAAGTTGTTTCATCATCATATTCGTGAATGATGATCTGAGGATATACGGGAGCGGGAGTTTCTTCTACAACTTCTTCTTCCGTAGCTTCTTCCTCAGTTTCTTCTACAACTTCTTCTTCTGCGGGCTGTGCTGCCAACGCCATTTTTCTAAGCTTCCAGTTCTTTCTTACACAAGCAAACCAGAAAACAAAAACAACGTGAATAGCAAGACCAATTGCGAACTGTTGATAGTTTTCAGCCATGTTAACCATCCAATTACCAGGGGTGTTAAGGAAGGGATACAGTGCAATGATAAGACCAGCAACTTCGATAAGTCCCAAAACAAGAAGTTTCACGAGATGAAACAGACGAGAACCAAAAGTGATTTTCTTAGGTGCTTTGTTCTTTGCCATTTTTTTGCCTCCTTTACGCGCGAAAAGCGTAATTTTAATTTTATGGTAAGTCTATTATACTACAATCTTTTTTGTTTGTCAATACACTTTAGGAAAAAAATCAACATTTTTTTATCAAAATATTAATTTTTTTGCTAGCGAGAGGGAAAATAGCGGCAAAGCATAAAAAAGGACTTTCCATTTGGAAAATCCTTTTTCTTGCTTATGTAAAACAAAGATTACATCTGAAGCTCGGATTCATCTTCATATTCATTGAAGATAATGATGGGAGCCATGTAATTTTTTGCAGGTGCAGCTTCTTCTTTCGTTTCTTCAGATTCTTCAGCTTCGGTTTCTTCTTCAGTTTCTTCAGTTTCTTCTTCAACGGGAGCAGCAACAGTGTTCTTAACTACCCACTGTTTTACCTTAACGGGAACCCACAAACCATAGATACCGCAAGTAATGATGGTGAGGATTGTCCAAAGGACACAGTGCCAGAAGAAAGCCCACGTCGTGCCAACAAATTTAAATCTGCGGTTGGAAACCACGATCTGCTTTGTATCCCACTTCGTGTAGATCATGCAGGGCCATGCAATACCAAGGCCGAACACTGCGCAACCGGCAAGTACCAACAAGATGGTTACAGGGTTTTGAAGGTCTTCCATCCAAGAGCCGCCAACACCAACGATATTCCAGCATACGAGCAATACGCCAACAAAGGCACATACGCCGAAAATCAAGAGCTGTAAAAGTACGATACCGATGAGGGGAAGTAAACGACCGTCCCAGCGGGATTCAGCGTTTACAGGTGCATTATTTTTTGCCATTTTTGCCTCCTTATACGCGCGAAAAGCGTAACTTTAATTTTATGGTAGGTATATTATACTATAAACTTTTTTATTTGTCAATAGACTTTAGGGAAAAAATCAACACTTTTTTTCGCATTTTTACATTATTTCCTATTTTTTTCAAAGCGAAAAGGGAAAAAATACAAAGCGTAAAAAAGAAGAGTTTCCTTTTCAGGAAACTCTTCCACTTTTCGCGTTTTATGTAAGACAGAAATTATTTGCCGAAAACTTCATCTTCGTCATCATATTCAACGAAGGTAATTTTGGGACCCTGGTATTTGTCTTCTTCTTTTTCTTCAGCTTCTTCTTCCGTTTCTTCAGATTCTTCTTCGTCTTCTTCTTACTCTTCTTCATAAGGAACAGAAACCGTGTTCTTGATCTGCCACTGTCTGATCTTTACGGGAACCCACAAAGCGAAGATACCAAGGGTAACTACGGTGAGGAGTAACCACAAAACACAGTGCCAGAAGAAGCTCCAAGTGTTCGTCTGCAAGCTCAATCTCTGACCGGAAACAACCGTGTGTCTCGTATCCCACTTTGCATAGATAATGCAAGCCCAGCAGAAACCAACACCACAAAGAGCGCCACCAGCGAGAAGGTATCCGAAGTTTGCAGGGTTCGTAAGATCCTGTACGAGAGGAATGCTGTTACCCATGATCTTAGAAACGATTGCTGCTACGTAGAAACCAGCGCCTACGAAAAGAGCGAAAACAAGCGTTGCCAAGAGGAGCGTGCCCCAGAAAGAAAGCATACGGCCATCCCATTTAGAAACGGCAGGAGTTGCTTCAAGTTCTTCGTCCAATTCTTCGTCCAATTCGTTGTCCAATTCGTTGTCCAATTTTTTCATTTTTTGCCTCCTTTACTCAATCCGTTTATCACGAAAAGCGTAATTTTTATATTTTGTAGAAGTATTATACTATATTTTTTTTGGTTTGTCAATAAGAGTTGTAAAATTTTTTTAACTTTTTTTAAGAAAATTTAAATATTTTTTAAAAAATTAGGTTCAAAACAAAAAAAGAAAAGAGATTTTCCAAAAAATCCCTTTTCTCATTGCCTGTATGTAATAAAACAAATTATTCTTCTTCCACCGTATCAATTGTATAATAGGTAACGGTAGGAGCTTCGTCTTCTTCCTTTTCTTTTCCTTCTTCAACTTCGGGATAAGAAACGGTGTTTTTAACCTGCCACTGTTTAAGCTTGATGTAGATCCAGAAAGCATAGATACCAAAGGTAATCATGGTGAGGAACCACCACTTAATGAGCGTCCAGAGAAGACCGAAGAAGGTGCCCTTAAAGTGCAATCTCTGACCGGAAATAACCGTGTGATTCGTGTCCCATTTCAAGAGAACAAAGGAGCCTATCAAACTTACAAAGAAGGTTATCGCGTACATAGCCAACACAAACATCAACCCTGTGGGCTCGTTTGCGCTGATATTGATGTCATTACCCGAGACGTTTACATAGACGACCATGACAATAGCGGGGATCAATGAAGCGAGGGAGATGAAGAGAAAGATGCCAAAGAAACCGAGGATAGTACCGTCAAATTTGGATTCTCCGGGGTTATACGCTACTTTTTTTGCTTTTTTTGCCATTATTTTGCCTCCGAATGCGCTTAAGAAGCGCAATTTTTAATTGATAATATATACATTATACAATATATGATTTATTTTGTCAATGAAAAAATAATAGAAATTTCGTTAAAAAATGAGAAATTTATTAACTATTTTTTGGGGTTTAATTTCTAAAAATATTTTTCTGAAGAATTGCGAAAAACTATTGACGAATTGCAAAAAGTATGCTAAAATAATATCGCATGTAAAAAATGCATTCAAACGATACAAAAATAAATAATCATATTATTGGAGGAAACTCATTATGGCAAACGTAAAAGTTGCAATCAACGGTTTTGGCCGTATCGGTCGTCTTGCATTCAGACAGATGTTCGGTGCAGAAGGTTATGAAGTAGTCGCTATCAACGACCTTACCAGCCCTTCCATGCTCGCACACCTTCTTAAGTACGATTCCGCACAGGGCAGATATGCACTTGCTGACACCGTATCCGCAAACGAAGAAGATAGCACCATCACGGTTGATGGCAAAACCATCAAAATTTATGCAGAAAAAGACGCTGCAAACTGCCCTTGGGGTGAATTGAACGTAGACGTAGTTCTTGAATGTACTGGTTTCTACTGCTCCAAAGCAAAATCCGAAGCACACCTCAAAGCAGGCGCTAAGAAAGTTGTTATCTCTGCTCCCGCAGGCAACGACCTTCCTACCATCGTTTACAGCGTAAACGAAAAGACGCTTACCAAGCTTGATACGATCATCTCTGCAGCTTCCTGTACGACGAACTGCCTTGCTCCTATGGCAAACACGTTGAACAAGCTTTCCAAGATCAGAAAGGGCTACATGACCACCATCCACGCATACACTGGCGACCAGATGGTATTGGACGGCCCTCATCGTAAAGGTGACCTTCGTCGTGCGCGCGCAGCAGCTGTGAACATCGTTCCCAACTCCACCGGCGCAGCAAAGGCAATTGGTCTTGTTATTCCCGAACTCAACGGCGTATTGGACGGTTGCGCACAGCGTGTACCCGTTCCCACCGGTTCCTTGACGCAGCTTGTAGCAGTTTGCGAAGGCGAAGTTGACGCAGCAACCGTAAACGCAGCAATGAAGGCAGCAGCATCCGCATCCTTCGGCTACACCGAAGAAGAAATCGTTTCTTCCGACGTTGTAGGCATCACCTACGGTTCCTTGTTCGATGCAACGCAGACGAAGTGCATGCCCATGGGCGACGGCACGACGCTTGTTAAGGTTGTATCCTGGTACGACAACGAAAACTCCTACACCAGCCAGATGGTTAGAACGATTAAATACTTCGCAGAACTTTAATCGCAAAGGGGCTTTCCCAAAACAAAGCAAAAATTTCCCTCGACCTATGTGTCGGGGGATTTTTTATGCGGAAAAACTGAATAAAATTTTATTTATTCAACTTTTTTTGTTTTCCTACTTGACAAAATTTAAATAGTATGCTACACTTATTCTACAATATTATATATATATGTATATAAATAAGGAGATTTTACAATGAAAACATGGAAAAAAGTGGCCACCTTGCTCATGGCAGGGGTTATGGCGATTGGTATGAGTGGTTGCGCAGAACTTATGGATATGATGCAACCTTTAGGCAAACCTATTACGGGAGAAGAAGCGCAGATGCTTCAGGAAAAAATGAAGACGGCCAACTTCGTACAGGAAAAGGGTATGCCCGATATGAACGAATTGGTGGCAAGGGTCAACGACGCCATGGCAGAAGGGGATACGGAAGAAGTACACGAAGTTGCCAAGATGATCCGCGCCCACGCAGAAGAGGCAGACAAGATCAACAGCATGACCTTCCGTTTCGCTTGGGAATCGGGTTTTGCGCTCAACTGTGACATACAATCAGAGGAAGGCGCCGTCAAAGGGGACGTTGCGCTCGATTTCTGGCTCAAAGGGGAATACAAAGTGACGGAAGACGCCGTATTGATTGATTATCAAGATTCGGGCATAAAGACGCTTGTGGACATTGACGCTACCCTGGAAGGGGAGGAAGAACAGCAGTATTTAGAAGCGGAAACAAAGCTTGCGTATAAGCTCTATATTGACGAAACGGATATCTATATCAACATTTCGGAAGTGAGCTTGTCCCATAAGAGCAATACGCCCCCCGACGTTCCCGAAGGGGAAGAAACGCCCGAAACGCCTGAAACATCTGAAACGCCC
>JAFTMD010000009.1 GCA_017452585.1 Clostridia bacterium
AATTTCACCGCGTCGCATTTGCTTTGCTATAAAAGGCAAAAAAAGTGCTACAAAATTCAATCTAAAAAATAATTGTCTTAGATTTGTTATTAAAAAATAAACCAAAATCTTTAACCTTGGATACCTATTACGGTGAAGCGCTTGCGATTATCAAACCGCAAGGAAACGCCGTAACAATTTCCGCGAATAGCCTTTTTGGCAATCAAGAAGTAATCGTACCTGTTAAGGATTGATAGATGCATATAATTCCTTTCTTGAGTTGAAGCTCAAAAGTACTCCTTCAAGGTTAGCCGAAAAAGATTCGAACCAATAAGGTTTTAACGATGGAAAATTGATTGATACTGTAGAATTCTCCTTTGAAATACGTCGGTATGACTTCAGTCGAATTCTTTGTCTGAATACAATTTTACATTCGGTAAAACTGCAAGCACCTTAAAAGATACTTTTAAGGCTTATGAGTTCGAATCTTTTTCGGCTAGGCGCTTGCGAACTTTCACCGCAAGCGCTTCCGCCTAATCAATTTGTATAGAAATAAGGAAAAGAAAAATGAACAATATTGCAGATAAAATTAAAAATGGCAACACCGCGTTGGGCATTGAATTTGGCTCTACGCGTATCAAAGCAGTTTTGGTGGACGAAAACAACACGCCCATTGCATCAGGCGCGCACGATTGGGAAAATCGTCACGTCGGACATATCTGGACGTATACGCTTGGCGATATTCACGAAGGGCTTCGTGATTGCTATGCAAAATTAAAGGCGGAAGTCAAGGAAAAATACGGGGTAACGCTCACAAAAATCGGCGCGATCGGTATCTCCGCTATGATGCACGGATATATGGTGTTTGACGATAAGGGAAAAATGCTTGCGCCGTTTTTAACTTGGCGCAACAATACCGCAGCGCAGGCGGCGGATATTTTGACAGAGCTTTTTCAATATCATATTCCCGCGCGTTGGTCGATTGCGCATTTGTACCAAGCTATTTTAAATGAAGAAACCCACGTAAAAGATATCTCTTTCCAAACGACGTTGGAAGGGTATGTGCATTGGCTTCTTACGGGCAAAAAGGTGATTGGTATCGGCGAAGCGTCGGGTATGTTCCCCGTCGATCCAAAAACGAAAGCGTACAACGCAAGAATGCTCGCGCAGTTTAACGAGCTTGTAAAAGAAAAAGTTTCCTTTAAAGTAGAGGAAATTTTGCCTGAAATTTTAGTGGCAGGGGAAGACGCAGGTACGCTTACGAAAGAAGGCGCGTTGTTGTTAGACCCTACCGGGGAATTGCAAGCGGGCGTTCCGCTCTGTCCTCCCGAAGGTGACGCAGGCACGGGCATGGTTGCAACGAACAGCATCAAACCTCGTACGGGCAATGTCTCGGCAGGTACTTCCGTGTTCGCCATGATCGTATTGGAAGAGGAACTCAAAAAGGTACATTCTGAGATCGACTTGGTCACGACGCCCGTGGGGGATTTGGTCGGTATGGTGCATTGTAACAACTGTACGTCCGATCTCAATGCTTGGGTGGGTATGTTTGGAGAATTCGCCAACCTTTTGGGCGTGAATATCTCTCAGCAACAGCTGTTTGAAACGCTTTTGTTTAAAGCGGAAGCGGGAGAAAAGGACTGCGGCGGTTTGCTCTCGTATAACTACGTATCCAACGAACATGTAACGCATATTCGTCACGGCAGACCTACCTTTGTGCGTACGGCAGACGGGAAATTCAACCTTGCGAACGTTATGAGAACGCACCTCTATTCGGCGTTTGGGACGTTGAAGGTGGGTTGTGACATTATGTTAAAAGAGGAAGGCGTAAAGCTGGATAGAATCACGGGCCACGGCGGTTTATTTAAGACGGAACGCGTTGGCCAAAGCGTATTAGCAGCGGCAATCAACGCACCCGTAACGGTTATGCACACGGCAGGCGAAGGCGGCGCGTGGGGTATGGCAATCCTTGCGAATTACCTCATCATGAAAAAAGAGGGCGAAAGCTTAAATACGTATTTGGAAGAACGCGTATTCAAGGGGCAGGAAGGGATTACGATCTCTCCCGATCCTCTGGACGTAGCTGGGTTTGAAGAATTCTCCAAGCGCTACGTGGCAGGTTTGTCCATTGTTCGTGAAGCAATCGAAGTTCTCAAATAAAGGTGGAAAAAAATGTTAAAAATGTTAAAAGAACAAGTTTTGAAAGCAAACCTTGATTTGGTTAAAAATGGTCTAGTTTTATTCACCTGGGGAAACGTTAGCGCGATCGATAAAGAAACGAAATTGGTCGTAATAAAACCCTCTGGGGTGAGCTATGACGAAATGACGGCGGAAGATATGGTCGTTGTGGATTTAAACGGTAAAATCGTAGAAGGGAAGTTAAACCCCTCTTCGGATACGCCCACGCATTTGGAGCTGTATAAAGCTTATCCCGAAATCGGTGGTGTCGTACATACCCATTCCACGTATGCAACGGCATTTGCGCAAGCGGGTAGAAACATACCTGCCTACGGCACGACGCACGCGGACTATTTTTACGGCGAAGTGCCTTGCGCGAGAAGCTTAGAACAAGAAGAAGTGGAAACGGAGTACGAAAAAAACACGGGGAAAGTGATTATAGAAACTTTCCAAGGCAAAGATGTTGGGGGGATCCCTGCGTGTTTGGTGAAACATCACGGCGTATTTGCTTGGGGCAAGGACGCCAACGAAGCTGTGTACCACGCAACGGTGGTGGAAGAAGTGGCGAAAATGGCATGCTTGACGGAGCGAATCAACGACAAGGCAGAGCCTGCAGAAACTTACTTAATGGATAAACATTATAATCGTAAACACGGCAAAAATGCCTATTACGGACAAAAAAAATGATAGAGGTGAAAACAATGAAAGAAAAAATTGTGTATTGGCTTACGGGCTCGCAAACGTTGTACGGTGATGACGTGTTGGAACACGTTGCGCAGCATTCTCAAGAAATGGCAAGCTACGTAAACGACTATATGCCGGTTACGGTGAAGTATTTGACAACTTGTAAGAGCTCGGACGAAGTGGTTGCGGCAATCAAACAAGTGAACGCAGATGAAAACTGTATCGGTATCATTACGTGGTGTCATACATTCTCGCCCGCAAAGATGTGGATCAAAGGGCTTAGTATGCTTCAAAAACCCATGTGCCATTTTGCAACGCAGTATAACGAAAAACTCCCTTACGATACGATTGATATGGATTTCATGAACGAAAACCAGGCGGCACACGGGGATAGAGAGTTTGGTTACATAGCGGCTCGTTTGAGATTGAACAACAAGG
>JAFTMD010000071.1 GCA_017452585.1 Clostridia bacterium
TCCATCATTACAACCTATCGAAAAACCCTTTGGTCACCCTTCGTTTTGGCGGTGAAGAAATATCGCTTGATTGAGGCGGGGGATAAGATCGCCGTTTGCATTTCGGGCGGGAAGGACAGCATGTTGTTGGCGAAGCTCATGCAACAGCTCCATCGCCACAGCGAAGTTCCCTTCGAGCTTGTTTTTCTCGTAATGAACCCCGGCTATAACCAGGAAAATTTACAACGCATAGAGGAGAATGCTCGGCTGTTGCACGTGCCGATTACGGTGTTTGAAAGCGATATATTCGCCGCGGCGGAGCATGCCAGCGCGGAAGCGCCTTGCTATCTGTGCGCGCGGATGCGTAGAGGGCATTTATATGCGAAGGCCAAAGAACTTGGATGCAATAAAATTGCGCTGGGGCATCATAAGAGTGACGTTATTGAAACAACCTTGATGGGGATGCTCTACGGAGGACAAATTCAAGGGATGTTGCCCCGAATTGCAAGCACTAATTTTGAGGGAATGGAGTTGATTCGCCCCATGTATTGCATTTTAGAACGGGATATTTTGCGTTGGAAGGAGTATAACCAACTGGAATTTATCGCTTGCGCTTGCCGATTTACGCAAAATTTAACGGGTGGGGATGAGGATACGTTTTCGGCTCGCCGTAAGGTCAAGGAACTGATCACCACCCTCAAAAAAGAAAACGATAACGTGGAAAATAATATTTTTCAGAGTATTCACAACGTGCAATTGGATACGTTGGCAGAGTATAAGAAGAATGGCGAGAAGCATTCTTTTCTGGAAAAATTTGAAAAATAGACATAGACGGTTTCGCTCTTGCATAGGATAAATCATGCAGGAACAAAAACATTTGGTGGAACTTGAACAACGGAAAAATTTAACAATCAGTGGAGTGGAAAGCGTGTCTTCCTTCTCAGAAGTCAAAATTATTTTAAAGCTTTTGGGTGGAGAGCGCATGACGATGATTGGCTCCGGGCTAAAAATCACAGGCTTTTCCAAAACGAGTGGCATTTTTACTGCCGAGGGGGAGTTTGTCGGTTTTTCCTACGGTGGAAAGAGCTTGGTGCAGAAAATTTTTAAATAGATGGATACGCAAAATCAAGTCGGTTACTTTCTGATAAGCGTTGCCTTGGGCGTGCTTAGTGGATTGCTGTACGAGATTTTTGCCCTTTTGCGGTGGATATTCGGTTGCAAAAAGGGGAAATATCCGAAGATTGGGTTTCTGTTAGATTGCTTATTTGGCATTTTTCTATCAGTTTATTATATAACAGCAACCTATTTCTTTCATTTTCCCGATTTAAGATTGTATATGTGCCTCGGTTTAGCAATTGGATTTATATTATATGCAAAATTTTTGAGAATAATGCTTGCATTTTGTAGAAAAGTGTGCTATAATGGTATAGTCCAAATGGTTAAAAGGGCTAAAAGCGTAAAAAAACTCTTAAAAAGAGAGGATTTAGATATATGACACAAGAAAAAATGAGAAAAGTCATTGCGGCGTGCGTTTCAGCAGCGACCGTCTTGTTCGTATTCCTTTTTACCTATTTGGTGTATCAATGGATCACGATCGCGGTGTTGGATAAACGTGAAAAAATGTTGAAAGACGAAATTGCAAAATTAGAACAAACGATTGAACAAGGTAACGAAGAAGCGGAGTATTACGAGTCCGTTCTTGGGAAAAATTGGCTTGCAATTCATCAGGGGTGGCAGGCAGGAGAAGATGAAGAAGAATGAATAAATTTGCCATTATAGATATTGGTTCTAATTCCGTCCGCCTAATGTTTGTGGCGGACGGAATTGTTTTATACAAGGCTGTCAATACCACTCGCTTGGGCGAGGGACTTGCGCAAAGTCCCTTTTTAAAGGACACCGCCGTTGAACGTTCCGCGCAAGCGGTGGCAAGCTTCTACGCAAAAGCCAAGGCGGAAGGCGCGGAAAAGATTGGCATCTTTGCAACTGCAGCCGTTCGCTCGGCGCAAAATAAAGAATTGTTTCTCAACCGTGTTCAGGAACTTTGCGGGGCTACGGTGGAGGTTATCTCCGGGGAAATGGAAGCGGAAATTGGCATTTTGGGCGCGCTGGGCGGGCTGGATGGCGGTGTAATTGACATCGGTGGCGCCAGCACGGAAATCGTCTTGAAGGAAAAGGGAGTGCTCACCTATAAAAAGAGCGTCAACATCGGCGTTGTGCGCTTGAAAGACGGTTGTGGACGAGATCGTGAAAAATTGCAAGCAATGGCTTTGTCTGCTGTGCAAGCATACGGGACGTTGCCTCCCATAAAAACACTTTACGCCATTGGCGGAACGGCAACGACGTTGGGGGCGATTGCAACGGGTTTGGAGGAATATTCCTCAGCGGGTGTAACGGGCGCGGAAATTACGCTTGCAGAAATGCGCGCGCTTGTGGATATGCTTTTTGAAAAATCCGTTGAGGAGATTGCGCAGCTTCCCTGTATGCCCAAGGGTAGGGCGGACGTGATTGCAGGCGGTGCGCTTTTGTTTCAAGTGTTGATGGAAGAGTTGGGTATTGAGAAGATTATCGTCAGTGATCGGGATAATTTGGAGGGATATGCCATTCAAAAAGGCTGGATGAAATAACATGAGAAGAAAATTAACGACAATTTATGCAACCCTTTGCATGCTGTTGATGGCTGCAGGCTTTGTGTTGGTGTTTGCCATTGCTTCCAAACAAGGCACTTGGCAGATGATAGAAAGCTTGTATGGTCTTGCAATTGGATTTATTATAGCGCCGATTTTTCACGAACTTGGTCACGTCGCTTTTGCCAGAATGGCCAACATGGAGGAAGTCTACGTAAAGTGTTTTTGCTTTGCCTTTACAAAGGAACAAGGAAAGTGGAAAATCTCTTTGAAATCTCCCATGGCGCCTGATGAAACGCAGGTCATTCCTAAATCGGGCGGAGATATGCAACGCCGTGCCAAACAATACGCCATTGGCGGTTTGGTGTTTGGCGGATGTTTGTTTGTTGTGCTTTTGGTGGGCGCTCTTTTATGTACGGCGTTGGGTGCAACGAAATATGCGCTTTGGGGAATGCTTCCCTACCCCGCTTACTTATTTTTCTTAAATCTTCCTCCCGTCGAGTATCCTTTAGGCAAGACGGATGCCTTGGTATATCAGGGCTTAAAAAAGGGGGAGGACGCGGAAAAAGTGATGATTGCCATCATGGAAATTCAAGGCCAATTGTACGAGGGCAAGAGCTATACGGAAATCGAAGAGAGCCTCTATTTTAATCTTCCCCAACTTCGCATGGATGAACCTTTGTACATGGCGTTGTTGGATTTGCGCTATCGTTATTTCCTGGGAAAAGAGGAGTATGAACGGGCAGGTGATTGTCTGCAACGGATGTTGGCGGCAAGAGGCTATCTTTCCGAATGGGAAGAGGAAAAAGTGTTGGCGGAATGTACTTACTTGCATATTTTACGTGGCAATTTGACGGAGGCGGAAGCATGCAGTAAGGGGTGCAGAAACTATTTGCAGGCGGAGGATGTAGGCGCAAAGCGTATTCTGTTGGCCCTTGCGAAAAAGTTTGGGCAGGAACACGCCGTCGAGCCGTTGCGTTTACAGGCAGAAGAGGCTTTGGAAAAGGAATGGATAGCAGGTGTGAAAAAGGCGGAAGCTAAGTTGCTTGCGAAAATATAAAAACGAAAGAAATCGGCGTTGTTTGGTGGCGCTGGAGGTGTAGAAATGAAAGAAGTAAAAAAGAAAGCGCAAAGAAAGGCAGGGGTTTTGATGCCCATTTCCGCGTTGCCGTCTACACAGGGGATTGGAACGTTGGGGGCAAGCGCCTATCGCTTTGTCGATTGGTTGCACAGCGCAGGCATGAAAATTTGGCAGGTATTGCCCCTGCTTCCTACGGGATATGGGGACAGTCCCTATCAATCGGCGTCCTCCGATGCGCTTAATCCCTATTTTATTGATTTGGACCTTTTGGCGGAAGAGGGGCTTTTGCTCACGGAAGAATACGCGGATATCGAATGGAGCGCCAACGTGCGTCGCGTCGATTACAGCCGACAATTTATCCATAAAATTGCCGTATTACGCAAGGCGTTTGCACGTTTTGAAAGATGTGGAAAAGATTGGCGCGCTTTCTTGAAGAAGGGGAAGTATGCCGATTTTGCGTTGTTTATGGCGCTCAAAATGAAGTTTAATTACGCTCCTTGGACCGAATGGCCCGAACCCTATAAAAACTGTAAGGGGGAAGGATTAGATTTAACCGATTTGGAAGAAGAAATCCTCTTTTGGCAGTTTACGCAGTTTATTTTCTTGAAACAATGGAATGCTCTACATAAATACGCAAAGGAACGTGGCATTTCCATTATGGGGGATATGCCCATCTATGTGTCGCAGGATAGCGTGGAGATGTGGAAATATCGCGAAAAACTCTTTCTGTTGAATGGGGAAGGGAACAGCGCCTTTGTGGCAGGCGTACCGCCGGATGCATTCTCGGAAGATGGTCAGCTTTGGGGAAATCCCGTTTACAATTGGGCGCAAATGCAGGCAGACGGTTACGATTGGTGGAAACAGCGTATTGCCTATGCGTTTGAATTGTTCGACAGCTTGCGTATCGACCATTTCCGCGCGTTTGATAAATTTTTTGTCATTCCCAGCGAGGCGGAAAACGCCAAAGAGGGTGAGTGGAGAAAAGGCCCCGGAATGGATTTGTTTGCGTCCTTACAGGAATACGAGATTATCGCAGAAGATTTGGGGATCATTGATAATGGTGTGCGGAAATTGCTTCGTCAGACGGGATATCCGGGGATGAAGGTTTTGTCGTTTGCCTTTGACGGCAACCCGAAAAATGAATACTTACCTTCCAATATCAAGAGAAAGAATTGTGTCGCCTATACGGGCACGCATGACAATCAGCCCCTTTGCGCCTTTTTGGAAAGTTTGGATAAAAATGCGCGTAGAGCGCTAGAAACAACTCTGGAAGAGGAATGTTTATCTGCGGATGTTCCTTATATAACGGAAACGGTGGAGGACGAATGTAAAACAATGATCGAGCTTTTGATGTGGTCAAAGGCAAACACAGTCATTTTCCCAATGAATGACGTTTTGTGCATGGGGGAAGAATCCCGATTCAACGCCCCTTCCACAGTGTCGGATAAAAATTGGACATTCCGTTTTATAGAAAAGGATTTTGGTTTTAAGCGCGCTGCATGGCTGAAGGGTTTGACGAAAGTGTATAAGAGATAAGGTGAATAAAAGGAGTAAGGTTATGAAAAAGGCGACGGCAATTTTTCTGATCTTGTGCATGGTGTTTGCAGTTTCTTCTTGTAAGGAAACAGGAAACGGGGAACATTCGGAACACACATCCCAATGGGCAATTACGGAACAAGGGCATAGTATAATATACACTTGTGGTTGCGAATCAAAGGATGTTATGGAACTTCATATATTTGACGAGGAAAACGTTTGTATCATTTGCGGATATGAAAGAACAACAGACGGTGTCGACTACGAATACGATACCGTATATCATTGGATTCCCGTTGAAGAAGGCGAACCCATTTATGAGGGGCATCAATATCAAAATGATGTTTGTCAGGTTTGCGGTTATGTAAATAAAACATATATGCTTACGGTGACGGAAGGCGCCGGTTGGTTGGTTCACGACCAAGATGGTGAATGGTATGAAACCGATATTATTAAATTCCATACCTACGTGCATCCTATCCCCATTGATATGTATGTCAACGGAGAGTTGTATTCTTCCGGGAAACAGGTTAGTATTAATGAGAATCACGATTATATAGAATATAAATTTGTTATGCCCAAAGGTGACGTTACCGTAGAGTTTAAGAGTGATATGATAGGCAGCTCCATTCTATCAATGCATTATAATTGGCTGGGTGGATTGCAGGCATCGGAAGTCAAGGAGCTTGTAATCGAGCAGGGGTATATTGGTGTATCACCTGATGTTAAGCCTACGATTACCAAGTATACCACCAGATATAAGATATCGGATATTAAAGAGGCTCTTTTCAAAATAACTATGTACGAGGTTTGTGCTGACAGTAAGTGGGCAGAGCGCGTTGAGGGTGGCAGTTATATAAAATACACTTTCGTAACGGAAAGTGAAAGCTATGAAATATATATTGCGAATGGTAGATTGGAGATGGAGGGGAGATTTTACGTTATCTTTGACGAATATCCCATATCTGTCAATTAAGTTAATATGGGGATAATAAACGGTGTTTTTATTGTTCATTAAACGAGAATAGGGAAATTTCTCAATAAAAATATAAAAGACCACGGGTGTGAACTATTTGGGGTTCACTTCAGTGTGGTCTTTTATTTATGGCTCTGTCCCCTTGCCTGGTTGATTTTTAACGGAAAAATGCTACGAAATACGGCGCGAAATGCTTGGTTACAGACCGCAGGGGGTATGCGCCCTCGCGTAGCCAATCGCAATCGAATAGAAATAGCCTCAAAGGTGTCTTTTCCGCATCTTTGGGCAAACGCTCGCTTGCGGTATGTTCATACAGCTACGCTTGCTTTCGCCAAAATCTATCGAAAAATTCACTCTTTGAGGTGCAAAGCAGTTTTTGCTGAGCAGATTTAGGATAAGACAAGGCAAAACCGCAGAGCAACCAGAAGGTTTATCGAGGATTTTAACGCAGTATTAGACAAAA
>JAFTMD010000072.1 GCA_017452585.1 Clostridia bacterium
ACTTGTCGCCCATTTTGAGCGCCGTTTCAGTATCTACCACGTATTCGTCTTCGGAGAGCTCCTTCGTCGAACCATCGTTATATACAGCGTTTACAATCATACCTGCGTTGCTGAACGTGGAGCCTGCCGCATATTTAATCGTGTAAGGCGTCATGGTTACGTTGATGGATTCAAGCGTAACGGGTACGAGCGTTACGGGTACAGTTGCCACCTTACCTCTGAAGGAGATCGTAACGTCACCGCCTTTTGCATAGAAATCTGCCGCCGTCTGTACACTGAACTTACCTGCTTCCACCGTTTCCGTATAGGGGTCTTCCCCTTCTACGGTGTAGTGTGCAATAACCTCGAAATCTTCCGCTTTCGCCTCCGCCATATCGTTTGCGAAATACTGAACGCCATCCAAAAGCTTTGCTTCAATCTTTTCAAGCACAGGCTTCTTTGTTGCTGGGCCGGGAGTCACCTGTTCCAAACCTGCGAGGTAATCTTGATATTCCATATAGGAATTAAAAGGAATCCATACCATCGTTGCCGTCGTTGCCACTGCAACCGTAAACAGGAAAAGTTTCTCAAATAATTTCATTTTCTTTGCCATTATCTTTTACCTCCGCTCTTTACTTTTTTCTTTGAGGAGGGAACGTTATTTTTTGAGGTACTGCCCTTTTTCGAGCTTTTCTTACCATTCTTTTTGTCGTCTACTTTGCCGCCGGTGAAAATATCACGGAATACAAAGTATACCCAATAGAAGCAAGCTACACCTACAAGGATATCAAGGTCAATAAGCACGAGTTTCCACCATTCCCACGTTTCAACAACTGAACCGATTACGATCTGTTCAACGTCGTCCTGCGCATTGTAGATGCTGTTCGCATAACGAGCGCTGAGGAACATGTAAAGCACGTGGTGAGTAACTTCCTTCACTTGCGCCTGAATACGGTTGGAATCGTCAAAACCAGTATCCAAAGACTGATTTCTGCCGCCGAGGAGAATATCACCGCCTGCGCGCACTGCATCTTCAATCGCCATGTAACTCTGCGACCAACCGTCAACGTAGTCGGTTACGACCGTGCCACGGAAACCAAGTTCTTGACGGATAACGCCGTCAATGAGGGCCTGGCTGCCACCCGTCCATACATTACCAATACGGTTATAAGAGGACATGATACCTACGCAACCGCCGTCTTGGATCGCTTTTTGGAATGGCTTCAAATAGATTTCACGAAGCGCCTGTTCCGTACACCACGTATACAAGGAGTCACGTTCGTGTTCGGTTTCGTAGAGCGCAAGGTGCTTCAAGTAGCAATATTTACCGGTGTTCTTCAAGCCGCGTACTTCTTCAGCCAAAAGGACGCCCGAAAGGAAACCGTCTTCACTCAAATATTCGTAGTTACGTCCGCCCCACGCACTTCTATGTAAGTTCGCGCCAAAACCGTACGTACCATCCATGGCAATACCGGGCGTGGACATTTCTTTACCGTAGTTGAGACCGAAGCTGTATGCGAGGGACTGATTCCACGTTTGCGCGAGAACGCTCGAGCAAGGGAAACCCGTACCACGCTTAGAGCCTGCGTTAAAGGAACGAACCTGTGCAGGACCGTCGTAATCGGAAAGCTGAGGCTTACCAACAGAAGCAATTGCTGCATTACCGAAGCCACCTGCGTGAACCACTTTTACTGCTTCAGCAAGAGTGATTTGGTCGAGTACTGCATCCCAAAGAGGATTATCGTAATCGGAACCGAGCAACAAACCAAGCTCGGTCACTTTACCATCTTTATAAACCTTTGCTTTACCGTCAGAACCAACGGAAGATGCGTAGCTTATGCCTTCATATTCAAGCGTACCCGCCGCCTTATTCCAAGTAACGGGGGAAGTGTCTACTTTATTACCGAAAATATCTGTGGTGGCATTGTCCCAAGCGCTTGCCGCGGAATTGCTCCATTCGTTAAATTCTTTTACATTTGCCGCCATTTCTCTGTTTTGAATAGCTGCGATCTCATAAGGATCGGGGAAGCTTGTACGAGAAATGAAACCAATGTTTTGATTGCTATCGCTACCGTCCAAGCTTGCGCCATCGATTGCGTCTTCACCTGTGAATTTATTGGATACTTCTTCACCCGTAATCTTATCCGTCTTAAGGTTGATGGTTTCCTGCACTTCGTAAGTAATAACGCCAGGAACGCCTGCTTTTCCTGCAGTGAAATCTACTGTCTTTACGTTGTGAGAATCGGTCATAAGCTTGATTTCATAAGAACCTGCATCAAGCTCGTAACCTTTATTTTGGTTGTTGTTTAAATCATATGCGTCATAAGAAGCAAGATCATATGTATCAAGCGTAATTGTCAACACTTCGCTTGCTCCGGGATCAAGTGCCTGCGTTTTTGCAAAGCCTACGAGGTTTACAGCTGCCTTTTCAATGCCGCCTTCGTGATATTCAGGAGTGAAGTATACTTCTACCACGTCCTTACCTGCATATTCGCCAACGTTGGTTACGCGAACCTGAATGGTAATCTCACTCTTTTCATCGATAAACGAACCGTCGGGAATGGATACAGATTCTACCGCCCAATCAAATTCTGTGTAGCTCAAACCAAAACCGAAAGGATACTGTACGACGCTGTCATAACCCGTCAAGGTCACTTTATTTCCTGCATCGTCAAGAACTTCTCTCGTATAGTCTGCCCAAATACCTTCTACGTCTGCGGTTTCATACCACTTATAACCAAGGTAAATACCTTCGATATAGTCGATGAATGCGGGGGCTTCACGCACGCTTACACCAGCGTTGCAGTTCTCTCCTGAAGGATACATATTCGAACCGTTTGTATAGTGGCCAATACCCTCTGCGCTTGTACGTTTATAGTTTACGTTGCTTGCCATGTCATAGGCATATGTATCTGCGAAATGTCCGGAAGGGCTCGTTTCACCGTATAACACGTAAGGAATTGCCTCTGCCGCGCGAGTACCCGTTGCGCCGACAACCAAGCAAGCGTCGATGCCAGGGATCGTTTCTACAAAATCAAGCTCCATTGCGTTGGTGGAGTTTACAATCACGATTACGTTCTCATAGTTTTCACCAACGTATTTCAAAAGTGCTTCTTCCTCAGTGGAAATTTCAAGATAGTGACGACTTGCATCTCTCTTTTCGCTCGCGTTCGTTTTATACTGTATACGCGTAGGATCTTCCGTTTCACCTGCGTGACGACCAATAACAACAAATGCCGTTTCTGAGAAGCTTTCTGCATTTTGAAGCAAGGAAGGCGTATAGTATTTGGAATCGGAAATGCTGGGTTCTGCAAGCTTATAGAATGCGTCGTAGAACGTACCAATCGAACCAATGTCCCCCACAGGCGCAGCAAAGCGGTTGTACATCGTGATTAATTCGTTATTGTACTCAACGTCGTACAACTCAAGCGCCTCAAGGAAATCAATATTTTCGTCCTTGTTGTTATTTTCAGGCACTACTTGTCCAGAACCAGAACCACCGTAAACCCAATCAATCGCTGCATGACCAAATACGTTTACCGACTGATTTTCCGCATAGTTAAGGGGAAGAACGCCGTTGTTCTTAACCAATACACTCCCTTCTTTCACGATGTCCTTAGACAATTCTTGACCCTCCGCACGGCTTGCGTTGATCGTTTCATCATTACCGCCTGCTGTGGAAAATCCAAGTGCTTCCTCGAACAGGAACTGTAACCCAGTAATATTCTGGGCCAAAGTCGGTTCGAGTACGATACTGTTCCCCACAATGAGTGCAGTTACAAGCACTGCGACCGTTGTGAGTTGAAGTATGTGACCAAATTTTAACTTCATGAATACCTCCATACATTAATATAATATATTTTTAGCAAGATACCATAGATTAGATCTTTTATGAAATTTTAATTCCCCCTATTAGACACTTTAAGTAGGGGAACACTGGTGCGTGTTCCCCTACTTTTATTAGGGTTCCATAATAAAAAACTGGATTTTGATATTACCTTATTCAAAATGTCATAAATAAAATCTTCCCTCAATATCATCTGCCGTAGAATATGATAACATAAATATTAAATTTTGTCAATAGGTTTTTTAAATTTTGTTTTAAATTTTACAATAAAAATCATAAGCTATGTAAGGCTTAAAATCTGTAATCAAAGCATGATAAAATACAAGTTAAAGTATGATTTGGCAGTTAGGCGTGTGCTTGTCTTTGATACAAGTAGAGAGCAAAATTACTTATTTTTTTCGTCCATGAGCGCAGCGCGTGCCTATCTATACAAGTAGAACGAATTTTGGTCTAAAAAT
>JAFTMD010000073.1 GCA_017452585.1 Clostridia bacterium
GTATGATCGCAGAAGAATCTACAGCTTGGCCAAAGATTACAGCTAAAGCAGAAGATGGTGGTTTGAACTTTACATTTAAATGGAATATGGGATGGATGCATGACTTCTTAAGCTACATGAAATTAGATCCATACTTCCGTAGAGATAACCACAACTTAATGACATTTGCAATGAGCTATAATGAAAGTGAAAAATATGATTAGGAGATTTTGGAAGATGAAAATTCGGAAATTATTAATTTCTCTTTTGTTGGCGAGCGCCACTTTGGCCTGTTCCACAGCGTGCAATCCCGCCAGTGAAGGATTGTTATATAGTTTATCTTCGGATAAAACGTATTATATCTTGGAAGACCTTGGTTTCTGCACGGATAAAGATATCGTTATCCCTTCCACGTTCAACAAACTGCCCGTTAAAAAAATTGACGATTGGGCATTCCGTAATCACGATGGTTTCCATTCCGTTACGATTCCCGACAGCGTTACTCGCATCGGAGCTTACGTATTCTCCGACAGCAGTTTAGCCTCCATCAAAATCCCCAACAGCGTCACTTATATTGATGCTGGGGCATTTTATAATTGCGACAAGTTAACCTCCATTCAAATCCCCAACAGCGTCATTGGCATTAATGGTTGGACGTTTTATGATTGCGACAGCCTAACCTCAATCGAACTTCCCGACAGCGTCACGTTCATTAGTGGCGCTAATGCATTTTATGATTGCGACAATTTAACCTCCGTTAAATTTTCTAATACTATCACTTCCATTGAAGATGGCACATTTGCCAATTGCGATGGTTTAACTTCGATTGTCATTCCTGCCAGCGTCACATACATGGGACGCAACCCGTTTGGCGGCTGCTCTGCCTTAAAGAGTATAGTTGTAGAAAAAGGAAACACCACCTATCATTCGGCTGAAAATTGTATCATCGAAACAACAAGCAAAACGTTGATTGCCGGTTGTAACAACAGTACGATTCCTGCCGATGGCAGTGTCACCACCATCGAAGAAGCTGCGTTCAGCGGTTGTCAGGATTTAACCTCTCTTGTTATCCCTGAAGGTGTCACTTCCATTCGTTCGTATGCATTCTCTTCTTGCACCAGTTTAACGTCGATGGTTATCCCTAACGGTGTCATTTCTCTTGAAGCTTTTACATTCGGAGAATGCAGTGGCTTAACTTCGATTGTCATTCCTGAAAGTGTCAGATTCATCGCTGGTCGCACATTCTACTTATGCCCCAATTTAACCTCGATCACCTTCCAAGGCACAAAGGCGCAATGGGAAAAGATTTGGAAAGAATCTTTCTGGGATTCTGATATAGGCATTTATACAGTTCACTGCACGGATGGAGATATTCAAAAAGAATAAAAAGTATCTCAACGCATACCTGCCCCCTTCATTTTGATGCGGGCAGGTATATTTTTTTACATTTCACGGGGGAGTGAACCCCCCCACCCTACGACAATGTTTTCTTCGTTTTTTGTAGGGTGGCGGCTTGCTGCCACCGAAATTAAAATATTCCTTTAAAGAGTGAATACACTCCACCTCCCACATTTTTCGTCAAATTTCAAAAAAATTACTTAAATTTCTAAACAAATCGACAAATTTTTTCCCTATACCTATTGATATTTTGAGAAAAATATGTTATAATGTGATTGGAGGTAGTACTTATGAAAAAACAAACAAAAAGATTTGATATGCACCGACCTGCCATCAAACCGAAATGGTATATCCGGGCAGTGGAATATATCGTAGCGCCCATTTACAATTTACTTTTTAACAGCCACGTCACCAAAGACCCTGCTATTAAAGATCTCAAAGCCCCCTTTCTCGTGCTTGCTACGCACGACGCCTTTATTGATTTCCCCCAGCTTGCGTATGCGTTGTTCCCTCATACGACCGGTTGGGTAATCTCCATTGACGAATTCAGACGTGGAGATTGGTTGATGTTTGGCATTGGGGGTATTCCCAAACGTAAATTCACCCACGATATCGTGACGGTGAAGCAAATTCTTCGCTATGTCAAAAAATTAAATCACACCTGCGCCTTCTATCCCGAAGCGCGTTTCTCCCTCGCAGGCGTCAATGAACGTCTGGACGGCGCGCTTGGAAAATTGTGCAAACACGCGAAAGTGCCCGTTTTGCTCTTTAAATCGAATGGGAATTTCTTAAACTCCCCTCAATGGCGCAAACGCCCCTATATGGGCATTCGCCAGGAAGGGCATTTATCCATTCTTTTCACGGAGAAAGATTTGCAAGAACTTTCCGCTGATGAAGTGCAGGAAAAAATTGAAAAAGCGTTTGAGCGCGATCAATACAAATGGCAGGTGGAAAACAATATCCACATCAAACACAAAAAACGCGCGGAAAATATCCACAAAATTTTGTATAAGTGTCCCGCCTGCATGACCGAATTTAAGATGGACAGCAAAGGCACGAAACTTTGGTGCAACCACTGTGGCGCAACATGGGAAATGGATACGCTCAGCCGTTTGCAGGGTGTCAACACAGACAAGGGGTTCTCCCACGTCCCCGATTGGTATCGTTGGGAGCGCGAGGAAGTCCGCAAAGAAGTTGTCAACGGAACCTATCATTTTGAAGATGACGTCCGCGTGGAAGATTACTACTCTACGCGCACTGGGTTTATCGACGTAGGTAGCGCGCACATGATACATGATGAAAATGGGTTCACCTTTGAAGGCACAGTCGACGGCGAACCTTTCCACCTGAACAAACCCGTTTCGTCGATGTACTCCTTGCACATTGAATACAATTTCTTAAAACGTGGCGACGCCATTGATATTGCAACGGACAAAACGACCTACTTTATGTTCTTAAAGACAGCGCCCAACCAGCTGACGAAATTGCATTTCGCGACGGAGGAGTTGTACACGCATTACGTAACCAAACAAGAAAAATAATGCTCAAAATAGAAAATTGAACATCCTATACAGCACAAAGCCCACGGCAGATTGCCGTGGGCTTTCTCACACAAAATAGGATTGAGGCGGGTTAAAAATTAAACTCCTTTCTCGCGCAAAGTGCGGTTTTCTTTGCGCTCGGTCACCGCAAACGCGAGACATGTGCGTTTGCTCACCTCGTCCCTAAAAAGCATTATCAATGCTTTTTTTAACGGGCAACTCGCCCTGACGCTCGCTAGCTCGCTATTCAGTTGATTCGCTCCTTACGGTTCCTACGGAACCTCGGCGAGTGAGAACCTCGCGGAAACAAAGCGAAACGACCTATGGTAAAAACCACAGGTCGTTTCGCTGGTGCACCGTAAGAGGTTCGAACTCCTAGCCTTCGGTTCCGTAGACCGACGCTCTATCCAGTTGAGCTAACAGTGCTTTTATAAGCGCTCCTCTATGAAAGCGCTTATATAGTATAGACTTTTTTTTATCTTTTGTCAACTGTTTTTGCTTGCTTTTCTAAATTTTTTTCTTCCTTTTCTTCAAAAGCTTACATCAACAAGGCTGCCGCCCCTAAAAGTCCTGCCGAATTGCCCAATTCCGCAATGCGAATTTTTACCTTCGGGCCAAGATCTCCTGCAAAAATTTCTTTGTCTAACAGCTTCTGCAAAGGCTTCACCAAATTATTCCCCTGCGCGCATACGCCGCCGCCAAGAAGAACGATTTCCGGACGGAAAATGTTGGCTACGTTGGCAATCCCACACGCCAAATGCTTGAAATAGGAATCCAACACTTCCTTTGCGTACGGATCAGCATCTTTATAATCAAACACCGTTTTGCCTGTGACGTTGTCCAAACTGCCAATTTCCCACATATCGCTATCTTTATGCGCTTCCATGGCGCGTTTCGTGTCGCGAATGAGCGCCGTTGCCGAAGAATATGCTTCAAAACAGCCCTTTCTGCCACAGCTGCAAGGTTCGCCGTCCACAACGATAACCGAATGTCCAAGCTCTGCGCCGGCAGATTTATTCCCTTCGATCATCATGCCTTCTGCGATAATCCCTGCGCCAACACCCGTTCCAAGCGTGATCATTACCATGTTGTCACAGCCCTTCGCTGCGCCAAATTTAACTTCGCCGAGCGCCGCTACGTTTGCGTCGTTGGCAATTTTTACCTTCAAGCCGGTGAGCGCGGACACCTTTTCCGCAATGGGGAAATCTTTCCACTGCAAGTTCCCCGAGAAAATAACTACGCCTGCCTTGCTGTCGATCATACCAGGTACGCCCATACCAAGCCCAATGACGTCTTCCTTTTCCAGTTTCATATGCTTCATCAACGTATCTGCAAGAACAGCAATATTCATCGCAACTCTGTCCCCACCTTTTTCACTTTCGGTGGGCACTTTATCCGAATAAACGATATCCCCCGTTTCATCAACGATGCCGCCCTTTATAAATGTACCGCCAAGATCAATACCTACATAGTATTTCTTTTTTTGTGCCATGATTTAATTTTCTCCTTCCTTAAATATTACACCGTATCTATGTACGGAATTTGTTTCATTTTTTAACTCAACGCATACATGGTATGCTCATTTTGCTTTTTTGAATGTATTTTTTTGTAGTGAATACACGCGGAACAATCGCTTTTTCCACCTTAAAGATCAAACGCAACCGTCGTTACGTCATCCGTATATTCTCCCCCGCAATACACTTGCAGGGCGGATTTGATCTTAGCGTTAAAATCTTCCGCGCAGGTCGATTGCATCAACACGCTCTCCACGCGTTCAATGCCAAACTGTTCCCCAGCCGAATTCAAACACTCCGTCACCCCATCCGTGAGCATAACCAAAATATCCCCATGCTCGAAGGGCATTTCGTGTTCTTGATACGCATAATCGGGCATCCAATTGGAAATGGGAGGCGCAGGCGATTCAATTTCATTGATTCCGTATGCATTTTTCAACAAAATCGGCGCATTATGCCCTGCCACCGCATACCGCAAAATACCCGCTTCCTTATCCATACGCACCGCAGAAACCGTGATATACGAACATTCATCTTGATTGAGCTCGTTAAATTTCGCATTCAAACGAGATAAGGCCATCCCTAAATCCACCTCGTCCTTATCAAAGGCAGCTTTGATAAAGGCGGACAACATTCCGGCAGAAATCCCCTTACCCGATACGTCGGATAAAACGCCGTACGTCTGTCCATTGAGTTCGTATACCTCGGGGAGATCCCCTCCGACGCCAAACTTCGGAAGATAGGTATACGCATAGGTGATGCCACCCATACTCTTTCCAGCCGGCAACAATCTCTTTTGCATTTGTTGCGCGGAAAGCATCTCGCGTTCGATCTCTGTATAATACGTCCCCTCTGTCATACCGACAAAGAGCTTTCCTCGTTCGTCCGCAGGAATAACCCGTATCCGCACGGAAATACGATCGGTGTGGCCATGCCGATTGACGGTGGTGTGCATGGTTTCCTCTTTTTCCACACGTTCAGCAATCGCCGCCCGCATAACACGCATAAAGGCGCAGTTGGAACAAATTGCCCCCTCGCCACATTTTACCCCTTGTGAACAAGCCAACACTTCCGCAAGCGTCCCTTTTTGCTTTGCTTCATCAGAAAAGGCACGGCGAAAGGCTACGTTGGTGCAAAGCACCCGCAGCTTTTCATTAAATACGAATACCCCCTGTGGCATTACATCGAGTATTTTTTTGTATTTTCCGTTCGTTAACATCCACATATTCTCTCTAAACCAAAACCTGATGATTGTTGTAAAATTTTTATACTCGTTAAAGTTTATATTGATTGAAGAATTAAAACAATTTAACGCAAGTCGTTCAAGGCGTATCAATCACCTTGCAGGGAGCGTACAAGAGGTACGTGACCAAGCGCAAATGCTGATTTTCGAAAGCCCTGTTGTATTTAAAACGGTTCAAATGCGAAGTATTTCAATCCCGTTAAAAAACCGAAAACGGTTCAAATGCGAGCAGTTCAAGGCGTGTCGAGCACCTTGCAGGGAGCGTACAAGAGGTACGTGACCAAGCGCAAATGCTGATTTTCGAAAGCCCTGTTGTATTTAAAACGGTTCAAATGCGAGCTAGGCAAGAAAGAGAGGAATTTTTCGACAGGAGCGTACAACGCGTACGTGACTTAGAAAAATTTCACTCTGCCGCCGCATAGCGAAGTATTTCAAGCGTTTTTCCAGATATTAATAGAATTTCAATCCCTTCTTCACCTCAGCCTCAAACGCATGATGCTGATATAATTCCCCATCCAACTGAATGGGACAATCTTGCTTGGGGGTGAAGGTTACTTTTTCCACCAAATAATGCTTGGTTAAAGGATATTCCAAAATCTTCCCCTTCAACAATTCCATAAACGCCTTGATGATGGCAAGTTTACCACCAATGCAATCGACGGTAACTACGTCCAATTTTCCATCTGCAGGATCAGCAGCCGGACAAATGCGAATGCCGCCGCCAAACTGCGAACCATTGCAAACTGCGCAAAGGAGGACATCTCTATCTTCCGAAACGCCTTCCGCTTCGATATGTACGCGATAACCCTTGAAAGAGAACAAGCTTTGCACAAGGCTGAGCAAATATTTCAATTTTCCCTTCATGTTACCACGCTGACAACGTTCTAAAACGTCCACGTCCATACCCAAGCCAGCCACGTTCATGCTGCGCGTGCCGCTAACGTCAATATAATCAACAGGCTTTGCGTCATTTGCCATGATGCGGCGAATTGCCTGTTCGGGATCGAGAGGAATGCCCATGCGCTCCGCAAAATCATTGCCCGTCCCTGAAGGCACCAATCCAAGTGTGCAAACGGAGGGATCGACAAGACCGTTCAACACTTCGTTGAGTGTTCCATCTCCGCCGAGGACGATGAGACTCGTTTCCCCTTTCTGCGTCAAATCTCGCGCGATATATTCAGCGTCGTGAATCCCGCCCGATTTGTAGATGTTATATTCCACCTTACATTCATCCATAATGCGCTTGACAACGTCTAAGTTTTCAAACGCTTTCTTCTTGCCCGCAACGGGATTAAAAATAATATTGTACATAGTCACCCTTTGTCTCCCTTTGTAAATGAGGTTGAAAAAATAATTTTTCCAACTATATTATATAATACTTTGCAAAGAATTGCAATTTATTTTTAGATTTGTTATACTATTCATAGAAAAAATTTTAAAAAGAAGGATACAATGCAGGACATTTTACCCAAATCCATTCAAAATTTAGCCAAAACCTGTCCTAACCCCCTCTATATCGTCGGTGGAAGTGTGCGCGATTATCTTGCGAAACTCCCCTCTGCCATACACGATTGGGATATCTGCTCCCCCATGTCCGCGGAAACCTTTTCCGAAATTGCAAAAAGGGAGGGATTTTTCATTCAGGCTGTGTATCGAAACACGGGCACCGTCAAATTTTCCGATGGGGAAAACGAGTATGAATACGCTTGTTTTCGATCGGATAAATACGTACGAGGCACCCATGTACCCGTTGAAATCTTTTTCACGGACGACATTCTCCTGGATGCCAAGCGTAGGGACTTCACGGTGAACGCCATCTATTACGACGTTGCCAAGGGGGAATTTGTCGATCCTTTAGGGGGTATTCCCGCCATTCAGGAAAGAAGGCTGACCACCGTCGATGACGCCAAAAAGGTGTTTGGCGAGGACGGACTTCGCCTGTTGCGACTTGCCCGTCAAGCGGCGCAGCTTGGTTTTCACCCCGACGACGCCTGCTTGAACGGCGCGAAAAAAAACGCTACGCTCATTCGTGACATTTCCCCCGAACGTATTTGGGAAGAATTGCTCACCATTTTGACCGCCGACCAAAAATGTGGCATTCAAGGCGCGCCTTATCACGGCTTCACACTTTTAGAACAAACGGGAATCCTTGCGGAGATTATGCCGGAACTCACCCTTGGCAAGGGATTGACACAGCGCCCCGATTTTCACAGATACGACGTCTTGGAACATTCCTTAAAATCTCTACTCTATATCGAACCGAACTCAACCGACGCAACCTTGCGCCTTGCGGCTTTGCTGCACGACGTTGGCAAACCCTACTGTATGTTGCAAACGGGCAACGCCCATGCGCATCACGAGGAAGGCGCGCGCATTGCAAAGGAGATTTTAACGAGGTTAAAAGCGCCCAAAAAAGTATGTGAACGCATACCTGCCCTCATCGAATGGCATATGTACGACCTCGATTGCAAGGTGCGAGAAAATAAACTTCGTCGGTTTTTCGTCACGCATTTTCCTCTTTTGGAGGATCTTTTATTGCTCAAGCAAGCGGACTTTTCCGCGTGCATGGATAATCTTTCCACTGCCCCCACCTGTCTTCGTTGGCGAAAATTGCTCGACCAAATGCAGAGAGAGAATGTACCTTTTACTTTAAAGGAACTTGCCGTAAACGGCAACGATCTGCTCCATTTGGGCATTCCCCCCACGAAACTGTCTGGGCTGTTACAAAAATTGCTGTTGCATACGGCTTGCACGCCCACCGATAACAGCCGTGAACGGCTTTTACGGCTCGCCGTTGGATTTGCTAACACTTTATAACGTTTACGCCACTTCGGTGGCGTTTTTTATTGCTTTTATTCGGATAATTCCCAATTTAAACTACGTTCTACGGCTCTGTGCCATTTTTTCAGCTTTTCCGAACGTTCCGCCTCCGACATATTCGGCCTGTACAGACAATCGACCGCGCGCTCTTCCGCCAACGCTCTCTTATCCGACCAAACGCCAACCGTCAGCCCCGCCAAACGTGCCACGCCAAGCGCCGTCGTTTCGTGGGAAGTGGGTTTGATAACATCTGCATTTAAAATGTCCGCTTGGAATTGCATGAGGAAACTATCTCGCGAAGCGCCACCGTCCACCTTTAAACACTTTAACGGCATGCCCGTATCCCGTTCCATCGCAGCCACCAAATCGGCCGATTGAAAGGCAATGGATTCCTGTGCGGCGCGGATGAGATGTTCCCGTTTCGTTCCTCGGGTAATCCCTACAATCGTCCCTCGCGCGTACATATCCCAATAGGGCGCGCCAATCCCCGTGAAGGCAGGCACGATATACACCCCGCCCGTATCGGGCACTTTGCGCGCGTAATATTCCGCATCACGGCTTTCCGTAAAAAAGCGAAGTTCATCGCGCAACCATTGGATAACGGCTCCGCCGATAAAGACGCTCCCCTCTAACGCATACTGCGGTTTTTCTCCACGCAGTGTTGCCGCCAAGGTGGTCAGCAATCCATTTTGGCTAGTGGGACGTTCTTCCCCCGCATTCATGAGGAGGAAACAACCGGTTCCGTAGGTATTTTTCCCCTCTCCCTTTTCATAACAGCCCTGACCGAAAAGCGCCGCCTGCTGATCGCCTGCAACCCCTGCAATAGGGACTTCCACGCCGTTGACGTTGGCATAGCCAAAAATTTCGCCCGAGCTTTTCACCGTCGGCAACATACATTTGGGGATATTGAAAATCTTTAACAATTCCTCGTCCCATTCCATTGTATTGATATTGAACAACATGGTGCGGGAAGCGTTTGTCGCGTCGGTAACGTGATTTTTTCCGTCCGTCAGCTTCCAAATCAGCCATGTATCCACCGTTCCAAAGAGAAGTTCGCCACGTTCTGCGCGCGCTCTTGCTCCCTCGACGTTATCCAAAATCCAAGCAATTTTACTTGCCGAAAAATAGGCGTCGGGGATCAATCCCGTCTTTTGACAAATGAGATCGCCGTAATCTTTTTTCACACGTTGGATCATATCTGCCGTACGACGACACTGCCAAACAATGGCGTTATAGACAGGTTTACCCGTATTCTTATCCCAAACAATAGTCGTTTCACGTTGATTGGTGATTCCAATCGCCGCAATATCTTTTGCCAAAACATCACTCTTAGCAAAGAGTTCCATCATGACGCCATATTGGCTGGACCAGATATCCATGGGGTCATGCTCCACCCAGCCTTCTTCCGGATAGATCTGTGGAAATTCACGGCTTAAAATGGCGGTGATCTCCTCCCGTTCGTTGACGAGAGCCACACGGGAAGAAGTTGTGCCTTGATCAAGGGCAATTATATATTTCATCGCATACCTACCCCCCTCTTACAGCGTTTCTTCTTCCGCTTCCGAGGGCTGATTTTCTGTTTTATTTTCCTCTACAACCACTTCTTTTTCTTCTGTTTCCGAGGGCTCGTTTTTTTGTTTATTTTCTTCTACAATCACTTCTTTTTCTGCCGTTTCTTCCACGGTTGCGCTACTGCTAGAGAAGAGTTTAGAAATGATATCCCATTGGGGCAATATGCCTTTCTTGCTTAAGTACCAAACGAGGAAATACGCCACGCCCACAACCACCATAAGGAGGGCGATCAACTGAGAGGGGCTTAAAAAGGAGACGATGGTTGCTCCGCGGTCGTCAGCGCGTAAATACTCAATGAAAAACCGCCAAACGGCATACGCCACCACGTAGATGGGCAACAGCGGAACGCATTTTCCTTCCTTTCTGATTTTGCTGTAAAAGAGAGCAAAGAGAACGCCGGAGAGCGCAAACAGGAAGAGCGCCTCAAACAATTGGGTGGGAATCACCTTCATCCAGCCTGTTTCCGAGCCCGTCCACATTGTAATTCCATACCAAGCGTCGGTAGGAGCTCCATGACAGCAACCTGCCGTCAAACAGCCAATTCTGCCAATGCCGTGCGCCAAGGGAATAACACACGCCACAATATCTGCCATAACGCTAAACTTTTCAATCGGTTCGTTGTTTTTACAAAGTTTCTTGCCTGCAACAAACCACACCGATAAAAAGCCAATGACACCGAAAATTAATCCGCCATAGAAGGTCATGCCCGTCGTTACGGACAGAACAAACTCCCCATTTTTGATCCAATCATACACGGCTTGAAAGAGAATTGCGCCGACAAAGCCCGCCACTATCGCGCCGATAATGGAGAAAATAAACACCTTTTGCAATTTAACGGAAAACCCGCTGCGTGTGGCCATGCGATCAGCCAAAAATAATGCGAGAAGCACCGCAATCACCAGGCATATATCATAAAAACTCATATCAAACATTACTTTATAGGGATACATAGAAACAAATCCTCCTTGCTTTTCTTCCATATTTTATCTCTATGAGATAAATTATACAACAAAACCACCCATTTTTCAATTCCTATACAAAAAATTTTAGCCAATTTCCACGCTTTTCTTGAAAAAAGAA
>JAFTMD010000074.1 GCA_017452585.1 Clostridia bacterium
ATATTATACCATAAATTTAAAAAATAATAAATATTTTTTGGCAAAACATCTTGATTTTCTACAAAATTTTGTGTATAATAGAAATAATTCAAATATCTGCGCAAAAAAGATGCTCTGTCCGCGTCAATTTGGCGATCTATTTTCAATGAGGAGTTATACGAATGCAAATTCAAGGCGAAACGTCTGTCAATAAATTGATTGTCCTGTTCGTGTTTGATAAGATGGAAACGGCACTTTCCGAACGCACTTTGCTGGAAATGTGTTCTTCTGTCAATAATTGGTTACACTATATGGACTGTAAAGAATTGTTACCCCGTCTTTTGGACGATGGGTTCCTTTGTCGTATTTCCTCACCGGATGAAGAGCCACTTTACGTGATCACGGGGGAAGGCCGTGAAAGCTTGAACAGCTTTTACATAAACATCCCTAAGAGCATCCGCGAAGAAATTTCCTCTTACGTTAAAAACAACAGCGGAAAATTGCGCAACCGTCAGGAGTGCAAATCGGACTATTTCCAAAACGTTGACGGGACGTATACGGTGTATTTGAAAATTCTTGCGCCCGTGCAACCCATGTTGGAATTGAAGTTTGTCGTACCTGATAAAAAGACGGCGCAAATCATTTATAAGAATTGGGAATGCAAGGCGTCCGACCTCTATTCCGCCATTTACGAAACCCTCGTAGATTGACAATTTTTATATCTCAACGCATACATGCCCCCCTCCTTTATGGTTTGAAGGGCTTACAATAACAATCAAGGATGGTAAAAAAATATGTATACCTACTCTACTAAAGGGACATGCTCCAGACAAATTATTTTTGATGTGGACGAAAACAACAAAATCCACGGCTTGCGTTTCATTGGCGGTTGCAGTGGCAATTTGCAGGGTATTGCTCGCCTTGCGGAAGGCAAAGATATTGACGAAGTTGAAAAGTTGTTGGCTGGTATCCGTTGCAAGGGAAACACCTCCTGTCCCGACCAGCTTTCCAAGGCGATTGCTGAATACAAGGCAACTCAAAAGAACGCAGTGAAATAAAATTTAAATTGTAAAACATATCAGCGCACCATTGCGCGGCTTTTTGCCGCGCTTTTTTCGTACTTTTTACCATTTTTTTGAAAAACCCCTTGACAAAAATCATCTTCTATGTTATAATTGAAGAAAACCTAGGAGGTAAATACTATGAAAATGAAAAAACTTGCAAAATTTTTGCTCCCTGTTGTTACCTTGACGTGCATTTTGGCATCCTGTTCGGCCTCTGGTTCCAGATACGACCGCAATGACAATTATGCAGCCCTCATGTCCCCGGGAGATTCTTTGGATTATGAATATGATTCCGTCATGGAAAACGACTTCTCTGACCCAGCCATTTCTCCCAATTCAACCTTCTCTTTGGATAGAAACACATCCTCCTATTCGTATGCAAGACGCATTTTAACCGCAGGACAGAAGGTGGCGGAAGATTCCGTACGTATAGAAGAATTTGTCAATTACTTCTCCTATGATTATCCCCTCCCCGAAGCAGGCGAAGGCTTAGCAACGACGGCCTATCTTGCCGATTGTCCTTGGAATGCTGACAGCAAATTGTTCACCGTTGGCGTCAGCGCGGAAGAACTCTCTTTTGAAAACCGCTTGCAGAACAATTTGGTGTTTTTATTGGACGTTTCCGGTTCCATGTACGGTGACGATCGTTTGGGCCTTGTGCAACAGGCATTTACCATGTTGACAGAGGAACTGGCAGACGCTGACCGCGTGTCCATTGTTACGTATGCAAGTGGCACAAGAGTCTGCCTGGAAGGCGCTTTGGGAAGCGAAAAGGTGCGTATTTCCAATGTTTTGCAAGATTTAGAGGCAGGTGGTTCTACCTTCGGCCAAGGCGGTATTCAGTTGGCTTACCAAACTGCCCAGAAATATTTCATCAAAGGCGGAAACAACCGCGTTCTCCTTGCGACAGATGGTGATTTCAATGTTGGCATCTCCTCACAAGACGGCTTGAAGAAATTTATCTCCGAACAGCGCGATAAAGGTATCTATCTCAGCGTTTTGGGCGTGGGAATGGGCAACACCAAGGATACGACCATGAAAACCTTAGCAGAAAACGGGAATGGGAATTACGCATATTTGGACTCCGTTGCAGAAGCGAGAAAAGTGCTTGTAGAAGAGATGGGCGGAACGCTAGTTACCGTAGCAAAAGACGCTAAAATCAACATTCGTTTCTCGGAAGAATTTGTCGAAAAATATCGTTTGATTGGCTATGAAACGAAAATGTTGACACAAGAAGAATTTGAGGACGAAAATAAAGACGCCGGGGAAATCGGCGCCGGGCATACGGTTACTGCCGTATATGAAGTGCAGCTGAAAGATGGCGCAAACGGCAACTTTGCAGAAGCGGAACTTCGATTTAAAGATCCTTCCACCTCTGAAAATAAATCCATCACCATGACCTGCCCCACTTCCTTGTACGAAGCGGAAGCAAACGAGGAATTAACCTTCATTGGTTGCGTGACGGAATTTGGCCTTCTTCTTCGTCAATCGAAATATATGGGCAGCGCAAACTTTGGTTCGGTTGCAGACCGTTTACGTACGCTTCCCTCCGTAGTTGGCGCAAATAAGAACCCCTTCCGCGCTGAATTTTTAAGTTTAGTTGAAAAAGCGCAATCCATTTATGCATAAAATATAACCAATAACAATCACGAGAGCCTCCCTATTTTTTAGGGAGGCTCTGTTTTTGATTCTTTAATAAATATTTATTTAAAACTTTAATTATATATGAAACCTATTTCAAATCAATGCTTGAAATGACGTTCGCCTAC
The DNA here is from genome assembly GCA_017452585.1 of Clostridia bacterium. Taxonomy (GTDB): domain Bacteria; phylum Bacillota; class Clostridia; order Christensenellales; family Borkfalkiaceae; genus Scatosoma. The sequence continues at coordinate 2,813 of JAFTMD010000074.1, forward strand.
AAAGAGCATGGCAATCCCCGCTTCGTCGCAAGCGTCGATAGATTCCTGATCGCGGATGCTTCCGCCAGGCTGAATAATTGCCTGAATCCCCGCCTTGATACACTCGTCTACGCAATCACGGAAGGGGAAGAATGCATCACTCGCCATGACACTGCCTTGAATTTGCTCACCTGCGTGTTCAATCGCCTGTTGCGCCGCCCAAATGCGGTTGGTTTGCCCCATTCCGATCCCCGTCGTTCTGTCTGCTTTCCCGACCACGATCGCGTTGGATTTCGTGTGTTTTACCACCTTCCAGTTGAACAGGAGCGCCTTCATTTCTTCTTCTGTCGGCGCGCGTTTTGTTACGATTTTCATGTTTTCGGGCGCAAACAAACTCTCGTCATACTCCTGCACGAGCAATCCGCCGTACACTTTCTTCATGTCGTAAGCGCTCTTTTCTCTTCTTGCCTTGATGTCGGGAAGCTCCAAAAGACGGATATTCTTCTTCTGCGTCAAAATATCCAACGCACCCTGCGTGAACCCTTCTGCAATGACAATTTCAATGAAAATTTTGTGAATTTCACTGGCCGTAGCTTCATCAAGAATGCCGTTGATTGCCAAAATGCCACCAAATACGGAAACGGGGTCGGATTCGTAGGCCTTAACATAGGCTTCGTGAATGGTCTTACCAACGCCTACCCCACAAGGATTAGCGTGCTTGCAAGCAACAACACAGGGTTCGTCACCAAACTCTTTTACGAGTTCCAACGCGCCGTTTGCGTCATTGATATTATTGTAGGAAAGTTCCTTCCCCCAAAGCTGTTTTGCCTTGGAAAGAGAACCACTGCGGATAAATTCTTCACTGTAATAGGAAGCGCCCTGATGAGGATTTTCCCCATAGCGCATATCTTGCGCTTTTTCATAGGCAAACGTAATGCTGTCAGGGAAACGGATGTCCAACTTCTCCGCCAAGTAATTGGAGATCATGCTGTCGTATACAGCCGTATGCGCAAAGACTTTATATTGCAAATACTTCTTCGTATCCAAAGAAATTTCCCCAGCCTCCAATTCGGAAAGGACGCGTTCGTAATCTTTCGGATCGACGACAACGGCTACGTCTTGATAATTTTTCGCCGCCGCGCGAAGCATGGTCGGCCCACCGATGTCAATGTTTTCCACTGCGTCTTCAAAGGAAACGCCCGGTTTGGAAATCGTCGCCTTGAAGGGATAGAGATTGACCGCTACGA
>JAFTMD010000075.1 GCA_017452585.1 Clostridia bacterium
GCATTTCCGAAGCTCCCGAAAGCTTCTATACGGATAGCCTTATGCAGAATGCAATTGACTATTCGGATACGGCAATTATCGTATTGGGCCGTCTTATGGGGGAAGGTAACGACTTTTCTAAGACGCAATTCTTCTCCAACCAAGCAGGTGGCGGTCAGGATGCTACCAGAAAGTTGCAATCCTTATCGGCTCGTGAAGAATACATGATTGAAAAAGTTACTGAAAACTTTGAAAATGTTATTATCGTAACGAATACGGGTAACCCTATCGAGCTTGGTATTGCGGATGATTCCAGAATTGATGCAGTACTCAATATGGGTATGCCCGGGACGCGTGGTACGATTGGTCTTGCCAATATTTTGACAGGTAAAGTTAATCCTTCTGGTAAGCTTGCGGATACGTGGGCATACGATCTTTCTACGGCTGCTGCTTATGCAACCACCGGTTTGGAAAGCATCGGTCGTTACACGGATATGGCGGCATCTTACACGGAATATCGCGAAGATATCTACACTGGCTATTATTGGTATGAAACCGCAGATAAAGACGGATTCTGGAATACCGACTTCGCAAAAGAACATTGGGGCATTGCAAACGGTTATGAAGACGTTGTGCAGTATCCTTTCGGATATGGGCTTTCCTATACGAATTTCAAGTGGGAAATCCATGAAACGAACTTTGAAGACGGCGATACAATCGGCAAAACCGACACCTTAAAGGTTACGGTACGTGTTACCAATACGGGTTCCGTTGCAGGTAAAGACGTTGTTGAAATGTATTATTCCGCTCCTTATACAAAGGGTGGCATTGAAAAAGCTGCAATCAAACTTGGTGGATTTGGTAAAACGCCTGAGATCGAACCCGGTCAGTTTGCTGACGTTAAAATTGAAATGCCCGTAGAAGAAATGAAATCCTACGATTGTTACGATAGAAACAACAACGGATTCATGGGCTACGAGCTTGAAAAAGGTAATTACGAAATTTCCTTCCGTTCTGACGTACATACGTTGAAAGACGGCATGGAAGAAAATCAGATGACGTTGGAAGTTAAGAATGATATTCGTTATGAAACGGACAGCGTAACAGGCGAAGTTGTTGAAAACCAATTTACGACCTATACGAACACGACGAGTGGCGCAAGCAGCCATATCAACGAACCCTTCAATCCCAACGCGCATTCTATGGACGGTTCTGAAAATGAAGGCGGTCCTATCCAGTACATGACTCGTGCGGATTTCGTAGGCACGTTCCCTGTTGAGAAGGGCGCGAACAGAGCCGCTGGCAATCTTAAGACGGATATGCAGGAAGTTTATACGCCCGCAGATCCTAGCAACTTGGAAATTCCCGAATTTGGTTCTACGGAAACGAATTGGACAATTGGAGACCTTTATGGTATTCCTTACGACGATCCTATGTGGGATCAACTTGTAAGCCAACTTACGTATGATAGAGCATGCGAACTTATCGTAGACGCAGGCTTCGGTACGATTTCTATGCCCGAAATTGGCAAACCCGCGGCAAAAGACGCGGACGGCCCTTCCGGCTTTAATACAAGTGTCACCGGCGGTAACAATTTGAAGGCGGTTAACTATCCCAGCTCTACCGTTCTCGCGCAGACATGGGATTGGTACATGGCTTATCAGGTAGGTGTTGCAATCGGTATCGAAGGCAACGCGCTTGGTATCGACGGTTGGTACGGCCCTGGCGCAAACTTGCACCGTTCTGCTCTTGGCGGACGTAACTTCGAATACTATGCAGAAGACGGCCTTCTTGCAGGTACGATGTGTGCATACCACGTTCTTGGCGCAAAGGAAAAGGGCGTTATTGCTTACATTAAGCATATCGGCGCAAACGAAGACGATAAAGATCGTACGAATAGCACTGGTTGCTACAAGTGGCTCACCGAACAGAGCTTCCGTGAAAACTATTTGAAACCTTTCGAATTGGCAATCAAGATTGGTGGTTCGAACGCATTGATGGGCGCAGCTACCCGTACGGGCGGTATGAGAAGTACTGGTTGCTACGCAATGTTGACGGCAGTTGTTCGTAACGAATGGGGCTTCCGCGGTACGGTCATCACCGACTACTACTGCGCAGGCACGATCAACGATATCGACGAAGGTATCAGAGCGGGCAACACGCAGGTTCTTCACCCTGACGGCAAGCTCAGCTGGTTCGATTTCAGAGATACGGACGCAACGAAGTATTACGTACATCAGAGTGCAAAAGACGTGCTCTACGCTTACGTAGAAACGAAGTTCTATGCAGAAACGGCGCAAGGACTTGAAAGTGGTTCCACGGTCGGTGTTGTTACGACGGTAGAAGTTATCGCATGGTGGAAAGCGCTCATTCTCTTGATCGACTTTGTAAGCATCGTTTTATTGGGAGTATGGATTGGCGTCTCTGCAAAAAAATGTGTAAAACACAATGCAACTTTGGCGATAAAGAAAGTGGTAAACATCAAAAAGTGATTATCATAGATAATTAAGTGGCAAGGCGGGGGGAATTGTTCAATTCCCCCCGTTTTAAAAAGATATGTATGAAAGGAGATTAATAGTGAGAAAGATAAAACGTATCACAGCAACGCTCTGCGCGTTGTTCACGCTGGCTACAATCAGCAGCTGTACCTTTGATTTTGTTAATCCTGATAATAGCTCTTCTTCCAAACAAGAAGAATCGTCTATTGTTGATATAACTCCTCCTGAAAATAATCCTCAAAATTCGTCTTCCTCCGACGTGAACGCAGACATGGGTGGCTCGGAGGAGGAAGAAGTGAAAGACGAAAGCTATAAAAACGATCCCGATTACGCGCGCTATTCGTATGCGCCTACGATCACAGAAACGATGCCACGCATTCAGATTAATACGTCCGACGGGGATTCCTCGTTTGCGACCAAATACGGTATGCAGGACAAGATTGAAGGGAGAGTGGATTACGTGGATTGCACGATCAGTGTGGACAAATGTGATGAAGAGTACGTGATCAGTGAAGCCGCTGCAGAAGTAAAAGTGCGTGGCAATGCAACGTTGAACTATATCAAGAAACCATTGAGATTGAAGTTTAAAAAGAAAACAACTATGTTGGGTTTAAACGACGATGCGAAATGTAAAAGCTGGGTGCTCCTCGCCGATTGGAAGGATTTATCCATGCTGAATAATGATTTAGCCTTCTATTTTGGTAAGACTATACTTGGTTCGGATGGATATTACAGCAGTGATTTCAGACGAGTAAACGTGTATATCAACGGTCAATATTGGGGTGTATATTTACTCGTAGAACAACAGCAAGTGAATGAATATCGCGTAGATATTGCAGAGCCTGACGACGATTATACGGGCAATGATATCGGTTATCTCATAGAATACGACGGGTATTATACGCAAGAGGATATTACAAAGGGCGGTGATTATACGTTCGAGATGAATTATTATAATAATGCGGCTTTGAAAACGTTGAATGGGCATTCAACGCATCCTCGCATCAAGGGCTATACGATCAAGAGTGATATTTACGCGCAAAGTCAAGTAGATTTTATCCGTTCCTATATGGATAACGTATATAAGATTGCGTATAAAGCGGTATACGAGCATCAATATTATACGTTTAATTCCGATTTTACTGGTATCGTAAAATCCAATTATAAAACTGTGCAAGAGACGGTTTCTGCCGTTATTGACGTACAATCTTTGGTGGATTCGTATATGTTGCAGGAGATTGCTTGCGATTATGACGTGGATTGGTCGAGTGTATATATGGACGTAGATTTAAGCGCCAACGGCAAGAAAAAGCTCACGTTTGAAGCGCCTTGGGATTGGGATTCCTCCTTTGGTGTTCGTCCCGACGTGAACAGCTCAGGCATGTATGCGGCAAATCGTTCAAACCCTTGGTTTATTCTGTTCATCAATGAGTCTTGGTTCCAAGAAATGATTCGTGATAAGTGGCAAGATTTATATAAATTCCACGTGTTAGAAACGGCGCTGAATATGGTGAAGGAATGTAAAGAAACGTATAAGGCGAATTATGAAGCGAATTACAGACGTTGGCCCACTTGCTTGAATACTTTACCCGGTGAGCGCACGGATGCGCTGAATGCGTGTAAATCGCAGGCCGAGGCGGCAGACATCTTGTATAACTGGTTATATACCCGCCTGAATTTCCTCAACAAGCAATGGGGTGATGGTACGGACGTATTGACGAGAAAATAATATTGTTCTAAAATAGTTTTATACTCGCTTTTTTATAAAGCAACCATGATTCATAACCAAAAATCTATTGTATTAATGGAGGTATTTATTATGTTAAAAAAATATAAAAAATTTGTTTCGATAGGGTTGAGCATAGCTATTTCCTGTACTTTGATATTTCCAGTGATAAGTGATTTAAAATACGCTTCGGCAAGCACTCGTATGGGCTCGGAAAAGATGTATTGTACGGTAACGCTTAACGATAATTTTGATGAAGGTAAACTGAATGTAATTGTAGATAAAAATCCATTATATTCGGTTTATAGTGCAAATGATTTTAAGGAAGTAAATTGTACCAATGTGAAAATTATTTCAACAGGAGATTCGGGGAAGGATATTTTAGAGTTGACAATACCCTCGTCTACCAAGGAAGAAACATTCCAAGCAATGAAGATATTAGAACAACGACCTGATTTAGTGTATGTTGGAGTGGATTTAATATATAGCACGTGTAGTACAACCCCTAATGATTATGATGCAACAACACAATGGGGAATTGATGGGATAGATTTGCCTACAGCTTGGGATATACAAACAGGAAGTGATACAGTGAAAGTGGGTGTCATAGATTCTGGTATTGATGTTTCACATACAGATTTAATGCAGAATGTTGACACAGAATTAAGTAGAAATTATGCATATGAAATGACTACTATTACGGATTATTGTGGTCATGGAACGCAAGTTGCAGGTGTTATAGGAGCAGTTGGTAATAATAATTTAGGGGTAACGGGTACTTGTTGGAACATCTCTATGGTTTCCTTGGCTGTAGCTGATAGATTTGGTGTGGCTTATGAATCAGATGCAATAGAGGCAATCAATTATGCCGAAACTATTGGTTTACCAATTGTAAATTTTAGCATAGCATATTTAGGAAACTCCACTGCTTATAGCTTGGCTTTAGATAATGCACTTCAAGTTGCAATTAGTAATTACTCAGGGTTATTTGTATGTGCTGCGGGGAACGAGGACTTGGATTTGGATGAAAACCATGTGTATCCAGCAGATTACAATTTATCCAATCTTATTAGTGTTGGCGGATATTATACACATTCTACTGCAACGTATGCAGACATTAAGGTGCCATCATCTAATTATGGGGGTCAAACGGTACATATTTTTGCTCCTGGACAGAATATTCGTACGACAAATTTAAATAATACATATATTGAACAAACAGGGACATCATTTGCGGCTCCATTTGTGACGGGGGTAGCAGCTCTATTATTAGCTGAGTATCCAACAATGACGACAGATGAATTAAAAGCAACGATATTGCAAAATGCTATACCTTCGTTATATTTAAGTGGATTAAGTATGTATGGTAAATTGAATGCCGGCTCGGCTCTTGCAAATCCTATTTATTTAGATTAAGGAGGAAATATTATGAAAATGAAAAAATCCGTACAATTTTTTAGTGTGTTATTCTCTATTATTTTGTTATCGGGATGCAGTTATTTCTCTGCGTCTTCTTCAGGTAATTCTTCGTCCACCAAAGAACCTCATGAATGTGAGCATGCTTGTTTGACGTGCGAGCTTTGTTATAATACGGAATGTGGAGAGACAGAATGCAAAGAAAAATGCGTTTGTGAAGTGATGGAAATTCCCGGTAAAGAACATTTTATCCCTATTGGGGAGAATACTGTATACGCAAAGCAAGATGCAAGCATTCCGGAGGAAATTCGAGTAGAGGTGGCGCAGAAATTTATCGAGACCTTGGAAGAAGATAGAAAGCCGGAATCCGTGGATGACGTAGTTTTCCGTGGGTATGATGGAAAATTTGCTGGTTGGCATGTATTTACCATTGAATTGGGTTCAGGTTCTACGCATATTGGTTCAGAAACAATGCTTTGCGTTAATGGCATTGTGGTAGGTGATGAAAAATATAGACATTATGTTTATGACGGAAGTACCTTTGCAGTAATGAGTGAGGCTTTGGAAGATGGTACACTTCCACAAGCGATGAAAGATGAATACTTGCTCTATAAAATCAAATGCATGCGGGCAAGTGGATTAAGGTCTGCGGAGGAAATAAAGATATGGGCATATTTAGGGAATATTAAAGGGTATGCCGTAGTTATTTATCATGATGATATTAATGAGGCAATTCGTACTACGCCTTTGTATATTCATGGAAATAGAATGGGGGTACAAGGGTATCCCATTGCATTTGTGAAATATAATGAAGACGGAATAAAATATGCGAGTGATCCTTTCTTTGTACAACATTTAGACGCGCAAGAATTTGCCACAATTGATGCCGCTTTTTGGGCAGAAACGCAAATGTAAAAGATGGGAGATGGTGTAAAAACCATCTCTCGTTTTTTTATTAAAATATTAAAATGGATAGGGCATGTATGCGTTGAATGCAAAATTACTGTAAGTAAACGCTAACAAGAAAAAAGTTTTGTACTTGAAAAAGGGGACTATTACCTCGCAAGCGGCAAGAATGCGCATGATGCGTTGAATAATATTCTTACAGTGAAGAGCAAAAAGGTAAGCGTAGACGCAGATAAAATGATGGCGCAAGGCAACGATTCGTTTACGTTTGCTTGGAATCAAAATGCGCGTGACGAGGTTTCTTACGCAGCTTCTAAAGAAACGGGTAAGATAAAGTGAAGAAAAAGATTTTATAGAAATAGTGGATAATGAAGAGATAAAAAAATGTTTAGGATTTTTTCCTAGGATTGTTATATTAGTTGTAGAATAAATGGAGCTATGGAACAGATTTGTATTTTTTTCTCAATCTATGGATTATCAAATTTATAATGCTTAATAAATCCGAGAGAATATTTTTTAATTTCTTTCTCCCAAACCTCTAAAATTTAATACTTAAATTCAATAGTAGAATTTACGCGCTTTCCTAAAAATCACTCAAAATCTTGACAAATGCTTCCATTTGTGCTAAAATAAAAATGCAAGGTTTTGGGCAATTGTACGATTGAAATTAA
>JAFTMD010000076.1 GCA_017452585.1 Clostridia bacterium
ATTCAGCCCGTAGCAGACACGCCCGCAACGTGTACGGAAGATGGTATGAAAGCGCATTATGCTTGTGAAAAGTGCGGTGTTATGTATAAAGACGCGAACGGCGACGAACTTTTGGATCAGGGCGAAGAAGAGTATACTCTTTGGGCAACCGGTCATAAGTTTGGCAATTGGACGGCGCATGAAGAATATAACAACTATCACGTAGGCGTATGCGAAAATTGCGGTGAAACGGAAGAAGGGGCTTGCGAATTTGTAGCCGTATTTGTAGAAGGCCCTTCCAAATACAGCAAGTATAATGGTACGTTGTTCGCATGTGAGCTTTGCGAAAACGAAGGCGCGTTCTACGTAGATGAAACGAGCTGTGAACATATCCTTGGCGAATGGCAAGAAAATGGTAGAATGGGTGGCACGCATTCCCGCACTTGCGAATGCGGAAAGGGTTACGAAGAAGTGGATTGCGATTATGCAATCACCATTGCAAAAGCGCCTTCCGAATATTCGGATATACGCGACGTATATTTGTATACCTGTAAGACGTGCGGCGGCAAGCATTTCGAGCCGATAGAAGGGGAAGCTGCGACGGAAGATAGCATAAAGGACGAAGAAACGAACGTCACCGTCAGCGTACCTAAAAACAGCGAAACGGTGTTGCCCGAAGGTACGACTGTAAGCGCAACCATCGTGAATACTGGCAATATTTCCGAAGGCGCAAAGGACATGATGGAAGGATCTTTGAATGGTAAAATCTACCTTTACAGTGGCTATGATATTGTATTGTCCTACAAGGATGTAGAAATTCAGCCCATCGAGACGATAGAAGTTACCATTCCCATCGGTGAAGATGTGGAAGAATCGGAATATATGACGGTGCTTCATTATGATGATTATACGATAAGAGAAGTGCAATCGGTTGTATTCGACTGGACGAATGGAACGGTTACGTTTGAAACTGACCATTTCAGCAAGTATCTTATCGCAAAGGTTACGCCGAATACACCTGATCCCGCTCCTCATGAACACAAGTATAGTGATGATTGGGAAAAGAACGCAAACGAGCATTGGAACGAATGTGATTGCGGAGATAAGGCGAACGTAGAAACGCATGCAGATAAAAACAACGACGGCAAGTGCGACGTTTGCAAGCATACAATGCAGACGAATAATCCTCCCGTGGATCAGCCTCCCGTTGACAATTCTTCCGAGGAAGAAGTAGGCGGCGGTTGCTTCGGCACCATTTCTTCCAACAATATCAGCGCGATTATGCTTCTCATTGGTGGATTCTCTTTCTTCTGGTTTATGATCAAGAAGAAAACTTGGGCTGAGTTCCTTGCTAGTTGCCAAAAGTGGCAGAAATAAGGACGTCTAGTTCAAACGAGGCACCCATGTATGAGATGAAGTAGATTTATCATAAAAAATGACGCGGGTAAGCCAGTGTTGAACACTCTTCCACAACTTAATCAACAGCAAAACATAGAAAAAATGTTTTGCAAGTAAAAATAGCCGAGCATTTTCTGCTCGGCTATTGCTATATTTAAAAGATTTTCAGAGAATACGAGTAGAGATGGAGCGCGGAGAGGAGGGTTTTACGAAGCAAATGAGGAGAAATACCACGCAGAGATAAAATTTAAAAATGAACGCGTACATGGTACCCTCGTTTTAAAATAAACGCGTACATGGTATGCCCCTTTACGTGAAAATAGAAAAAATGTATTTTAGGGGGGAATATTTTGTTTTTTGATAGCAAAAAATGACCTATTAGGAGAGCAATAAAGAAGAAAAAAACAATAAAAAGAGAAAAAAGGGCGTGTAGCAGGAGAGAAAAAAAGATCTGGAAAGTGCATGAGATAAGGATTTCAAATTTTATCTTGGGACGTTAAAAATGTACACATTCAGCCAAAAAGTGGTAAAAAAAGGGCATTCTCATGAGACGAGAGTATATTTTTCTTTCATTTTTTGAAAAAAGTCTTGATTTTTTTTTAAAATCGTGCTATCTTATTAGGGAAGAAAAAAAAGGAAGGACATTTTTCGTGGATGCGAAGGTAATTGGAGAACATATTAAAGAATATAGAAAAAACAATAATGTTTCCCAACGTGAATTAGCGGAACAACTTTTTGTGTCCGATAAAACGATTAGTCGGTGGGAACTGGGGAAAGGTTTACCCGACATTGAACAACTTCCCAAAATTGCGGATATTTTAGGAATCAGCATTGACGAGTTGGTTGGTTCGGAAAATACAACGACGGAAGCGGAACAAATAGCCGTTATCGATCAATATAAAGAGGAATTGAAAAGGCTCGAGGAAGAGTACGCGGAAAAGGAAAGATTGGCAGCGATTGCCTTGGCGAACAAGAAAACAAAAATACAGCGTCTTATTGCCCTCGTAGGGTCTGCATGCGCAGTGATTTTGCTCTGTATCGTGTTGATTTTTGCGCTTAATAAACCTCGCTATACCCTTACCCTCGTGGGCATTACGACACAGGAAGGCGAAACGTCTTTAGATGCTTTGGAAAATGACACAATTTCCTTCCGTTCTCTTGATGGAAAAACGTTGTTAGGCTTTGTGGATGAAGAAAATAATTTCTATCCAGCGGGCGATTTCCGTATGCCGGCAAAAAATACGACGTTGCGCGCGTTAATCGAAGAAGACATGCCTTTGTTTGCAGCGTCGGATAGCGGGGCAGGGGGCGTTCGCGTGGCAGAGCACGTTTTGACGGAAAAAGGTATTCCCGCAACAAAATATACTTTTGCTGCAAATTCAGAAAAGGGAACGTCCTTGCAGAGCAGGCCTGTCTATGACAGTGGCGAGATGTCAAACATTAACGTATACGTGCCTTCGCTTGGAAAACGTTTGTTTTTGCTCTCTATTGAAAATCGCAGTAATTTGGACGTTAAGATACGTTATCGTGTAGAGAATTTTGGTAGCGATATTGGAGGTTTAGATCATTATACGGAGATTGAATTGAAGGCGAATGCAATCACATACGCTCCCGTATATTTTGAAAATACTGCTCGCCACGGCGTGTTTGACGGGTGTGATCATTTTGTTATCCTTGATCAAGATATAAGCGAGGAAGTCGAACTGGTAATTTTCGGTTACATTTACACGGCGGAAGAGCTTTCTGAAATTGAAGTTGTGCAAGCGCCAAATAAGTTCGATTATAAAGAAGGAGAGCCTATTGATCTTACGGGGATGAAGGTGGAAGCAATTTTGACGCAAGGTTCTATCACCGGGCGGGTCAAGTTGATCAACTATGATTGTGATCTGGAGGGAGCAACGTGGACGGAAGGAATGGAAACGCTCAATGTCTTCTTTGCGGGAAAGACGGACAGCGCAGTCTTTTACAATCCTTACGAATATAAAATAGCATTTACCCCTGCGGCAAATTTAGAAAGTATCAACCAAACAAATGGTGCGGAATATATTTCAGCCGAATATACGAGGGCATCAGATGGTATGCCGGCAACTCGATTTACATTGAAAGCGGGCGCAACGGAAAATATGGAAGTGGAAGCTTGGATCAATCAAGCGATAAGCGCGACGAAAGGAAACGGTCAAAACCTTCGCATTCCAACGTTCTCTGGGCAGGAAAGAGCTCTGGAGTTAATCGTTACAAACGAAGGGGGACAGGCAATCACTTTCTACTATTACGCGGAAAATAATGGTGATAGTGGGGGGATAATCGTTGAAATAGCGCCGGGGGAAACCAAGACGGTAAATTTCGAGGTCAATCCTGGACAATCCATCGGTTGCAATTATGCATTTAAGCTTTTAAATAACGTTACGGAAGAAACGAAGCTAACGATGCACGGATATTTCTATTGTAGAGATGAATTAAACGGTATCGAAATATGGCAAGAAGCGGAACGTACAACGTTTACCGTAGGAGAAACTTTCAGTCGAGAAGGATTGGTTATCCAGGCCCTTGGCGAACAGTATGATGACGTAATCATTTGCAATTATACGACGAATTTTGATGGCTACGTCTTCACGGAAACGGACGTTGGAACAAAGACCGTTACCGTATATTTTGATGAGTTTTCTGTTACTTACGATATCGAAGTCGTAGTAGGATAAAACGAAATTGTAAAAATGTTAAAAAAACACACATTGTAGGCATGGATCGAGGGGAAAAAAGCCTCGATCCACGGCAGTGTTTTTTTGTCGCCTTTTTTGAAGCGGTTTGTTGATTTTAAACAAGAGTAAATGTAAAATATTTTCACTTAATGAATATTTTTAAGTGACTAAAATAAAATTACAGCAGGAAAATATCTGTGAGTAGGAGGAAAAATGAACAAAATGAAGAAATTGCTGTTGACGCTTGTATCCATGTGTTTGGCTTTTTCTTGCGTAGCATTGTCCGGATGCGCTACGATAGAAACGCTTATATCCAAACTTACGCCAAACAGCGAACAAACGTCTACGCCTGAGGAGGGCGCAGGGGAAAGTGACAAGGAAGAAGGTAATCAACCCAATGATGAAAACCCCGACAGTTCATCTATTGGCGGCATTTGTGAGCATACTTTGGTGAAATTGCCTTGGCGCGCGCCCACCTGTTTACAGGAAGGAAAGAAGGGCGGATTCCAATGCAGTACGTGTAAAAAAATCTTTACATATTCCTCAGAGAAAGACGGTTTGATTGAGGTGAGCGAGCAGGAAACGATTGCAAAAAGCAATCATGTCCTTGGCGACGAATACAGCGTAAGGCTGAAAGAAGGGATTTCAAAAGCAACCTCTTTTGCTGATTTTGAAATTGTCAGCAACTGCGATTTGTGTGGAACTGGTTTTACTGTAGCCAGCGAAAGTTTAAAGGCGTTTGCGCCCTCGACGAAAGTATTATACGACGATAAGACGGTGGTAAACGCAAAGAGAGAACAGGTGGACGGATTGGTGTCTACGACGTATACCTTCCCTTCTTCAACCCTTCCCAATATGCATAACTGGGTTTATCATAACAATGACAGCGGAGAATTAAACGCCAACACGAAGGTGCCTTTCACAGCGAATACCGATCGATACATTTTGATGTTTGTCAAAAATAACTCGTCTTTAAAAGTAACCTTTAAATATGGTGCAGAGTATTGGTCAAACTATTGCTGGTCAGACGCGGTGACGGTGGAAGGAAACTCCTACACGGCGTTTGTTTTAAAACTCAATTTCAACGGTTCAGATTACGCTTGCTATCATACCATTCAGCTTCTCGCAAGCATTTCCAAGGAAGTGCGCTTAACCTTTAGCGGCTATTACGTGGTGTAAGGAGGGAAACGTGATGAAAAAAATAATTTCAAGAGTTTCATTATTTCTCACGGCAATCGTTTGTGTGAGCGTCGTTACTTGTTCGATGGCGTTTTTCGGTTCGGCTTTCGCCAATGAACGCGAAAAGAATAATCCCGAAAGCGTAGAACTGAATGCGGAATACGAAGTGATGAGCTTTAATATTCGTACGGACGTGGACGGCGGCAATAAAGCCTGGTCGTATCGCGGTAAATATTTAATGGACTACGTGAGAGAGCGCGGCGCGGACGTCGTTGCGTTGCAAGAGGTGAAACGCTCGCAGTTTGCAAGCATTAAAGCAGAATTATCCGATCAATATCAGATGATTTATCACGAAAGAGATACGGCAGGGGATCCGGAAGGGCTTGCAATTTTGTATTCGTATGAATTTGAGCTGGTGGATTCTGAAGTGTTTTGGTTGAGCCAAACGCCCGATAAGATGTCGCTTGGTTGGGATGCAGATTATCATAGAATTTGCGTTCGCGCGCATCTTCGCAGCTGTTACGGCAACCAGTTAAACGTATTCAACACCCATCTTGAATGGGCAGGACATACGGCGAGAAACGAAGGCCTTCGTCTGATTGTGGACAGAGCCTCGAAAATGAGCTATCCCACCGTCATCTGCGGAGATTTTAATGCGGACGAAGATGACGATACCTATCAAATCATCAAGGATAAATTCAACGATACGAGGAGGTATGCGCCTGTAACGGACAGTGGTTGGACGGCGCACGATTGGGGCTTGTTCGATCCCGAATGGTCTAAGCCTATCGATTTCATTTTTGTAAGCAAGGACGTTACGTCTAAGGAATTTGATATCTTAAAGGACGAAATTGAAAAGGGAGTTTATTACTCTGATCACTATGCAGTAACCGCAAAAATCGGTTACGATTATACGTTAAAATACGTAGATTAAAAAAGGAAAATTATCGTTTAATAAATGAAAACGATAAAATAAAAAAATAGTAGGGAAGCCTACAAAAAGGAGGAAACAATGAACAAGACGAAAAGAATTTTCGTCGCGCTGATCATGGCGCTCGTAACGTTGACGAGCGTGATGTTTGCAGGGTGTTCGGTGGGTACGAACGGACAGAACCCGTTCCATACGCATAGTCTTACCAAGGTAACGCCGAAAGCGGCTACTTGCTTGGAAGATGGGAACAGAGAGTATTACACCTGCAGCGGTTGCGGCGGAGCATTCGCAGATGTGGAAGGAACGGTGATGCTGTTCACCAATCAATACGTGATTCCCGCAAAGGGACACCAGGTATTGAAGCACGGTGAAAAGAAGGCAACGTGCAATTCCGTAGGGAGCAAGGAACATTATGAATGCAGATGGTGCAATACGCTCTTTAAAGATGCAGACGGTATGTTCCAAATTGAAGAGGCAGAGAAACTTCCCGTTCTCAGTCATTTATTGACCAAAGTGCTCAGAAAAGAAGCAGTAGGCTTTACGCCCGGTTGGGAAGAACATTACGTTTGTAACAACTGTGATACGCTTTATAAA
Source organism: Clostridia bacterium (assembly GCA_017452585.1). Taxonomy (GTDB): domain Bacteria; phylum Bacillota; class Clostridia; order Christensenellales; family Borkfalkiaceae; genus Scatosoma. The sequence goes on from JAFTMD010000076.1 coordinate 6,781, forward strand.
GACGCGGAAGGTTTAATCGAAACGACGTTGGAAGCTATTAAAATTGCGCCTAGTCTTACTGATTTCGAGTATAAGATTGCATTCACGCCAGCAGCAAATGTTGAGAGCATCAACGGAACGGGCGGCGCAGAGTACATTTCCGCAACGTATACTACGGCGGACAACGGATTGCCTGCAACGCAGTATACGCTTAAAGCAGGCGCAAAGGCGAACATGGAAGTGGAAGCATGGATACATAGCGTAGTCAGCCAAACGATGGCAAACGGACAAAACCTTCGTGTTCCCACCTTCAACGGCGTAGCCAGAAAGATGGAAATGATCGTAAAGAACGACGGCGCGCAGGACGTATCCTTCCGTTATTATGCGGAAAACTACGGCGATAAAGGCGGCGTAGACGTTACGATTGCGGCAGGGGAAACCAAGACGGTTACGTTTGAAGTAAAACCCGGCGGATCCATTGGTTGTAACTATGCGTTCAAGCTTTTGAGTGACGTTAGTGAAGAAACGAAGATCACGATGTACGGTTATTTCTATTGTGAAGGGGAAGTGGACAGCATTTCCTTGTATAGAGACGCAGATAAGAAGAACTTTAAGGTTGGCGACAGCTTCACGTTAGACGGTTTGGTAGTGAAAGCGAAAGGCGCAAGCTATGATGAAGTTGTTATTGCAAATTATATGACGGATCTTGAAGAAGGCTATGTATTCACGGCAGAAGATATCGGGACGAAGACGGTTACCGTAGCATACGGCGAATACACGACGAGCTATCAAATTACAATTACGGCATAAGGAGGGCAGAACATGAAAAAGATGATTAAAAAGATATTGGCGTTAACCCTCTCGGTGGTAACGGTAGTTGTAACGTTTAGCAGCTGTAATTTTGAAATTGATTTCAACTACTGTCAGCATACGCTTGAAGAAATTGAAAAAGTAGACGCAAGCTGCATGAAAGTCGGCAAAAAGACGGCGTATAAATGCACGAAATGCGAACAGCTCTTTGCGTACGGATATTTAAACGGCAAAGACGGAGAAAAGGGTATTTACGAGATTGATTCCCAGGAAATAATGGAATTTGCGGGTCATAAAATCGGCGCGCTTTACGGTGATTTAAAATCGGATATGACGAGCTATGATGCAACGTCGTTGGAAGATTTTTCCGTTTGGTCGACCTGTTCTGAAGATGGCTGTAACGAACCCTTTGAAGTAGAACTTCAAAACTTGATTGCGTTTGCTCCGGCAGATGATTGTAGCGGCAACGCAAAACACGTTGTGGAAGGGGAAGAAATGGATGCAACGAAATTTGAAATTGCAGCTGGAACGTCCAGTGGCTCTTGCATTCAAATTTACACGGGTGACAGTGGCATGGATAACGCTACGCATGAAATTCCCTTCTCGGCAAACACCGATCGCAACGTCGTTTTGTTCTTACACAACGACGGCGCGCAAGACGTAGACGTTAGATACGGCATTGAATGTTATGGCGAAAGATCGGGCGCGGACGTAACCGTTCCAGCAAACGGTTATGCAACGTTGTCCTTTGCAATCAATGTAAGTAAATCCCAAGACAACAGTTGGCACGAATTGTATATCAACAGTGATATCGAATCGAAATTCAACCTCACGATTGCTGGTTATTATTATCACGCAACAAAACTTCAAGGTGTGAAGATCGACGCATATCCTCAGATCGAATATGCAATTGGCGAAACGTTCAATGCAGAAGGTTTGGTTGTATTGGCAAATTACGGCAGTGGTATTACGCGTAAGCTTTCTTCCGACGAATATACGTTGGTGTTGAATAATAATAAAGCGATCACCGAACCTTTGACTTCGGAAGACGACACGGTTTACGTTATTCATAATAACAAACAGACGGACTTCACGATCAAGGTGCAGAAATTTGAACAGACGGTTACGTTGAAGAACGCAACGTTTGCAGACGGCACGAACTCTAAGGTTTTGGAAAGAAACGCGTTGCTTCCTAAGGATATTAAGGCAACGGGAGACAAGGCTGTGGCTTACTTTGTGGATCAGTACGGCGCGCAATACGTGCTTGGCGAAAGCAAAGTGCCTGCGTATAACGTTACTTTGACGCCGATTTATGCTGGTGTAACGTATAGTGAAAACTATGCGCGTGGTATGGACGTAACGGCAAGCTCTACCAATCACGGTGGAAGAACGGCGCAGCTCGTAAACGGTATTCACTCGATGAACTCTGATGAAGACGGAAGATGGTCGTCTAATTCCAATTACGATACAGCTACGCCCGAGGCAGCGGATAGAGAATGGGTGACGGTAAATCTTGGAGAAGTGAAATCTGTTTCCAAAGTCGTACTTTATCCCAGAGTATGGGGTAGCTATTTCCCTGAAGGATACGAAATTCTCGTTTCTGAAGACGGTGAAACCTGGACGTCGGTAGTTTTAGTGGAAAAAGACGAATTGGCATCCATGAACGGTACACAAGGTAGATTCCATTATTTTGAAAGCGTCAACGCGCAGTATGTAAAAGTTGTAGCAACGAAGATGACGAACGATAACGGATCTTATGGTTATATCTTCCAGCTTTCCGAGATTGAAATCTACGGAGAAGTTGCAAATAACGCATAAAGGAGAGAAAAACATGGCTAAAAATCAAAAAACATCTTATAAGACCGTTCGCGGGATAGCATTTTATCTTCTTTTCCCCGCGTTTATCCTGTGTTTGATTGCGCCTTTTATGCACAAAGCAGGATTTGAAGGCACACAATATTTTTCACAAGAAGCGTTTATGCTTCCCTTAATCGGAACGGGCGTTGCAATTTTGCTTGCAGTGCCGAAATGCACAAGCAGATACGCAGGCGTTGTAACCTTCCTCGTAGGGCTTGCGTCGTTGTTGTCGTTTGCAAACGTTTCCTACCTGTATCTTTCTGCAGTATTTTTCAACGGTATGGCAGAAACGATTTTTGGAATGTTCGAGCAGATGGGTATCCATTACACGTTCTGTGCATTGGCGTATTTGGGCGCAATGCTTCTTGGTATTGTTGCTATGTTCTTGCCTGCAACCAAAAAGGTAAAGGCTTAAGGAGGGTAACGTAATGAAAAAAATATTATCAGTTATTTCTAAAGTATTCCTCGTCGTTTTCACGTTCCTGTTCGGCGTAATCAACGTAGGCGGACAAATGGCGCAAGCAAACGCAGGCGTTATTTCCAACTTCTTGGGACAAGACGGCTTTAATATGGTCAAAGACGAAACGGTAGGCGCGGATGAGGAATTGGATACGCAATATTACAAATCCGAATTTGAAAGCGTAAAAGAAGTAAAGGCTTCGGGTGAAGCTTATACGCAAAAAGTGATGGAAGAAGGCGCGGTGCTTTTGAAAAACACTAACAACGCACTTCCTTTAAAAAATACGGATAAAATTAGTCTTTTCTCGGCTTCTTCGGTAGAGCCTATTATTTCGGGATATCGTGAAATGAGAGAAAAGAAGAGTGGTACGACCAATCTTTTGGACGGTTTTAAAGAAGCAGGTTTATCTGTAAATGAAGATCTTTATAATTGGTACAAAAACAGCAGCTATGGTAGACAATATATCGTAGGCCCCGGTTTGTATTCGATTGTAAACATCAATGAAGCGCCTTGGAATAGCATTCCTGAAAACGTAAAAGTAAAGAGGGGTTATAACACGGCAGTGTTTGTGCTTTCCCGTATTGGTGGTGAAGGTACCGACAACCAGATGTTTGACAACGGGGAAGGCGAGCCCGGCAAGGAATGGGACGCTTATCAGGGCAACTATCTTGCTCTCAGCGAAGAGGAAAGATCGGTGTTGAAAGGTTTGAAGGAGGCAAAAGATAACGGTACGTATGATAAAGTGATCGTGCTTTGCAACTTCACCAACCAAGTTATGTTGGATTTCGTAGACGATCCCGCATACGGCGTTGACGCTGTATTATACAGCGGTTCTATCGGTTCTAAGGGTTCCGTGGCAATCGGTAGAATCTTGAAAGGGGAAGTGAACCCTTCCGGTAAACTTTCCGATACCTTCTGGAAAAATCATTATCTCAATCCCGTCCATGCAAATTACGGACAGTATAAATTGGATACCAGCAATAAAGGCGGTTTGTATGGATATTCGGGCTACATTTACGTAGATGCAAACGGAAATGAAGTGGCAGCTAGTGGCGGCAGCGAAAACAGCTACGTAGTATACCAGGAAGGTATCTATTCCGGGTATAGATACACCGAAACGAGATATGAAGATAAAGTAATGGGCGTTGGCAATGCAGGAAAGTATAATTACGACGCAGCCGTTGCTTATCCCTTCGGTTATGGTAATTCGTACACCACGTTTGAATATTCCGATATGACGGCTGTGTATAACGCAGAAACGGACGCTTACGATATCAGCGTTAAGGTGACGAACACGGGCGCTGTGGCAGGCAAGGAAGCGGTGCAAATCTTCTTGCAGAAACCTTATACAGCGCATGATAAACAGTACGGCGTGGAAACGGCGGCTGTAGAATTGGCGGCGTATGATAAAACGGAAATCTTGGCGCCCGGCGCAGAAGAAGTGCTCACCATGTCGGTAGACAGACGTGATTTTGCCAAGTATGACTCTTACAGCAACAAGACGTATATCCTCGAACAGGGCGATTATTACCTTGTAGCGGGAAACGGCGCGCACGAAGCGGTAAACAACGTATTGGCGGCAAAGGGCTATACGACGGCAGACGGCAAGGATGCGGCAGGCAACGCAGCGTTGGCAATCAAGGTAGGCGTTGAAGATTCCGAAACGGATAAAAAGATCGTGGAAGAAGATCTTCTTCTCTATTCCACGGCAGAAGTAAACGTGTATTCCGAAACGGATGAAGAAGGCAACTTGGTAGGCAGAAAAATTACCAACCAATTTGACAATGCCGATCCCAAAATCTTTGAAAACGGTGTAAACTACGGTGAAAACGCAGCAGGTGGCGCTTGGACGTACGTAACCAGAAACAACTGGGCAGGCACTGTAAAATACGTGGTAAGCGTAGACGAAGCGACGGGTGTTGTTTCGAACTATGCAAGAACGAATAACTTTGTAAAACTCATGAAGACGTCGGGGATTGCAAGAGATCTTGATTTCGACGTATTGAGAGAAGAGGCAACCGACGTTGCATATCCTAAGTTTGGTTCAACGGCATCCGCTTGGCAGCTCATTGACCTTCGCGTGGATGAAAACGGCGAGGCAATCCCTTATAACGATCAGAGATGGGAAGAGTTGTTAGATCAGCTTACGTGGGCAGATTATTGCGCAATTTTGGCAGGCGGTCTTTATAACACGCCCGACCTTTCTTCGATCTCCGCGCCTTCTGCAAATACGTATGATACCGACCTTGGCGTATTCTCTGAATTTGGTATGTATGAAAGCGGTTTGGCCACCAAGTTAAACGATCCTGACAAAAATCAGAGAGCGGCAACCTACGTGGATAATGGTATCGTTGCGGCAACCCGTAACTTGGATCTTATCTATGAATATGGCGTGCAGTGGGGTGAAGACTGCTTGTGGGCAGGCTTTAACGGCTTGTACGGCGCAGGCGCAAACATTCACAGAAGCCCTTATCTTGGCAGATCGTACGGCTATATTTCTGAAGACGGATTCTTGTCTGGTATGACGTTGGCGAAGATGAACCTCGGTATGGAAACCAAGGGCGCGTACATGCTTGCAAAACACTGCGTATTGAACGAGCAAGAAACAAACCGTTGCGGTTCTGCTACTTGGGCAAACGAACAATCCATTCGTGAAATTTACGTAAGAGTATTTGAAATTGCAATTCAAGAAGGTTCGTTGCAGGGCGTCATGACTTCGCTCAACCGTATTGGCGGACTTCCCGCACCTCATCATCCTTTCTTGAACGAAGTGCTTCGTTATGAATGTGGTATGACCGGTTATAACGTAACCGACTCTGGTATGAGCTACATGGATACGGCAAACTGCGTATATGCAGGTAACGACCTTCCCATTAACAACGTATCGCATACCGTGCCTAACATTCCAGAAGCGGGATACGGACACGTAACGCAGGCGGCAAGAGATTGCGTACATAACGTTCTCTACACCGTTGTGCACTCCAGCGCTATGAACGGATTCTCGTCCGATATGCGTGTTGTTCGTTTCCAACCCGAATGGCAGTATTTCTTGGAAAAGGCAACCGAAGCGATTAATATAATCATTATCCCCGTAGTGGCATTCTACGTGCTCATGGAAGTCTGGCTTCTTGTTAAGAGAGACGATAGATAAAAAAGTGAGCAAAGAAAACAGGCGTAGGCTTGTTTAGATAAGAAAGTAACAGCCCTCCATTTCGTCCAATTCCCTTTCGAAAATTATAAGAAAGGGAAGTTGGGCGATAGGGCAAAAATATTTTGTATGGCAAAAGCCGAAAAATTAAAAAATAGCGGAAAACCGCAAAAAATAAGGAGGAAAACATGAACAAAATCAAAAAGATTTTGCTTGCAACGTTTACGTCGATCTTGGCGGTGACGAGTGTGTTCGCGACAACATCTTGTGAACAGCTTCAAGGGGTAATCCCCGGGCTTGGTGGACACACGCATGCTTTAACGAAGGTTGAAAAAGTAGACGCCACCTGTACTACGGCAGGGCAGGAAGCGTACTACACTTGCAACGGCTGCGAAGAAATTTTTGCAGATGCAAATGCTAAAATAGTACTTGATGCACCGAAAGCAATCGCAGTGCTCGGTCATAAAATAACCGGCGTTGCAGGTTCGGAAGCAAGCTGTACCGAAGATGGTGTAGCGGATGTTTACAAATGTACGAGATGTAATATTCTATTCAACGATAAAGAAGGAAAAAATGAAATTGAAAAAGCTCCCGTTATCGAAGCGCTTGGACATACGCTCGTAAAAACGGAAGCGAAGGAAGTTACGTGTACTGAAGACGGTAATAATGCATATTGGACTTG
>JAFTMD010000010.1 GCA_017452585.1 Clostridia bacterium
CCAATTTATTGTTGATTTCTATTTCCGAATCACTATATTTGAACGTTGTAGGATAGTGCACCTTTTGTCTCCCACAGTGAACATTGGTAGGGGCGGTTTCTTCTCTTACATAGATGCAATACGATGGCACATTATTTACGGCAATACCATTAACGCTAATTTTATCGAAAACGCACACGTGGATTATCTTGGCTTCAGCTCGAGATTTCATCAATAAGGAACCAATCAATTCCTCTTTACTAATTGGATTGATGTTTGCCGGGATGTCAAAAATCGGGAGTAATTCTTCGTGCACAGAACCATACTGCTTCAGCGGAGTAGCGACAGTGGCTGTATGCCCCGATTCATTATCGTTTTTAATGTTAAGATAAAGTGACTTAATATCTATGGGGAGGCGAATTATCATTTCGATTTCCTCCTATACTTATCTTCAAACATAACTCTAAATATTTCCTCTAAAACATCAACAACTATTGAGTTACCGATGAGCTTATTCATCTTTCTATAGCTGTAAGCTAGCGAAAGTGTTTTCTCATAGTCTTGTTCGGAAAAGCCCATCAAAAGGAATGCTTCACGGATGGTAGGCCGTCTGTATGAAACGCCTTTCGCTCCCGTGTATGGAAAGAGTGCAGCACAATGGGTTCTGTCCATATTACAAGTAATTGTACGCACCGTGGTGTCTTCATTAAGTTCACGGCCGTTTATGCGCCACATCTGTTCCCGTGAAGGAGTTTTATTTAATTGAGCAATGTCTGCTTCAGCCCTCAAAGTGGGATTCGAGTAATCATTTCTAAAATAGTTTTCAAAAATGTATTTTCTGGGTTGTTTTACAATACGTTGTTCGACATTGAGTTTTTCACCGAGGTGGCTAACAATGAACGCCCTCTCTCTGTCCTGCGGAACACCAAAATCCAACGCATTTAAGAGCATACATTCATCGTTAGAATACCCAATGGATTCAAGGAAATCAAGCCACTGTCTCAAGTCTGCAATATTAGATTCAGCCTTAATCGTTCTTACATTTTCTAGAAGGAGATATTCAGGCAACCTGCCTTGCTCGTGGAGACCTTTAAGAATTCGCTCTATTTCCCAAAGAAGTCCCGAACGAGTGCCTGAACCTTTTTTCATTCCTTTTCCCAAGCCACCTGTGGAGAGGTCTTGACAAGGAAAACTATATACTAACAAATCAAAATCAGGCAATTCTTCTGCACGAATGTCACTTATAGAGCCATAATTATTACATTTTTTATTCGCACGATAAAGGTCACGCAACCTATCTTCGCTGAGCCTAGATATGTTATATGGATGTACTGAATCTGCACTAAAAGTAAATTTTGATAAATATTCTAAAACCTCTGCTTTTGTGTTAGGAACATCAACCACCTTGCTTTCGCAATGAATAGTGGCATAGCATTCAATAGCATCTATGAACCAATCACTAATACCCACGATTTCATAATCAATATTTAATTTTTTCAGTGCAGCAGCTTGAGCACCAATACCCGCGAATGCCTCAAATACTCGTAATTTTCTTTTGCTTTTCATAGTAGCTCACCCCGTTATTTGTCGTTTTCCGAAAACTGAATGCCCTTAGATGCGCAGTAATCATAGAACCTGCGTTGCAAAGCATATGTGGGAATTCTCACACCATTCTCCCATCTATTTACGGAAGCAAAAGCTACTCCCAGTTCTTTGGCAAACTCTGTTTGGCTCAAAACCAATTTTTCTCTTGCGATTTTTACTTTATCCTTAAATTCCATTTTATAAAACCTCGATTTAAGTAATATGCAACCATTATAACACATTTATTGAAGCATTGCAAGTATTATGAGGATTTTTGTCTTTTTTTATCGTCCGCAGACTATAATTTTAACGATTACCATAATTTTAATGATTACCCATAAATTTAACGCAAACAAAAAAGCCCATCCACCGAAAGTGCAAAAACTCTCGGAAGATGGGCTTCTTCTATCAAGAATATGCTTTTTACGCCTTGAAAGGGTAAAAATACCCCTAAAAAGCAATAAAAAACGCAGATTAGGCACAAATAATTGTATCCTATTCTGCGTTCTTATTTGGTGCGGACGAAGGGACTCGAACCCACACGGTGTTACCCACAGGAACCTGAAACCTGCGCGTCTGCCAATTTCGCCACGTCCGCCTATCTCCCGAAATCAAGCCTTATATCGGCTTGATTTCTCTCTTTTGTATTTTTCCGTCCTTACGTGTCAGCTCCCAGGCTTTTCCGCCACTCTCTACGCTCCCTACAACTTTTCCGTCTTCTAAAACGAGCGCCGCATTGTCTTCAACTCCGTAAGCACGGTCATAATTATAACACACTATTTCATCAAAGTCAAGCATTCTCGACCCATAATGTGGTGAAATCACACCTTCAAACCAATTTAATCCTTGGAACATTGAGTATTTCTCCCCACTGTCCCCATTTACATATTGAGAATCTGTATAAATGTCCGAAAACCAACAAATGGCCCCCGCCGACAGGCCTGCCAACACGACACCACGCTGATAAGCATCTTCAATCAACGGCAATAAACCCGATTTTTTCCAATGCTCTATCATGAACACCGTGTCTCCGCCGCCCACATAAATAACGTCCGCCTTTTCAAATTTCGCCTTGATTTTTTCCAAATCCGGCTCTTTAAACACCGTCAACGCCACGTCCGTTTTGATATTAAACACCCCTGTATACACCTTATGAAAGGTGTTGTAATAGGGCATATAATCATGGCTGGCGGTGGGAATAAACAGCGCGTACGGCCGATTTCCCCCTGCGTGTTCTTGCGCAAGCTTCGCGATATACGCGTCTATTTCCATGGTTGTTCGTTCGCGGAGTTCCCCTCCGCCAATGGCAACGATTCTCTTCATTTCTCAAATACCTTATTTTACAATCATTTTATTCAGCTTTTCGATATTCATCTGCAAGCCTTCCATCACACGGTTTATACATGCCACATACTCCTCTACGGGTACGTAGCCATTTTCCGCAAGCTCGGATACGTCACTTGCCAACACGTCCAATGCGTTTGAAATTTCCTCAAAGAGGATATCTCTCTTCGTGTACCCAATTTGATAGGCATACCACTCCGCGTCCGCAATCAAACTGCTCAAATGCCCCAATTTAGACGAACCAAGCAACACATACGTGCTTTTATGTTCTCCATCATGCAACATTGTTTCCGCGTATGCAAGCGCTTTTTTACAGCTTTCCGTCACCTTTTCCGTTTTTAATTCCTTATTCGTTCTCCGTTTGAAAAAGGCAAAGGCCAGCAAGGAAAAACAGATAATCCCCAGGCAAAGCGCGTATTCCAAACCCACGCGGACGCCATTTATAATCAACACGTTTTGCAACATTGTTTAGTCCCCCTTTTGCCCATCTACCATATGCACGTCCAACTGTTCATAGGGAATTCTGATATCATTGGCGCGCAATACCGCAATAATGTTTTCCAATAAATCAAACCGCACATCCCAATAGATTGCCGATTCTGTCCATGCACGCAAGGTGAAATTCAACGAATTTTTGCCGTATTCCGTCAAGCGGAAAAAGGGCGCTGGATCTTTGGCGATACGGCTGTCCATATTGACAATTCCGAAGACGAGCGCCTTTAATTTCGCCACGTCAACGTCGTATGCAGCAGGAATGACCAGATCAATTCGACGAAGGGGCATTTTGCTGTAATTGATGATCGTAGAACCAAACACCGTATTGTTGGGAATGATAATCGTCAAATTGTCAATGGTGACCAACTTGACGCTGAACAGCTTAATCTCCTTCACCGTCCCTGACGTGTCACCAATACTAACGAAATCCCCTGCTTTAAATGGGCTGGTAAAAATCAACAAAATCCCATTTGCCAAGCTTGCAAGGGTATTTTGCAAACCGAGCGCAATGGCAAGGGCAACCGAAGCAAACCCGGCAATGATACTTTCCGTGGAAAATCCCAACGTCCACACCAACAGCAAAAACAGAGCCACGTACGCCAAAAGCGACACAATGGAGGTTACGAAAGGCGCTGCGGAATTATCAATTTTTCGGCTCTTCAACGATTGTTTGCGCACCTGTTTGGTTATGATGGAAATCACCAATATCCCTATTGCCAACAGCGCAATCGACCAGGCAATCGCTTTTCCCTGGCCGGCGAAAAATTCCCACGCGATCGTTTTAAATTCTTCCCACATAGTTCCCTCTCCTCGTTTACATTATTTCATGTATTTTTTCTCAATGGCGCTAATTTTTGCAATACGACGATCGTGGCGTTCACCGCCCTCGTACTCGCAGGTCAAAAAGGCATGGACGATTTCTTCCATCAAGCCGGGGCCAACCACCTTTTCCCCAAAAGCGAGCATATTGGCGTCGTTGTGATAGCGTGTATATTTCGCGCAATAGACATCATGACAATGCGCGCAACGAATCCCGGGCACTTTGTTCGCAACAATGGAAACGCCAATCCCCGACGAACATACGACAATGCCACGTTCACACGCGCCACTTGCCACCGCTTCCGCTGCCAATAAAGCAAAATCGGAATAATCGCAAGAATCGAAGGTGTTCGTTCCAAAATCCACCACTTCATGCCCATTCTTTTCCAAATACGCAATCAATGTTCTCTTTAAATTGAGACCACCATGGTCGCATGCCACTGCAATTTTCATAATTTTCTACTCCTAATTTTAGTATGTATTTGAATGATTTAGCTATACCACAATAAACGTTTGACTTCTCATTTTCGGTCTACAACCTAGCAAAATATTTGGCTTATTCAGTCTTCTCTTTTTTAGGACGGCCACGCTTTTTTACCCCTGTTTTTTCGCTTGGTAACGCATGGGAAGGAAGGTTTAATTTTTCAATCAACGCATACATGCCCCCCTCCAATTGCTTGTAAACGGCGTGATAATGCCGTATATCCAACCCATAGGGATCGGGCACGTCCTGCCCTGTTAATTCGTAGAATGAGAAAATGTTATTTTCAATTTCTTCCTCGCCTTCCTTACGCAAAACGTTCCAGCGGAGATCCATTAAATAGTCCTTGTGCCGTTCGGTCATACAAATAAAGAGAAAGGCTTCTTTTAACAGCTTATCGGTGACAGGCTTTGCGGAAAATTTACCGATTTTGACGCTGTTTTCGGTTAAAACCTGCGCCGATTTGGAGTTCATTTCCTCCCCCTTTTTCGCATGAATGCCCGCAGACACCACTTTAAATCCCTTGAGTTTTTGCGCCTTTAAAGCCTGCTTCAAGAGATATTCCGCCATGGGGGAACGACAAGTGTTTCCCGTACAGATAAATACTATTTTCTTGAGTTTTACATTGCTCATCTCATACCTGCCCCCTTCTTTTGTGTTAAATGGCAAAACGAGTACTTTTTTCAGTGCGCAATATCCACTGACAGACACGCCTTTCTCAATCGGTTTAAAACGCCCACCATCACGCCTTCTTGTTTGGTTGGTTCGATGGCAATTAAGACGTCCGCCACCTTTTCCGCCTCACGCAAAAGCTCATAAAGATTGGACGCCATTTCTCGTTCCGTTTTCCCTAAATTTAAAAGAGTGATATTCTCCCCCTTGAAATAGGGCAACATATCATTTTCAGCCAGCACAGCCACCCGTTTTCCGTCCGCTATGCTATGCGCACACGCGCGTTGCGCCCACTCTATTTGCGCCACTGTATAGAGCGCCGTTTGGCAGCGAGGAGAGTAATGTTTGTACAAAACCCCCGGGCTTTTCACTTTTTCCTTCGCTTGAAAATCGGGGGTATATTCCCCGCACGCCCCTACCATGTCTGCGATCATTTCCCTCGTGATCAATCCGGGACGCAAAATAACGGGAATCTCCCCCGTAACGTCACACACGGTGCTTTCAATGCCACCTTCACACATTCCCCCATCTAAAATGAGGGGGATTTTTCCGTCAAAATCTTCCTTGACGTGTTGCGCCGAAGTGGGACTGACGTGCTTGGACAAATTCGCGCTCGGCGCAACAATGGGAATATCTACTTCCCTCAAAAATGCCTGCGCCCCCTCGTGTGAAGGGATACGCACTGCCAAAGTGTTGAGGCCACAGGACACGTAAGGGCTGACCTTCCCCGTGGAGGGATAGACAAGCGTCAACGGCCCAGGCAAAAATGCCTCTCTCAATTTTTTCGCATAGGGTGGATCATAATCAATGATTTTCGACAAATCGTACCCCTCATGCACGTGGGCAATCAATGGATTATCATTAGGCCTGCCCTTGACCTGAAATATTTTTTGCACGGCCTCATCATCGAAAGCGTTTCCGCCCAAGCCATACACCGTTTCAGTGGGAATGGCCACAACGCCGCCGTTATCAATAATTTCTTTTGCCTCCGCCAAACTCTCGGCGGAGATGGATTTTATCTGTGTCTTCATACGTCTATATGCTTACTCGAAGGGGAGTTCATCATCCTCCGTCGATTTTAAATCTCCCTTTGGACGATAGGGAGGTTCTGGAGGCAAATAATCATCTTCCGGTGCCTCATATTCCTCCTCTTCTTCTACGTACGCTTGCGCGCGAGAACCAAATTCGGGAGGCTCATCCTCTCGGTTTTGATCGTCCACGTCGACGAACTTTGTATATTCGCCAATGAACTTCAACGCAACCCTGCCCTGTTCGCCCGCGCGGTGCTTGGCCAAAATCAACTCGGCTGCGCCCTTGATAATTTTCCCCGACGCCAACTCTTCCGCGGTGGCTATTGCTTCGGGACGGCTGATAAACATAACAATATCCGCGTCTTGTTCGATCGCGCCCGATTCACGAAGGTCGGACAACGTAGGTTCTTTCGATTGAATACGTCTAAGCTGGGAAAGCGCAATCACCGGGACGGCTAACTCCTTCGCCATAATCTTCAAATCACGCGTGATGGAAGCCACTTCTTGCGTTCGGTTATCCGAACCTGCCGTCCTGGAATCCCCACTTGACATAAGCTGGATATAGTCGATCATAATCAAATCCACACTACCTGCCGTCGAACGAAGACGTCTGCATTTAGAGAGAATTTCCGCAGGGGTTACTCGGGAAGAATCGTCGATATAAATCTTACTCTTTTTCAATTGATCCCCCGCAAGCATGAGTTTTTTCCACTCCTTCGCGGTGAGTTCCCCCGAAAGCGCCTTGGACATGCTGACGTTGGCATAGGAGCAAAGCAAACGCTGAATGATTTCCTGACGAGGCATTTCCAACGAGAACACGGCGCAAACCTTCCCTGCATTAAGGGCAGCGTGTTCGACAACGTTCATGGCAAGCGACGTTTTCCCCATACCGGGACGAGCCGCCAAGACAATGAGCGCGCCGGGCTGTAACCCGTGCGTTATGCGGTCTAAACGCTTAAATCCCGTAGGAATACCTTGGAAGGAGTCAGGATCTGCCTGCAACATCTCAAACTTGTGAATGACTTCATTGATGACGTCCCCTTCCTCCATGCCAAGGAGCGCAGAACGCTCCACCTGGCGAGAAATGTCATAAATACTCTTTTCCGCAAAGGCGAGAGATTCCCTATCATCCCCACTTTTCAAAGACGTTTCAATGATTTTTCGAGAAGCGCGAATCAAGCGTCTGTTCATGCTGTCGCGAGAAACAATTTCATGATAGGATTTATAATTGGCAGAAGAGGGCGTAATCTGCGTCAAATCGGTCAAATAGGAAATTCCGCCTGCCTTATCCAAGCAAGCGTCGCTTTCCAACTGATCGGACACCGTAACGAGGTCGACGGGTTTTCTATCGTTGAACACCCGTTGCATTGCGCGCAAAATCACCTGATGTCTTTCCGCATAGAAATCCTCTTCATGTAATTTATCCACAATATCCGCCGCAATTTCATTGTCCATCAGCAGACAGCCTAAAAGGGCCATTTCCGCCTCTTGATTGTGGGGCATGGTATTGATATCGTTTGCCATAATTTTTCTCTCCAAAGGGCAGATATGTATATCTCAACGCATACCTGCCCCCATCGTTTTACTTTCTATTTTGTTAAAATCCTAATCAAAGAAGGCTCTTAAATTCTTCAAGCGTATCCTTAAATTCTTGCATTGCCGCTTCAAAAGGCGCTTTCGTCGTAAGATCGACGCCCGCCTGTTTCAAGATGGTGACGGGATCCGTCTTTCCACCCGAAGAGAGGAACTTGAAGTAATCGTCCACTGCTGGCTGACCTTCCGTCAAAATGCGTTTTACAATGGAGATTGCTGAAATAATCCCCGTTGCGTATTTATATACGTAGAAGGAATTATAGAAATGGGGAATTCTAGCCCATTCATAGGCAATTTCCTCGTCGTGAATGATGCCTTCGCCGTAATAATCCTTATTGAGCTGATAGTAGACAGCGTTCAAGCTTTCCTTCGTCAACGCTTCCCCTGCGTCCGCTTTTGCATGGGCAATCTGTTCAAATTCTGCAAACTGCGTCTGACGGAACAAGGTGGAACGAATGCTGTCCATGTAATAATTGAGCAAATATTTTTTGATATTCTTATCTTCGTACTTTTTATAGAGGTGCTTTAAGAGAAGCACTTCATTCACTGTGCTGGCAATTTCCGCCAAGAAAATGGTGTAATCAGCCTTCGCGTAGGGCTGTGTTTCATTCGATTTATAGGTGTGCAACGAATGTCCCATTTCATGCGCAACCGTGAAGATATCGTTGGTGGTTTCCTGATAGTTCAAAAGCACATACGGATGGGTGTCATACACACCGGAAGAATACGCCCCACTGCGCTTGCCTTCATTTTCGCAAACGTCAATCCAGCCTTCGTCCTTCCCCTTTCTCAAGAGAGCTTGGTATTCCTTTCCAAGAGGAGCAAGCCCTTCAATGACAAGTTCGTACGCTTCTTCAAAAGGCATTTTAATCTCGGCATTGTCCACAAGAGGAACGAAGATGTCGTACATGTGCTGTTCTTCCATGCCCGTCACCTTTTTTCTGAGCGAGATATACTCGTGCAAGGTAGGCAGGTGTGCGTGTACCGTTTCCACCAAGCGTTCGTAAACCTTGATATCCACATCCTCGTTATCCATAGCCAT
The DNA here is from genome assembly GCA_017452585.1 of Clostridia bacterium. Classification (GTDB taxonomy): domain Bacteria; phylum Bacillota; class Clostridia; order Christensenellales; family Borkfalkiaceae; genus Scatosoma. The sequence continues at coordinate 9,041 of JAFTMD010000010.1, forward strand.
CGCCAAACAGCTGTCGTAATTACGCACCGTACGATAGAACACGTCCTTCTTGACGTTGCTGGCATACGTTTGCGCAATGGCGTCAATCAGCTTAATATACGCCCCGTAGTATTTTTTAAACCATTCTTTGCGTTCTTCCCCATTCAACGAACGAAGCGCAACCCCATAAAGGCCGTGGCTCATCTGCACTTCCTCGCCATGCAACGTTGCCTTGGGAAGGTTTAAGTTGGCATTGTCGAGCATTGCAAATACACTGCGGAAATCACGCATAACGTCCCCACCAAGCGTGAGCAATCTTTCCTCCGCTTCGCTTAAAACGTGGGATTTAGAGGACGCAATTTTGCGAAGTCTATATTCATACGCCGAAAAATCGGGGTCTGCGATAAAGCCTTGCAAAACACTTTCATCCAAGCTTGTAAGTTCAGGTTCTATAAAGGAAAACTGCGCAAAAATCTTGGAGATCAACGCCCCAACCTGCGCGTTTGCAGAGGTGTATTGGGCAACGCGTACATCTTCATCATGACGAAGATGCGCGTAGAGATATACCTTTTCCAAACGACGGGAAATTGTGTCGTTCAACGAGAAACACGCCAATAAATCTTCCTTATTTCCCAATTTTCCCTTAAATACGGAGAAATCATAATTCCCGTACAGAGTTTCTATTTCTTTAAATTCTTTTTCCCAAGCTTCATCAGAGGGAAAAATGTCCGTTACACGCCATTTTAATTCTTTGGCTACATCTTTTCTTTCCATACTTTTCTATATCCTTATATTTGATTTATTTTTTTAACTCAACGCATACATGGTATACCCAAATTTAATTTTTAAAACTGTGAATGGGCGCAGGAATATTCCCTCCACGCAAAATAAATCGCGAGGAATCTGAGTTATGTACGGGCATGACAGGTGCTCTGCCAAGCAAACCGCCAAAGTTCACCTGATCCCCCACCTTCTTTCCAATTGCGGGAATAATGCGCACCGCTGTCGTCTTGTTGTTGATCATTCCAATCGCCGCTTCATCTGCAAGGATTGCAGAAATCGTCGTTGCGGGCGTATCTCCGGGCACGGCAATCATATCGAGCCCCACACTGCAAACTGACGTCATTGCCTCCAGTTTGTCTAAGCTGATTTTTCCAGCCTCCGCCGCACGAATCATTCCGATATCCTCGGAAACGGGAATAAATGCCCCCGACAACCCACCAACGCGAGAGGATGCCATAATGCCACCCTTTTTCACTGCGTCGTTGAGCATAGCAAGCGCAACCGTCGTACCATGACCGCCTACGACTTCCAATCCCAATTCTTCCAAAATGGCGGCAACCGAATCCCCCACCGCAGGGGTAGGTGCTAAGGACAAATCGACAATCCCAAACTGTGCCTGTAAACGTTTGGCCGCTTCTTTGGCAACGAGCTGACCCGCCCTCGTGATCTTAAACGCTGTACGTTTGATAATTTCCGCCGCCTCCGTCAAATCTGCATAGGGGTTCTGTTCCAACGCATGCTTGACAACACCAGGGCCGGAAACCCCAACGTTGATGACGGTATCCGCCTCTCCAACGCCATGAAAAGCCCCCGCCATAAAGGGATTGTCCTCCACCGCATTACAGAAGGCAACGAGCTTGGCCGCCCCCAAACTGTCCTCCTCTTTGGTGAGTTCCGCAACACGCTTGAATATCTCACCCATCAGCTTGACTGCCTCCATATTAATCCCCGACTTGGTAGAACCCACGTTTACCGACGCGCACAGACGTTTGGTAGAGGCAAGAACTTCGGGAATCGTATTGATAAAGATGCGTTCATATTCCGCCATGCCCTTATGGACAAGCGCAGAATATCCGCCTAAAAAATCAATTCCCAGGGTACAAGCTGCATCATCCAGTGCCTTACCGATAAGAGGTGCTTTTTCGGGAAAACTTGCCGTCAATAAACTGACAGGGGTAACAGAAACTCGCTTATTGACAATGGGAATACCATACTCCCTCGACAAATCAGAAGCCGTCTTGACAATATTTTCCGCCTTTCTGCAGACAAGATTATACACGCTAAGCGCTGTTTCTTCCGCGCTGTCACGAATGCAAGATAAAAGAGAGATCCCCATCGTTATCGTACGGATATCGAGATGTTCTTCTTCCACCATGGCAATCGTTTCTAAAACGTCTTTCTTTGTAAACATACGAACTCCTTATTGACGCTTATATGCTGTGCATGGCATTGAAGATATCTTCGTGCTGTACGTAAATAGTCATTCCTATCTGTTTACCCAACGTCGCACATTCCTTCGCAAGCGTAGAAAGTTCGCCTTTGAGTTCATCGAGATTAACCATCATAATCATCACAAAATATTCCCCCATAATCGTTTGGGAGATGTCTTCGATGTTTGCGCCTTTTTCGGAGAGAAAGGTACTTACTTTTGCGATAATACCTTTACTATCTTTCCCTGTCACGGTAACAACAGCCTTCATACTTTTATCCCTCTCTTGTTAATTCACGCCATACCTGGGTAGGGCATTTGAAAAAGCAACCTACTTATTTATTATAAATAAACAATACGCCGATTGTACCCTGACCGCAGTGGCTTGTGACGATAGAACCTGCCACCGTTTCCAAAACTTCGTCAAATTCGAAAAGTTCCTTCACCTTTTCCTTCGCTGCGTCTACCAATTCTTTGTCCGCAGTGGAATGGGTAATAAAACAACGCGTTTTATCGTAAGAAGGATACTTCTCCTTTAAATCTTCTACATACTGCTTGATTAAGATATTCATCTTTCCCTTATACTTTTTCCCGGGAATTAATTGCCCGTCTTCCATATAGATGAGGGGATGAATTTTAAACATACCGGCAACCGTCTTTACCATACCGGATACACGGCCACCCTTGTGAAGATATTCTAAGCTGTCGGGCACAAACGAAGTATTTACCTGTTCGCGAAGTTGTAAAATCGCATCCACGATTTCTTCCGCGCTCTTTCCTGCATCACGCATATCACACGCTTTCATAACGAGCAAGCCCTGCCCGGAAGAGAGCGCTTTCGAGTCAATGACGTATACCTTATTGCCAAATTCTTCCGCCGCCGTCTTTGCGAAATTGTGCGAACCGGAACTCTTGGAAGAGATATTAAAGTGAATGACTGCATCATAGCCTTCCAATTCTTTCTTAAAGAATTCTTCATATTCGCCAATGCTGGGCGCTGCCGTTTTGGGCAAAACATTCGTTTCCGCAACAAATTTGAAGATGTCTTCGGGAACGATATCCACGCCGTCACGATATGCCTTGTCACCAAGGTTTACCTGCAAGGGCAGAATGCCTATGTTTCTTTCCTTTACCAATGCGCCCAAGTCGCAAGTGCTGTCCGATGTAATTCTAATTTTCATATAATTTTTTACTCCTTTTTTTCAAATCTATTCTGCGCAAATCAACTTGTCTGCGCGCTCAACCATTATCTAAAACAGATATTGGCAATGAGTTCTTGATGTTGCAACGCCCATTCCGGCACGACGCCATACACGTCGGTTTCCTTGTACAGACGATCTTTTAAGTGCGAGCCACCCCTTTCCTTATAACGGCTGTCACAACTGTTAAACCGATTATCTCCCAGGAAAAAGATTTCGCCTTCTTGTACCACATATTCTGCAAAATCATAATCTGTGATGTCTTTCCCCGGCATACCGCCATAGTATGCGTATTCTTCAACAAGGGGAACGTATTCCGTCGTCCCGGCATAGCAAATGCTAATCTGCCCGTCCGTGCATTTCACTTTATCCCCTTCCACGGCAATTAAACGCTTGATGATAAATTGCACCTCCGACGATGCAAATTCTTCATATCCGCCAACGTTCACCACAATGATGTCGCCACGTTCCAAGCCCTTTCCGTCGTGGACAAATTTCATCAAAAGATTTTCTCCGTCCTGCAAGGTCTGCTCCATGGAACTGCCGTCCACCTGCACACCGCCAAACGTATTCGTCCACCAAGCACGGAAACCAAAGGAGCCCAACACCACAGCGGCCAAAACAACATAAAATCCATAGCCGGATTTTTTCTTATTTTCTTCCATTTCCTGTTTTTCCTCCATTTTGTACGCTTCTTCCGTTTCGTACGTTTCTTTCATTTCCTGTTTTTCTTCCGCTTCGTGCATTTTTATATCTCCCTACCTATCTCCCTTGAAGGAGCATTTTGCGCCGTATTTCGCTGTATTTTTCCGTCAAAAAATCAACCAAGTGATGGGACAGAGCCTTTTATAACCACAATATGTTGGTAACGGAAAACTCCTGTTCCTCTTCGGCACAATCAAAGACCAACGCGCTGCCACGGACAAAGTTTTCCAATGTATAGCCGCATTTTTCTCCTTTAAAATCGCCTGCTTCTAAAATCACTCGTTTCCATTTTCCGCCACCTTTCACCTCTACTTCGCAGGAATAGCGTTCCTCCTCCGTATCGACGTCGGCTACTTCAATGGATACACGCAATTTTTGCGTGTTTGCTGAGTAAGCGTCAAACTCCAAGAAAGCATTTTCTTCGGGCAGAAAGCGAGGAGAGCTGATTTTATAAGTACGCACCCCACCGACCGAATAAGCCCCTACGATACCGCCGTATCCAACCGACGTTTTAGGAATAGCGTCCTTTTCCAAAAAGATTTTGCCAATTGCATAATCTTGATATTGCGCAATTTCCAACCCATCCATTTCTGTGGCTGAAAAGAGATGACGGGTGCGCGCCGCATTCGGATCGGGATTATCCAATTTCTTATAGGTAATTTTCGAAGTTACAC
>JAFTMD010000077.1 GCA_017452585.1 Clostridia bacterium
AACACTCGTCCACTCTTTTCATTACGGGTGAGTACGCCACAATCTATACAATCCTCTTGCGTATACCCTTTCCCGCGCAAATATTGGGGCAAGGCGTTGAAATCCAACGAAGCGCCAAGCCCAAATTTCTTAATCGTGCTGGGCGCCAATCCGCGGTCTTGAATATACAAGAGATAGGCGTCCGCGCGTTCGTCTCCGCCGTATAGATTGTTAAGATAAAAACGAGCCGTATCCCGCAAAATCTGCGCCATGGTGTCCCGCTTTTTCTTCTTTTTCGACGCTTCTTCACTGTCAAAATCATTTTCAGGGACGGTCATTTTCGCTCTTGCCGCCAAAATACGCACGGCGCCCATGAAATCAGTGGACTCAATTTCCTGCACAAACTTGATGACGTCCCCCGATTCTTGACAACCGAAACAATGATAGAATTGTTCCCCTTCGTTGACGGCAAAGGAGGGCGTTTTTTCATGATGGAAGGGGCAACACGCCCAATAATTTCCGCCTTTGCGATCGAGCGCGACATAGCTTCTAATCACTTCGACAATGTCATTTTTCTGTTTCAGCGTGCGCAAAAACGCTGCAAATTCGGAATCAAATCTATTTCCGATCAATCTACCACCTCCCATTAAAACTTTTTTCTTTCCCTTAAAAGTTTGCGATTTTATCCCTATATTTATATATTCGACACAAAGTGGACAAAATCCTCTTTTTTTAGGAAAGTTTTTCATCATTTTTTAAAAAACTTACTATATACTCCAAAAAAACACCCTTCTTCCCCTATTTAAAGAAAAAATGTCGCAATCCCTTCCGGAATTGCGACATTCGTATCGTTGCACTTGTACTATAAACGCCAATTTCCTTATTCCATTTCCAATAAAATGGTAACCGGCCCATCGTAGTGTTGAGAAATCTGCATATCCGCCCCAAAAATCCCCTTCTTGACGGGAATCCCATAACTCTCCACCGCCTTAACCGTATATTCATACAACGGTTCAGCGCGCTCGGGACGTTCGGCAAGGGTAAAGCTGGGACGATTGCCATGGGACGCATCCCCATAAAGGGTAAATTGAGAAACGAGAAGCACCTCTCCCCCCACATCTTTGACGGACAAATTCATCTTGCCGTTTTCATCCTCAAAAATGCGAAGCCCAGCAATTTTTTTCGCAATATAATCTGCCTGCTTTTCCGTATCCCCCGTTTTCACGCCCAAAAATACGGTGAGGCCAAAGGGAATTTCAGAAATCAATTCCCCTTCCACGTGAAGCTGTGTCTTTTTTACTCTTTGAACGACTGCTCTCATACTTACTCCATAAAAAGCAGCAGGATCTTGAAAATCCTGCTGCTTGATCAATCAAAAATTTTTCACAAAACGCGCATTATACACGGCTCATGTATTCACCCGTTCTCGTGTCGATACGGATGGTTTCGCCTTCTTCTACGAACATGGGAACCTGAATGGTTGCGACCGTTTATACCTGAGCGTTCTTCATAACGTTGGTAGCGGTGTTCCCCTTAACGCCAGTTTCTGCTTCGATAAACTTAAGTTCAACGAAGTTTTCGGGTTCAACGGAGAATGCCTTGCCGTAAAGGAATTTAACGGTTACGGTGTCATTTTCTTTGATATACTTGAGTGCGTCTTCTACCTGGTCGAGGGTAAGGTTTTCCTGATTCCATTCTTCGTCTACGAATACATAGAATTCGCCATCAAAGTAGGAATAGGTCATCTTCTTCGTTTCAACCTGCGCGGTTTCAAGTTTCGTAGTGGGGTTGAAGGTTTCGTTGGACAAAACCTGACCGGTTACTACGTTCTTGAGCGTCGTTCTAACGAACGCTGCGCCCTTGCCGGGTTTTATGTGCTGGAATTCCGGTACGGTGTAAACGCCACTCTTGTATTCGAAGGTTACGCCTTTACGAATATCGCCTGCCAAAATCTGTGCCATATTGATTTTCTCCTTTATTACGATTATAATTTTTTTCTTTTAATAATTGGCTCTGTCCCACTTCTCATTTGATTTTCGATGGAAAAATCCTGCGAAATGCTATGTTTTTTGTTCCGTTGCAGATATTTACATTCTGCGCCTTCACAAAAAGCTTGTCTTTCTTGCATTTTTCTCGTCGAAACACAAAATTTGCTAATCAAACGTTAAATGCGGCATCGCCTAATAATTTATAAAATCACGAGTTCACGATTTGTCTTTTTCATGAAACTCACAACTTTTCCATTTTGTAAGGTCACCGTATCTTCAATGCGGATCCCATATTCCCCGGCGACGTATACGCCCGGTTCGTCCGAAAAGACCATGCCGTCTTCCAAGACCGATTCACTCCTAGGGCTAACCCCGGGAAATTCATGCACGTTGAGCCCGATACCATGTCCCAACGAATGGGTGAAGAGTTCTCCATAGCCCTGCTCTTTTAAATAATCTCTCGCGATTGCGTCTGCCTCTTTTCCCGTCATTCCCGCCGTCAATTTTTCTTTGACCAGCGTATGCGCTTTCAAAACGGCGGCGTATGCCTTTTTAAAGGATTCGTGCTTGCCGTCATCCCCAAAGAGGAAGGTGCGTGTGATGTCCGAGCAGTAGCCGTTGACACGGCAACCAAAATCAATCAACACTTCGTCGCCAAATTGGAGTTTCGTGTTTCCCGTCTCATGATGAGGAACAGCCGCGTGCGCGCCAAACGCAACGATCGTATCAAAGGAAACGCCCTGCGCACCAAGCTTTCTCATGTTGTATTCGAGAAGGGCAGCAACCTCCGTTTCCGTCATTCCTTCTTTAATTTCGGGAAGGAGAGCTAAAAAGGCGTCCTCTGCAATTTCACAAGCCTTTTGAATACAGGAAAGTTCCCACTCGTTTTTCACCGTCATCGCCTTTTTAAACGCTTCGTCCGCGTTGACCAACTCCATGCCGATCTCTTGCAATTTTAAAACGTCGGCATGACTTGTTTCCGCAAAGGAAATGGCAACGCGCTGATAGCCACTGAGCACGTCTTTCCACGTTTTCCCACCCCAAAGGACGGGAGTTACTTTGCTGTTTTGAAAGAGTTTCTCCGCCGCTTCGATATATCTCGAATCGGTGTAAAGGGTTACGCCATCTTTGTTCACGAGCACCCCGCCGTTTTCGGCAGCAAAGCCCGTGACGTAACGCATCTGATATTCGCAAGTGATAAAAATTGCGTCTACGTTCAATAAATCAAAAAGCTTTTTACCATTTGTAACCATACGTTCATACTCCTCACGATAGAGAAGGCTACTTCTCTAGCCACTCGAGACCGAATTGAACCAGCCTCAAAGCAGTTTTTACTGAGCTGATTTTGGAGAAGACGATGCAAAACCGCAGGGCAACCGCAATGGTTTACCGAGGATTTTAACGCTGTATTAGATGAAATCAGCCATCTAAAACCTGGTTCAATTCGGTTTCGAGTAGATACCTATACCATTTTACCAAAAAATTCCCCTTTCGTCAAGTGGTAATAGATAGATTTTTACCAATTTTACAGGCTAAAATATACTTTTTTCATATATTCGGCCTCTTCTGCCTGTTTTCCCGCCGATTCGCTCACCAAATAGGGTTCTAATTCCAACTCCTTAAGCGCAACCGCAAGCGGTTCAAATTCGGGCCCGTATACCATGTCCTCAAAGGTCAGATGTTTGATTTCCCCCTTAGCGGAGTACATAATTTTAGAGAAATGGGCGTGGAAATGTTTCATTTTTTCCATGCCAAGTTCGGCAATCATGTAGGCGAGGCGATCTTTATAATCCGCCACCGTCTTCAAACTTCCCTGCTCTCTAGCATTGATATGTCCAAAATCAATGCACGGCACGAAAATAGGATCTATTTTGCAAAAACGCGTAATCTCTTCCACCGTGCCGATTTGGGCAAGTTTTCCCATCGTTTCAGGGCAGAAAATAAGGTCGTTCAAGCCCTGTTCGTAAATCAAATCACGAAGCTTCTTCAACCGTTCTTCCGTGAGCGCAACCGCCTCCTCGCGTTTGGCTTTTCCCTGTGCTGCGGGGTGAAAAACAATTCGCTTGCCGCCCATTTTACGCACCATCACCGCGCTGTCTAACACGTAGCCAAACGATTTAGACGCCATCTCGTCATCGGGATTGGCAAAATTGATAAAATAGGGAGCGTGAACGGAAATTTCCACCCCTTCTCTTGCAAATGCTTCGCCAATGGCGTGGGCGGTTTCATCCGACATTCTCACCCCTCTGCCAAAGGAATATTCAAAGCAATCCAACCCACGTTTTTTGACGTACGAAGCCGCTTGTTCGGTGTGGGAAAATCCCTCTGTATAGAAGCTTTCACTGTTGCCACTTGGGCCAAATTTAATCATTGATCTCGTACCTGCCTACTGTCTTTTTCTAATTGCGCCTGTAATTGCTCGACGCTTTCAAAGCGTTTATTCTCACGCAAAAAGCGGATAAATTCCACCTGCAACGTCCGCCCGTAAAGGTTTCCGTCAAACCCCAAAAGATGGGTTTCCGTAACAATTTCTCCGTTGTCAAAAGTCGGCCTTGCGCCGTAGTTCGTGATCCCTTTATACACGACGCCGTCCACTTCAACCCGCGTTTCATAAACGCCCAGCTTTAAAGGGAATTTATCCTGCGGATAGGAAATATTTGCTGTCGGAAAACCGATACTCCGCCCCACTTGTCTATCGCGATACACCTCTCCCATAAGGAAGAAGGGGTGGCCAAGCAATTGATTGGCGGTGGGAAGATCCCCCTCTTTTAACAACGTTTTAATGCAGCTTGAGCTGACCTTCACCTCGTTGATTTTTAACAACGGAAGTACGTCAACGCATACCTGGGTGGCTTCTTTTATATTTTGCGCATTTCCTTCTGCGTTTTTCCCAAAACGAAAATCACTGCCGCAAACGAAGCATTTGGGGGAAAATGCACTCTCTAAAAGCTGTAAAAATTCGACGGGCGTGAGATCTTTCACTTCATCAAAGGAAAGCTCAAACGTAAAATCCACCCCAGCAGATTGGAAGATTTTTTCCCGTTCTGCAAAGGTGAACAGGCTATTTTCCTGTTTGACGCCCGACATAGTCATCACGCCAACGGGAAGCCCACTCTCCTTTGCCCGCGCAAGGAGTTGTCGATGTCCAACGTGGAGGCCGTCAAACCCGCCAAGCAGTATCACCGCGCCCTGTTTTCGATTGTCCTGTTTTGAAAACCAAACTGTCTTTAACATAATTTTGTCTTTGCTTTCGCCTGTCCGTTCACCACTTCCGCAATCCCATAAAAGCTATTCTCTTGATAGAGTTTATACAGCCCATTTTCTTGCTCAACGCATACCTGCTGCCCTTGCAACAACTTTTTCTCTTGTTTTTCCGTCAAGGGGAGCCGTTCAAACGGAAGCACACTCTCCGTCGGAATGAGATAGGATTGCAACACTTCCACGGAAGGATCTTCCTCCAAGAGGGAGAAAGGAATACTTTTTTCAATCATAAACACCCCGCTTTGGGTGCGACGAAGCGCGCTCATCACCGCTTTCGTCCCCAACGCCTCCGCAATATCGCGCGCCAAAGAACGAATGTACGTTCCCCCACCGCAACGAATTTGAATACGGAAAGTGTCCTCTTTATCTTCCACCTTTCCCAAAACTTCCATGCCGTAAATATGAACCTTTTTTGCTTCCAGTTCAAACTCAATCCCTGCGCGCGCCAATTCATACCCCCTACGGCCGTTGATATTCTTTGCGCTGTACTTGGGCGGAATCTGCATAATATCCCCGAAAAATTGAGGCAATACGGCAGAAATTTCTCCTTCGTCAGGGACATGCCCCCCTCGCACGAGATTTCCCGTAGAGTCTAACGTGTCCGATTCTACCCCGAAAGTAAACTCGGCAATATACACTTTTTCCTTTTCCAAAAAATAATTGAACAGGCGCGCCGCGTTGCCCACTCCCACGGGCAAAACACCGCTCGCCAAAGGATCGAGCGTCCCCATGTGCCCACAGGGTACGCCCGACAACCATTTGCATTTATTGACAACTGTCGAAGAAGTCATTCCCGACGGTTTATCAACGTTGAAAAAACCTAAGGTTTCTAATTTTTGTTCTCGTTTTGCCATTATCTAAGTTCAATCCCAAGCTTAAATTTGAGGTTGCCAAGAATTTTCTTCACATAGCCATCCAACACCTCGGGCGTAAACGCCTTTTCCACGTTGGCGTCGGGCGTAAACGTGAGGGTGAACGCCATACTCTTCTTCCCTTCAGGCAC
>JAFTMD010000078.1 GCA_017452585.1 Clostridia bacterium
AAAAACAGGGTTCGTATGAACCCTGTTTTTATCTACGTTCTTTTCTTAGAAGAATAAGGACATCAAATTAAATTCGGAGAAGACCACTACGCATACGAGGGAAACGGTGCTCATGATCTTAATCAAAATATCCAAAGAGGGGCCAACGGTGTCCTTTAAGGGATCCCCAACGGTGTCGCCAACAATGGCTGCGTCGTGGGTAGGCGTGCCTTTGCCTTCGCCTTCTACACCACCCGATTCGATAAATTTCTTCGCGTTATCCCAAGCGCCACCAGAGTTGCCTGTGAAAATGGCCAACATAATCGCGGACAAGGTTGCGCCAATCAAAATACCACCAACGAAGTATGCCCCGAACAAGAACCCGCAAACAACGGGGAATGCAATGGCAACGATGGCAGGGGCAATCATTTCCTTCAATGCGCCCTGGGAAGAGATGGTGATACAGGTCTTATAATCGGGCTTTGCCGTTCCGTTCAAAATCCCGGGGATTTCCTTAAACTGTCTTCTAACTTCCTGCACCATATTGCGGGCTGCTTTCGCAACGGAATTGATCAACATACCGCTGAACAAGTAGGGCAAAGCTGCGCCGATTACTGCGCCGACCAAAACGTCGCGCGACATGATATTCAACGTCAAAGTGTCTACGAAGGAATACAAATAGCTACTCATCATGGACATGGTTGCAAGCGCTGCCGAGCCGATAGCAAAGCCTTTCCCGATAGCGGCGGTGGTGTTTCCAACGCTGTCCAATTTATCGGTGATGGTGCGCACTTCCTTATCCAAGCCACTCATTTCTGCGATACCGCCTGCGTTATCACTAATGGGGCCGTACGTATCGACGGAAACGGTGGTTGCAACGAAGGAAAGCATACCCATAGCGCCACAGCCGACGCCATACATACCGCCGAGCATATAGCAGATAAAGATTGCTGCGCCAAGGCAAACGACGGGCAACATACAAGAAATCATACCCGTTGCCATACCTTGCGTGATGGTCAAAGCAGGGCCTTCCTTGCTGGCTTGCGCAATACCTTTCGTGGGGTTATAGTCATAACTCGTGTAATATTCGGAAATGATACCGATGACAATGCCGGCAGCAATACCGATAGCTGCAGCCACCCAAGGGGTGAGTTTACCAATTTTAAAGCCAAGGCTGATGAAATCTTCGTTGGATTCTCCATTAAAGAGGAAGAAACAGAGAACGAAGCCAAAGACGATGGCAAGCCCTGCGGAAATCCAGGTTGCCATGTTCAGCTCGAAATGGGGATTATCCGACAATTTCTTGCGGAACAAGAGGGAAGCAATCCCCAAAACGCAGGCGATCAAGCCGATACCCGCAAACAAAATGGGGAACAGAATCATTTTAGCATACAAAGAAGTGGAAGCGAACGCGCCGTGGGTAAACAACTCAATGGCCAAGATTGCGCAGGACATAATAGCGCCTACGTAACTTTCCAAAAGGTCAGCCCCAAGCCCGGCAACGTCCCCAACGTTATCCCCAACGTTGTCTGCAATCGTTGCAGGGTTACGAGGGTCATCTTCGGGAATGTGCGCTTCCGTTTTCCCAACGAGGTCAGCGCCCATATCCGCCGCTTTGGTGTAAATACCACCGCCGACACGGTTGAACATAGCAATGATAGAGCAACCAAGCGCATAGCCGGATAAAATCAAAGAGAGATTGTATTGCTGTCCGGTGATGGGGTTAAGTTTATGTACAACTTCGCCTGCATTGACTTCCAACATACCGCCACCAACGCCGAAGAGGAAGTAGACGATCAAAATCCCAAACAATGCAAAGCCTGCCACGCAAAGGCCCATAACGGAACCGCCACGGAAGGCAACCTTAACCGTTTTACCGGTGTTTTTGGTGAGGTTTGCTTCATTGGCAACGCGTACGTTGGCGTAGGTGGCAATCTTCATGCCGACGAGGCCTGCGCAAGCGCTCATCACCGCGCCGATAACGAAGGAAACACCTGTTTCCCAAGAGATGACAAGGCCTAAAAGCACAGCGATACAACCGCCGATGATGGCTACGATTTTGTATTCGTAGTTGATAAAGGCATTTGCGCCTTCTCGGATAGCAGCGGCGATTTCTTGCATTTTTTCAGATCCTTCCGGCTTTTTCTTCGTCAAATAGAAGTTTAAAGCAGCGAAGGATACGGCCAAGATAACGCCAAATAAAACGATTAGCATTAATAAGTCCATAATGAACCTCCAAAATTTATTATACTTCACCATTATATCACAAACTGGAAAATAATTCAAGTTTTTAAAGGTATTTTTTGTATTTTCTTATCATTTTTTTCAAGGAAATAGAGGGGATATACATACTTACATAATAGGAAATGGAAAAGCGGAGAAAGAAAAAACGGCGCAAATTCCTTTGCACCGCAACACTGTTTGACCTGTTCTAATTTATAACTGCTTTATTTTTACCGTTCCGCACAATACATCCGAGTAGGAATAGGACGTCTTTCCTAAAAACCCTTCCTCATCAGGCAAAACTGTAAACAGAGCAGGGTATATCCCTGACAATACGCCCGAATAACTCATGATCTTATTACGGCCTAAATTGACACGCACCGCCACTCGTTTGGTGGCGCAGTTTTTCACCATTTGTTTGACCTCTTGGATATTTTTTGTCGGCTTAATCATACCCCAAGTATGCCCCATTTTTGGGAAAAGTATGCGCATTTTTCCCTTTTTGTTCTAATCCCCTCTTCGCTCGCGTATAGATAAATGAGAAAAAATGGAGGAGTTTGCTATGAAACCACAGTTTGAAACCTATCGTTACGTCGGGGAGATTTGCCCGATCAAGAGTCAATCCATCGTTGAATGTCGTCTGCCGGGCAGTGAAATTGGCGCAATTTTGGCCGTCCACGCGCAGGCAGTGCCGGGGGAAAGCACTTGCTTGGACGGTGAAGTGCAATATGGGGGGAAGCTTTTGCTTTGCCTCGTCTATGAAGATTTGGATAAAAAAATCTGTCGCGTGGAGCGCGGCGCAGAATTTTTCCACAAGGCGGAACACGCGGACGTAACGCCTGCTTGCTTTGTCAAGGCTTCCTTTTCCACCGAAAACATTACGTGGCGGCGGGAAGGCTCTGGGCTGTACGTATCCGTTGTCGTTGACGCTTCCCTTGCGGTGTACGGCGTCAAGCAGATGGAATATCTGATGGGCGGAGAGGGGTTGATTGGAAAAAAGGAGAACATTTCCTTTTCCCGTATGATCGCCGTCAGCGGAGAGGTGGAAGGCGAGGACGAATTTGACACCGATTGTATCGGGGATATTCTTTTGCATAGCGAGCAAGCAGTGATTAGTCGTATGCAGGCAACGAGTGGGCAAATCGACATGGAAGGGGAGATGAGTTTGCACATCTGCGTTTTAAAAACGGACGGAAGTCTTTGTTCGCTGGAGCGCGTTCTGCCATTCAAGATGTCTTTACCGAGCGAGGAAGCGTTTGGGAAAGTGGTGGCAGGGGGGAAGGTGTTTGTCAAATCCGCCCATCTTTCCGCAAGCATTGACGAGGAGAAGAAAACCAGTCACGTTGTGCTTTCGTACACTCTTTTGGCGGAGTGCCAACTGTGCATAAAAGAGGAAATTTCCATTTGGGAAGACGCGTATTCCCTCACCTCGAAAATGGACTTAAAAAAGCAAAACGAGGGGGGTATGTATTTGATGAGACAGTTCAAAGGCATGGAACGTGTGCAGGGAGATGCCATTTTATCCCCCGACGTAGACGGGGAATTTACTCTGCAGGCTTCGGTGCTTCCTCGCACGGAAATCACCCTTCGTAAAGGGGAAAAAGGTTGGGAAGCGGAAGGTGCTATCCTTGCGGAAGTCATTCTCAAAAATGAAGAGGGAACGCATCGGACGGCTTCGCTCACCCTACCCTTCGTCTTTGCATTGGAAGGGGATGGGGAAATGATGGAGGCGGATTGCCTCGTTTGCGGATTGACCATTCGTCGGAAAAAGACGGGAGAAACGGAAGCGGAAGGGACGTTGAAGATGACGCTCCGCGCCTACGAACATCGCGCGTGGTCATACGTAGCCGAAGTGGCGGAAGGAGAGGCTTATCCCGAAAACGACAGCGCCTTTTCTGTGTTCATGACGGAGGCAGGGGAGGATTTATGGGGGCTTTCCAAACGCCTGCTCTGCGAGCCGGAAGAGTTGCAAAAGAGTAACCCGAATTTGGAGTTTCCCTTAAAGCGCGGGGAACGCATTTTTGTGTATCGCCAAATGCGGGAGTGATTTTTGGCTCATGCACAGCAACCATTCTCTTTAACATAGCCTAATTTTCAAAAAACAGAAAAAAAACGAAAGAAAGTTCTTAAAAGGCATTGTAATTTATGGAAAAGTGTGGTAAAATAGAATACGGTGAGGCTAATCTCACCGTATTTTTAAAAAAGAGCGTATAATGGAAGCAGAATGAATACGGCAAGAATAAAAACATACGCAAAAATCAATCTTACGCTGGAGATTAAGGGGGTGGAGAATGGCTATCATCTTCTCGATTCCCTGGTGGCCAGCGTGGATATGTTTGATTATATCCTTCTCAAAAAGCGGAAAGATTGCCTTTCAAGCGTAACCATGCACGGCATGGGCAGTGAATGTATTCCCCCCGAGGAGAACGTCGCGCTTCGCGCGGCAGAATGTTTCAGCCAGACGTTTGGGACAACCGGTGCCGATATTACGGTGTTCAAAAATATCCCTATGGGGGCAGGATTGGGCGGTTCTTCTGCGGACAGCGCAGGCGTTTTAAATGGCATGGCGAAGCTGTATGGCATTACGGACGAGGACGCGTTGACCAAGCTTGCTCAATCGTTGGGCAGCGACACCGCCTATATGCGTGTGGGAGGATTTCAGCGCATGCAGGGCAGAGGGGAACAATTAACGAAGTTGCCCATTGAAGAACGATTGCATTTTTTGTTGCTTTGCCCGTCAACAGGTGTGTCTTCCAAGGCGTGTTTTTCCATGTATGATCAGCTCCCCAAAACGCTGGCTTATCGGGGCGAACCCACGCAGGAATTGATTGATCTACTTTTAAAAAAAAGGATAAACGAGGGGGGCATGTATTTGATGAACGACCTTTTCGTGTCCGCGGTCAACCTCAATCCCGACGTGGAAAGGGCGGAAAAAGAGGCGCGTTCCTTCTCTCCTTTAGGGGTGACGATGACGGGTTCTGGAAGTGGCATTTTGGCGTGGTTTGAAAACAGGGAACTGTGCGAATGGGCGAAGAGCCGTTATCGTGGAAAATGCAAGGCATACGTATTGTCTACCGTTTGCCCGGAGAAGAAATCTATTTGGCGGAGCCCGTTTGCTCTGTCCGAAGAAGAATATAAAAAATAAGGCTTCGTCAAAAATCAAACGAGAAGTGTGAAGGAGCCAAAAACAAAAAAGGAAGTTTGCTATGGAAGAAAGAATTATTGATGACGTAATGGGCAGAGGCATTCGTTTGAAAAAGACGAAAGACGGTTATGTAGACGTTACGGATGAATTGGCCCCCGAAGAGGAGGATGTAGAGGAAGCTGGGGAGGAAATCGCCGTCGTTTTGCCCGATTTAGAGGGCGCTGACGAGGAAGATTCCATTCCGTTGCCCATGCAAGTGATTGAGGTGGACGACGAGGATTTGGTGGATTTGTCCCCTGAAGAGGCGGAACGTGTTCGCAAACAGAAGGAAGAGGCGTTGGCGCAGCGTAAAAAAATCTATGAAAACACCTGTAAGGAAGGCGCAAAATTGTTGGCGGAGGGGAGCTTTAAAGCGGCAGAACTCGTCTACGAAAAGGCGCTTGAATATGATGAAGTGGCAACGGAGGCGTCCGCTGGTTATTGGCGCGCAAAAACGGCAAACTTTACCGATCCCGACGTGCTTGTGGAAGAATATTTAGAAGGTGGCATGGAGGAGATGGAGTACGATTTGGGCTTTTCCGCAGTGGATATCATCAAGCAGGAATTCCACGAAGTCTTTCAAAAGAGATATGACGAGCTTTGCGCGCAGGAAGCTCCCTACGTCAAGAAAGTGTTGGAAAAGCAGAAGGAAAGACGAGCCGTGCTGTCCAAACGTCGCTTAAAAGCGGGCTTGTTATTTGTGGGGTTGACTCTTCCTTTTCTTGCGGTTTTGGTGGCAACCGCGTGGATGTTGGCGCAGAATTTCTCCACGCCCGACGACACCTATTTGGTGCCTACGATTGTGATGG
Source organism: Clostridia bacterium (assembly GCA_017452585.1). GTDB lineage: Bacteria > Bacillota > Clostridia > Christensenellales > Borkfalkiaceae > Scatosoma. Next base: position 6,196 of record JAFTMD010000078.1, read on the forward strand.
GTTGCGTGTCCATGGTGTTGTTCATCGCATCCCTGGTGGGGGTTAATCAGTTTTTTAATGCTTGTAGAATGTATAAAATGAACGAGCAACTTTCCTCGACGGACGATGGAAAAGCGATTTTAGAAATCCGTCAGTACAAGAAAATTTACGAAGGATTGTTGGTGCTTCCGTTGAGCGTTATCACGGACGTTGAAGAAGAAAAGGACGAGAAATAAATTTAAATAGGAAGAAAACACAGCCTTGAGGAAAACCTCTTGGCTGTGTTTTTTTGATTTTGGGTGGGTGGATGTACCCGCTGGGGGGTGGGCGCTTAAATGACGAGGGACAAAGTCCGTTGCCTTACTGCTTGGTAAACCTTACAATATTCTTCGAAAGATTTATTCAACGCAAATTACTTTTATTGGGGAAAATTTTTCAACAAATTCATAAAAATCAATTTTAATGTTTCCATTTACCTTTGTTAAAATCGGAAAAATAAGTTTTGTTAAAGATTTATTATCCTCCATTAATGTTCGAACATAAATCTCATCACTTATAGAAGGTCTATTATAACCGTTTGGATGGCTATGAACAATTCCTATAAAAGTAACTCCATCTTTCGCCCAATGTTTAATAATTTGATTCAATTTTTCTACGTTAGGCGTATATTCAGCTTCAAATTGTATATTGGTTTTATCAAAATAATACGTACATATCGTATGATTACGCCAACCAATAATTCCACCTGATTCTATGGGCGAATCCCCAATTGTCTGAATGATTTCCGTTAAAATGTTTTGTTGAATATAATACATAGTAATATTTTTTGTTGAAAATAAAGGGAGGGGGAGCGATTTACACGCTCCTCCTCCACAATTTTTTAGCCTCGAACAAAACTGCTGCAAGCGCATTCATCTCCACTATGATAAGAGCCGCGTTTTGCACATCTATAATAGCCACTACCCGAGGCTTCGGGGCGACTTGTATCAAAATATGTACAATCACGACAATGATCACTACAAAGTTTGCCCTTAGGCATGGTAACTACTGGTTCTTTTTGCTGCTTCTGTTTCATAATTTTTCTCCTTAGTTTTATTGTGCTAAGCACTAATTGATTATATTATATCAGGTCTTTTGACCTATGTCAAGTCTTTTGACCTTATATTTGATATAATATTTCTATGAATTATCCCTATATTGATGTAATAAAAAATATTATGATTGAAAATAATTTAAGCCAACAAAAATTAGCCGATATTTTAGGTGTTAATCAAACAACGATTAGTCAATGGCTTTTAGGCAAAAAGAAGCCTGGATATGATAGCATACAATTGCTTTATGAAAAATTTTCGATAGAACCAAATGAATTATTCTTGATGAAATAAATTAGTTGAAATGCCACGTTGTAACATGGACTAGAAAAATTCTCATCAAATTTTTACCTATCCGTTTTTTGTCAAATACGCCTTGTAATAATGTCAGCGTAGATTTTCTTTTCGCACATAGAGGATACCGCGGTCGGATTTTGTAGCGTAATCGTCATATACTCGTCCCATCCTCGACGGCTACGCCGTCTCGTTGCATTCCAACTCGCACACGCAAAAATAGCACCCTTGCCTCGCAAGGTTGCTATTTTTGGTGTACCCGCTGGGGTTCGAACCCAGACTCGACGGCGTCGGAGGCCGTTATGTTATCCAATTACACTACGAGTACGTTTGCATTGTTCAGGCTATATTATAGCTCATTTTTCCTTTTTTTGCAATCCTTTTTTCTACGCAACGTCATTTTTATTTTGAATTATTTTATCGAATTATATAGATTTGTGTTTTTCTCCTCGCACAAAAGGAAATTGAGAAAAAAATCTCTCCAACTATTCCATTTTTTCGCTTTTTTCAATATAATGAAGTATGGCTATGTTTTCTGATTTATTTGACTACGCCCACTCCAGAAGTGGGGGCTATCTTTCCGCTTTTGACGCTCCGTGGGAAGGGTTGAACTCCTTAAACAGTTTTCTGCGCGGACTAGGACACTCTTTAGATCGGTGGGAGTTTGAGGAGATTGCCCACGAAGTGTGGGCACATCGGAGCGCCATTATCGCGCCCACCGCCATTCTTCTGCCTCCGTGCATTGTGGATTGCGATTGTGAAATTCGGCCGAATGCCTATCTGCGTGGAGGTGTGCTCTTGGGGAAAAACTGCGTGGTGGGGAATGGAACGGAAATTAAAAATGCCATTCTTTTTGACGGAGTGAAAGCCCCTCACTTTAACTATATTGGGGACAGTATTTTGGGCTTCAACGCACACCTGGGTGCCGGTTCGCTACTTTCCAACTTGCGATTGGACGGAGCGCCGATCAAAATAAAGGGGGAGGGGGTTTGTCTGCCCACGGGCAGAAAAAAGCTGGGCAGTTTGCTTGGTGACGGGGTGGAAATTGGATGTAATTGCGTGCTGAACCCCGGTACGGTGGTGGGGAGAGGCAGTTTTGTGTATCCACTCTCCAATGTGGGGGGAATTTTGCCCGAAAATTGCATTTTCAAGGCGGGTGAAATAGGGCAAAAAAGATAAAACGGGGGTACCATGTATGAGGAGAGCTTACTTTGGAACAGATGGATTTCGTGGAGAGGCGAATGGGCAACTCACTCCCGAACGGGCCTTTTTGGTGGGGAGAGTGCTTGGATGGCATTTTTCCCAACGAGGAGAAAAACGCGCGCGAATTGTCATCGGCAAGGACACCAGGCGTTCGGGGTATATGTTGGAGGCTGCGCTCGTTGCGGGATTGGCGGCATCGGGCTCGGATGCCTATTTGCTCCACGTAACCACCACGCCTTCGGTTGCTTACGTCGTGCGGGCGGACGGATTTGACGGTGGGATCATGATCTCCGCCAGCCACAATCCTTACGAGGACAACGGCATCAAGCTGTTCAACGGACAGGGAGAGAAGATGGGGGAGGATGTGCTTGCCTTGCTGGAAAGGCATTTAAATGGGGAAGCTCCGACTCTGCCCTATGCCAAGGGAGCGCAGATTGGCCGTTCCGTCGATTACGTTGCCGGCAGAAACCGTTACGTTGGCGGACTAATTTCACTCGGAATGCACTCTTTTAAAGGGTGGAAAGTGGGGCTTGATTGCGCCAATGGGAGCGCTTGGCATATCGCAAAAGTGGTGTTTGACGGCTTGGGTGCAACTACATATTGCCTAGGAGCGGAGCCCAACGGCACCAACATCAACGTGGCTTGTGGCTCAACGCATCCGCAGAGTTTGCAGACGTTTGTTAAAGAGAAGGGGTTGGATGTGGGGTTTGCCTTTGACGGGGATGCCGACCGTTGCCTTTGCGTGGATGAAAAGGGGAATTTGGTGGACGGGGATCAGATGCTCTATCTCTTTGCGCGCTATATGCAGGAGCGTGGCGAACTCCACCAAAACACCGTCGTTGCTACGGTGATGTCGAATTTTGGGCTTCGGCAGGGATTGAAGGAGCTGGGCATTCACCTGGAATGTACCTCGGTGGGAGATAAACACATCCATGCCTGCATGGCGAAGGGCGGTTTTGCGTTGGGAGGCGAGCAATCGGGCCACATTCTCTTTTCCAAATACGGCGGAACGGGTGACGGCATCATTACGGCACTCAAAGTGATGGAGGTGCTCATTGAAAAAAAGAGCGCGCTATCGGGGTTGGTTGCGCCGTTGGTGTTGTATCCGCAGATTCAACGGAATATTTCCGTCAAGGAAAGGGAGAAGGAAAAGATTTTGACAATGGAAAGGGTGCAAAAAGCCCTCCAACTTGCCCAAAGGAAATTGGAGGGGAGGGGGCGATTGTTGGTGCGGCCTTCGGGGACGGAACCGGTCATTCGCATCTTGGCAGAGGGGGAAGAAGGGCTTTGCAAAGCCTGCGTGGAGGACTTGACAACCGCCATTGAGGAGGCTATTTCTTCTTAAATTCTTCGGCTCTATGTCAAATATTGGGGTATGAGAAAAAATATCTCAACCTTTATTATAGAACCTTAAGAATTGGATATACGGATTTATATTTACTAAGCCTTCCCCAGATGGGGAAGGTGGCTTGCGGAGCAAGACGGATGAGGTGAACAATTTATAAGAAACTCCTCATCCACCGCTTAGGCGGTCCCCCTTCCCCGACAGGGGAAGGCTTTTTAGATTGTTTTTTATCCCACCCTAACATTTGACATAGAGTCAATTCTTCTTGGCGGAGTGATTTTCACTCTTTCGAGCCTCTTTTTGAAGGAGCCAAAGTTTTATAAAACCGCAAGAAAGATAATCGCCTTGAAATCATTGCGATTTCAAGGCGGTTACCTATATGATTAGGGGGAAAATGATGAGCAAAAATTTTGTTTCGGTTTCGTACAACCGATTTACAAATATATTTTAACACTTCTCCCCAAAAAAGTAAAGAAAAAAAACACAAATTTTTTTTGAAGGCTTAAAAAAGTATTTTCAAGCAAAAATTGAACATTTTTCACAAATTCACAAAAAATATATGTAATATTATAAAATTCGACATAAAAAGCAGGAAAATACGCTTCCGACGAGGTAGGAAAATAGGGCAATGAGGAGGGCCGAGGTCAATTTCTTACGTTGTAGGCCTGCAAAATAGACGGCGCCGATATAAAAAATGGTGTCCGTCGTGCCATAGACAACGCAGGCGCACCGCGCGATATAGCTATCCACTCCGTACGTTTCCAAAATATCGGTCAGCACGGCAATAGAGCCACTCCCAGAGAGAGGTTTCATAAATAGCAAGGGGGAAATTTCTTTGGGAATACCCAAAAAATCAAAGAGGGGAGAAATCCAGCGCAGAAGTTGCGCCTGCAGGCCACTCACTTCCAAAAGCTTGGTCAACATCATAACGGTGGCAATGTAGGGAAAGACGGACAAAATGAGAGGGACAGCCCCTTTCACCCCTTCCGTGAAGCTGTCGTACACCTTGACGTTTTTTAGCAGCGCATAGGCGAACGAGAGGAGAAAGATGGAGGGGATCAGAAGCGCCAAAAAGTAGCTCATCAAATACTTACCCCCCTCGTTTTCACTTTTTTAAAGAAGAAAGAGGGCTGTTTTGCCTCTGTTTTCGGACGGATAAAAAGCCGAGTCAGCGCCACGCCGACGATCGTGGACAGCAAGGAGGCGAAGATGGTGGGCAAGATGATGTCGTAAGGGTTGGCGCTCAACATTCCCACGCGCACGGAGACGATGGAAGTGGGGATAATCTGCAAAGAGGTGGCGTTTAAAACGAAGAGCATGGCAGAGGCGTACTCTGCATTTTCCGTTTGATCGAGAAGTTTTGCTGAGCGAATGCCGTAGGGGGTTGCCGCCCCGGAAATGCCCAAAAGATTGACGGATAGGTTCATGGAGATCGTCTGTAAAGCTTCTTCATGATCCGTTTTAAATACCCGTTTGACGAGGGGACGGAGCAGCTTGGACGCGCTGCGCGCCACACCGCTATCCTCCCAAATGCGCATGAGCCCCATCCAGATGGAATAATTGGCAATCAGGGCAACGGAGACGCTTGCCCCTCTGCTTGCTCCCTCCAAAATCGAAGGGAGAAAAGTGTCGGGCGAAACGCATAATAAGAGAAATGTACACAGCAAAAATAACAGGGAAAAAAGAATATTCATACCTTACATATATGCGCTTCCTGCCGATAAAATGCGAAAGCGAGGGAGTTTCTCACTTTTTACCCATAAAATGATTTACTTTTTTATAAAAAAAGTATATAATGTAAATGTATCATTATGTCTTTATGACGAAGGAGAGTTTTTATGGCAAAGAAACCTTATTATATTACGACGGCAATTGCCTACACCTCGGGTAAGCCCCATATCGGGAACACGTACGAGGCTATTTTGGCGGACGCAATTGCGCGCTTTAAACGCAAACAGGGATATGACGTATTCTTCCAGACAGGTACGGATGAACACGGACAGAAAATTCAAGAAAAAGCAGAAGCGAAGGGGGTTACGCCTCAAGCTTACGTGGATAAAATTGCAGGCGAAATCAAGGACATTTGGGACTTGGTAGGAACTTCTTACGATAAATTTGTCCGCACCACGGACGAATATCACACCCAACAAGTGGCGAAGATGTTTAAAAAATTCTACGACCAAGGGGATATCTATAAGGGATATTACGAAGGCATGTATTGCACCCCTTGCGAATCTTTTTGGACGGAGAGCCAGCTTGTCGAGGGCAAATGCCCCGATTGTGGCAGAGAGGTGAAACCTGCCAAGGAAGAGGCGTATTTCTTCAAGATGGGCAAGTATGCCGATCGTTTGATCGAACACATTGAAAAACATCCCGAATTTATTCAGCCCGTTTCCCGTAAAAACGAGATGATGAACAACTTCTTGAAAAAGGGGTTGCAGGATCTTTGCGTTTCGAGAACTTCCTTCACGTGGGGGATTCCCGTAGAATTTGATCCCAAGCACGTCACTTACGTTTGGATGGACGCGCTCAGCAATTATATCACGGGTATTGGTTACGACGTAGACGGCAACCATGCGGACGCGTATAAAAAGTATTGGCCGGCAGATTTGCATCTTATCGGCAAGGACATTTTGCGTTTCCACACCATCTATTGGCCCATTTTCCTGATGGCGTTGGGCGAACCTTTGCCCAAGCAGGTATTTGGTCATCCTTGGTTGTTGCAAGGGGACGGCAAGATGAGTAAATCTAAAGGGAACGTCATCTACGCAGATGATTTGGCTCGTCTTTTTGGCGTGGATGCGGTGCGCTATTTCGTGTTGCATGAAATGCCTTTCGACAACGACGGTTCTATCACTTGGGAGCTTGTAACCGAACGTTTCAATACCGAACTTGCCAACGTACTTGGCAACCTCGTCAGCCGTACCGTTGCCATGATTGACAAGTATTTTGGCGGTACAGTAGAAAAATCGTTGCCCGCCAACGAGGAAGAACCGGATGCAGAATTTAAGAGTACGGTTACGGGCGCGGTGGCAAAAGTGATTGCCAAAGCGGACGAGCTTCGTATCGCAGACGCTATCTCGGAAATTTTCACCCTCTTTAGAAGAGCGAATAAATATATCGACGAAACGATGCCTTGGGCGCTTGCCAAAGAGGAAGCGAAAAAGGGCCGTTTGAATGATGTGCTTTACAATTTGGCAGAAGCCATTCAAATCGGTGCAAGCTTATTGGACAGCTTCATGCCTGAAACGGCGAAAAAGATTTTCGCCGCATACGGTGGGGAAACGAGAAACTTGGAAGATTGCGCAAAATTCGGGCTTAGAGAGAGTGTAACGGTTACAGCAACCCAGCCTTTGTTTGCGAGAATCGACTTTAAAAATATCGCGCCGGAAATTGAAAAAATCCGCGCGGAACAGGCGGCGGAATACGCCAAAGAAATGGCTAGCGCACAGCCTGCAACAAAGGAGAACGCAGACATGGGTGCCACGTCCGAAGAAAAGGAAGGGGAAAAGACGCCGGAGATCACCTTTGACGATTTTGTCAAAGTGGAATTGAAGGTGGGGGAAATTATCGCTTGTGAAGCGGTTCCCAAATCGAATAAACTCTTGAAAGAAACGGTTAAATTTGGTTCGGAAATCCGTACGGTCGTGTCGGGTATTGCCAAGCATTATAAGCCGGAAGAAATGGTGGGCAAGAAAGTGGTGTTCGTCACCAATCTTGCGCCCAGAAAGGTTTGCGGAATTCTTTCCGAAGGCATGATTTTGGCGGCAGAGGACGAAACGGGTACGCTTTCTTTGGTGTCGCCGGAAAAGGATATCGCGAGTGGCACTCGTCTTGGATAAGCTATGTTGATTGATGTACATTGTCATTTGACGGGAGCGGAGTTTGACGAGGTTGGCGGAATAGGCGAAGTGATTGCGCGCGCCAAAGCGGAAGGGATCACCCGTATGATCTGTTCCGGGTTCGATCTCGTCTCCTCCAAACGTGCCAAAGAATTGGCTGAGGAATATGAAGAAGTGTATTTTTGCGCGGGATTTCATCCGAGCGAATTGCATAAATACAAGGACGGGGATCTGCAGGAAATTCGCGCCCTGTGCCAGCATGAAAAGTGTGTTGCGGTGGGGGAGATTGGGCTGGATTATCATTTTGACGACAACCCTTCGCCCGAAACGCAACGTCAATTTTTCGAGGAACAACTCCGTTTGGCGGATGAGTTGGCTCTTCCCGTCGTCATTCACAGCCGTGATGCGGCGGCGGAAACGCTCGCCTTTTTAGAGGAGCGGAAGGGTTGGTTGCGCCATGGTGGGCTGATGCATTGTTATTCCTATTCGCCTGAAATGATGGAGGCGTTTATCCGCTTAGGGCTTTCTTTTTCCTTTGGCGGGCCGTCTACGTTCAAGAATGCGAAAAAGGCGCAAGAATGCGTTCAACGCATACCTGCCCCCCTGCTTTTATCGGAAACGGATTGTCCTTATCTGACGCCCGTGCCCTATCGTGGGGTATTTCCCAATGAACCAAAAAATGTAAAATACGTCGTGGAGAACATGGCAAAACTTCGAAATGAAAACGTGGAGGAGCTGAAAGAACAGTTGTTCGACAATGCGAAACGATTGTTTTTCAAGCTGAAATAAGTGAGATGGAAGAAAATAAAATCATAAACGGAACAAACAAAGAACAAGGGGAGAATATCGGCAGAAAACGCCGTAAGAAGCCTCGTCCCAATGGCGGAGAAGGACAGTCTCATAAACAGGCGGCCTCGCAAGATCAAAATCAAAACCAGGGGAAGGCGCAACAGAAGCAAAAGCAGAATGGGCAGAAGCCCCAGCAAAAGCAAAACGGCCAAAAACAGGAGAAGCAGGAAAAGCAGTCTGCGCAAAACAATGCGAACGGCCAGGGAAAGAAAAATAAAAATAAGGGGCAGCCGCAAAAGCAACAGCCCCAAAAGAATCAAAATGCGAACAAAAATCAGCAAAGCGCAAAGGTGACCAAGGAGGAAAACCGCAAGGACACCTACTTATACGTGATTGACGGCACGTTGTACGTCAACCTCACCAACAAGTGTTCCAACGCCTGCGATTTCTGTGTGCGCAACGAACGTACGAGCTATTACGGCCATTATCTTTGGCTTCGCCACGGCGATCCCACGGTGGAAAAAGTGGTGCAGGCCAGCAAGCAGTTTGGCGATTTATCCTTCTTGAAAGAGGCGGTTTTCTGTGGATTTGGCGAGCCTACCTACAAAGTGGCTGAGATGATTGCTCTTTGCGATTTCTTCCATGAAAAGGGATTGAAAACTCGTTTGAATACGAACGGGCAGGGGAATCTCATCAACAAGCGCGACATCGTTCCCGACTTGAAGGGGAAGATTGACTTTGTCAACATTTCGTTGAACGCTTCCTGTTATGAAAAATACCAACCGATTTGCCGTTCGCAGTTTAGAGAAAGCGGTTTTGAAGGCATGATCGAATTTGCCAAACTTTGCAGATGCAACGGTGTTCAATGCCGTTTTTCCATTGTCGATTGTATCGGCGAAGCGGAAGTGGAGGCTTGCAAACGCTTGGCGGACAGCCTCAAAATTCCTCTCTACGTGCGTAGCTATATCACCGATTCCTAATTTTACTATACGGCTTGCCGTTTTATCAAAATGAAGCACCCATGTATGCGTTCACATACTTTTGTGAACGCAAAATTTTATGAGAAAAGTTATGAAACTGAAAGAGATACTAGAAGAAGAAAAGAAAATTATGTCCCCCTTGCGGTGGAAAATGAACACCATAATCCTGCCGTTGTATTTATCCATCATTTTTCTCCCCCTCTTAATAGTTATTCCCTTAATGACTGCAGATGAGGTGAAATATTTCCCTGTTTTCATTGCATATATGGTGGTATTTGTGCTTACTTCGGCGGGGATGTTTGCCACTATTCCTTGGATGAACAAGAAAGAGACGGAGATTGAGCTGGCAAGATTTGATTATTTGTTCCATTCTGCCAAACCCATAGAGGGCGAGAAGGTGCAGGTGGTGGACGAGGACGTTGTTTACACGCTCAGCAAGGAAGGGATACATATCAAGTTCCCCTTGCAGATGGAAAAGGTGTTTGAGGAAGCCAATGAGGATAGTTGTTTCTTCGATTGGCGTGAGGTGGAGTTGGCGCTTGCCACGCAGTCCCACCTTCGCAGAGTACATCTTGCCCTTGCCGTGTTTGATCGTAGTATGGAAGTTCCGCCCTTTTTCATTCCCATGAGTGAGGAACTTTTTTCTGCGATTCAGGCATTTGATTTACAGGACAAAATTGGCGTGGAGTGGCTGTACGTGCAGTACAACCCCAAGGATGCGTTTAAGCAGATTTTAACGAGAGGGCGCATTTTGAAGATGCGCGACAGAAAGACGGGCAAGGTGCTTACTGAAAAGCAACTAGATTGTATGGGAGAGGAATAATATGCAGGATTTGCGCAGTGTGCTGCAAAAGCACGACTTTCACTTTAAAAAACAATTTGGACAAAATTTCATCTCGGACGGCAATTTGCTTCGTTCGATTGTAGAGGCTTCGGGGATCACTTCGGAAACGACGGTGGTGGAAATTGGTTGCGGAGCAGGCACGCTCACCCGCGTGTTGGCGGAAACGGCGAAAAAAGTGTACGCCTTCGACATTGATCGGGATTTACAGCCTATTTTGGCAGAAACGCTGTCGGGGCTTGAAAACGTAGAGGTCATCTTCCGCGATTTCAACAAACTCGATTTGAAGGAGTTTGAAAAGGAGATTGAACCGTATACGGTCGTTGCCAATCTGCCCTATTATATCACGACGCCCTTGGTGACCAAGCTTTTGGAAGAAAGCGACAAAGTGCAGGGGCTTTCCATCATGGTGCAGGAGGAAGTGGCGGAGCGTTTTTGCGCCAAGGAGAACACGGCGGAGTATGGTTCTATCACGGCGGCGATTGCCTTGAAGGGGAATGCAAAGATTGTAAAGCGAGTGTCGAGAAATCTATTCTACCCCCGTCCCAACGTCGATTCGGCGGTGGTGAAAATTGAATTTGAACGGGGCAGGATTGAGGTGAAGGACGAAAAGGCCTACCGTTTGGCGGTGAAATGCGCCTTTTTAAACCGCAGAAAAACATTGGAAAACAACCTGGTAAACTTTTTCAAGCTGACGCGTGAGCAGGCAAAACTTGTCTTGCAGGAAGCAGGCATAGAAGAAAAAGCGAGAGGGGAAACGCTTTCCCCCCAACGTTTAGCGAAATTATCCGACGTGTTGTTGGATCACAATTTTATCAAAGAAACATAAGTAC
>JAFTMD010000001.1 GCA_017452585.1 Clostridia bacterium
CATCTAATGTTAACCCCGCCTTCATGCATTGCATGAAGGCGGGGATTTTTTTCTTCATATTATTTCAATTCCGGCAAGGATGCCCCAACCATAAAGATGACTTCCTTCGCCTCTGCGCCCAATAAACGCGCAGCACACTCACTGCCCGTGGCGCCCGTCGTCATGATATCGTCAATCAACACGATCGTCCGACCTCTGCAAGCGCTTCGCTTATGTACGTGATACGCCCCCGAAACGTTTTCCTGACGCTCACGATAATTCATGTGCTTTTGTTGCGCCGTTTCTCGGCGTTTTTCCAACAGCTCCACGTCCAACGTCGCTTCTACGCCTTTATCTTTCAAACGCCGACAGAAAAATTCCGCCAACTCCACCGCCTGATTGTATCCACGTGTTTTTTCACGCTCCTTGGTCAAGGGAATGGGCACGACCAATATTCCCTTCCCGCCTGCAACCGCAGAATGTTGCGCAAATTTTTCCAAAAAGCAATCCGCCATACGCTCGCCAAAATAGGCAGCCAACACGGGCGCGCCGTTTTTCATACGATTGATAAAGGACGCCGTTTCCCCTCGATAGACAAAGGGAGAAAGCCCCACGGTGAACTTTGGCAGGCGGCTTTTACAAGACAAGCACACCCCTTCCGCCACCGTTTTGCGGCCACATTTAGGACAATTCCTTCCATCATTGTACCCCATTTTTTCTTCGCACTCCGCGCAGAAACGATGAACGGGATAATCGAAAAGCTCCTTTCCGCACCCGTCGCATTGAAATCCGTTATCAGCGAAAAAATCTCGCAGTTTCCGCTCCCCCTTCGAGAAAATCAAGGCGAATTTTTCTTTGTATTTTTTCAAAAAATCAAACGTCATCTCATACCTGCATAGGGTCTACGTTTTTACCAGCGTCCTTTTTGCGTTGATAACGCACCAGCGCATACGCCCCAATCACTCCGCCAATAAAGAGCAATCCACCCAATATCAAATCTAAAATTCGCACGCCATTTTGCGCCCAAAGCTGATAGGTTTCTATGATATCGCCGTTGCAGAACATGGAGATAATCGACCCCAGCGACAGCCCTACGATCATACTGTACGCCGTATGGCGCGCTTTTCCAAATAGATAGGTCAAAAACTTTGAGAATGTAATCAGCCCCAACAACAAGCCTATCCCCAAGCCAAAATAGATGAAGAAGATAGCAGGGTTATGTTTCCAATAGGTCAGGCTAATGCTGTCCACAAGGCAGTGAAACCAACCAATCATCATGAGCAAAGCGCTTCCGCTGAGCCCAGGAACGATCTGCGTAATCGCAAAAAGATAGCCAATCACAACCGCTAGCAACACCTGCCACCATTGCACCACGGCAAAGACATCGCCCACTCCCCCTTCTTGGGTGGAAAGCAGAGCCGAACCACAACCGACGATGACGGGAATAAGAAGCCCCACAGCAAACAAAATCATGCGCTTAGGAGTGCGCTTTGCGCCTTTTAATTCCTCTTGTACGGCAGGAAATGCGCCACTCATCAACCCGGCAAACAGACAGACGATGGCGAAGGGCAAAAGCGCCAACAATTGTTTGACGCCGATAAAACCGAGAAGCACACCTACCACCACTCCGATGCCAATCGGCAGAAGAAAGAGGAAACACTGTTTGAATTTTTTAAATATATTTCCCACCGCATATAGAAATTGGTCGTAGAGTTTAAAAATGATGGCCACCGTCGAGCCACTGATCCCCGGAACGATCACCGCCAATCCAATGAAAAAGCCCAAAAGACAACTTTTCAACCAACTCTTTTTATCATACGCAGGAAGGATTATGTCCTTGTTTACCTGTTCCATACTGAACTCCTCAAAATGTACTATACTTATTATACGCCAAAAAAACGCCGAGGTCAACATCCCTACCATGGATTTTTGATGAAATTTTCCGCAAACTCACTTTTTTTTCGACATTCTCTCCCTATTTCCTACCCCGGAAAGGATATATACTTGTAATAGGATAAGGAGGGACACTATGAATTATATCAAAAAAATGTGCATCTTAAGACAAATTCGACAGGGCTTTTCCGGGGACGGAAAAACGCTTTCCGGTCTCATCAAAATAGAACAATACGGCAAAAATTTAGCGGTGGAAGTGTCCATTATCAACTTTGCGCCCCTCGTTTCAGGGGAATATTACTGCCTTATCACAGATGGCAAAGGCAAGACGGAAATGCTTGCCCTGCGTGGCAAAAGCCTGTTTAATATTTTATCCGACCTCGATATTTCGGAGGGATTTTGCGGAATTTTATGCTACGTCAAAACGGAAGTGATCCCTATTGCTTACGGCATCAACGGCAATCGCACCTACGATTGGAAGAGCATTTTAAACGGCGCGCTTCCACCCGTTTTCCCCAACATTCAAAAGGATTTTAAGGGGGAAATTGCTGAAACGGCGCCGATGGACAGCTCCTTCCATGGAGAAAAAACGTCCACTCCTCCCCCTACTCCACAGGAGAAAAAGGAATGTGAACACATACCTGCCCCCCTCGTAAGCGAAAAACCGTCCCCTTTATATGATGATGAAACTTTGTCAGAGGAGAACTATTTTGAGGAGGTGGAAGATGAACCAAAGCGTCTTTCAAAAGCTGAAAAGAATGCACACAATCAAGGTGCAAATCAAAAACAAGACGAGAAAACAGGGGCTGACGATACGAAAAATGAAGATGTTGCACACCTTCGCAAATCGTTTAAAACCGACCCCGACGGATACTATTTAATGGTGAAGGAAGAGCTTGATAAACTATTCAAAACCTATCCACGGGATAAAACCCTGAACGGCGCTTTTTCCTGCAGTGATTGGATTCGCGTGAAAGGCACCGCTAAAAGACCTGAGTATCTCGTCGGTATTTTAAAGCGCGAGGACCGCGTGCAACACATTTGTTATGCGCTGCGCGCAGAGGATCGCAATCATCCCCCCGAAGAGATTGAAAAGGTGTGTTCCTTTGTTCCCATCTCTCCCTACGACGAAACGGAAGGCTTTTTCGTCCTCTTTCAAAGCGCCGCCAGCGGAGAATGCGTTCGCCCCGAACGAGCATAATCAACCCAAAAAAAGCAAAACTTAACAGCCATTTTTTTACTCAACGCATACCGGGTATGCCCATTTGTCCTCAAAAAAAACTCTCTCGCTGATTTTCAACGAGAGAGTTTTTTCACTATTCAACGCTTATTTTGCGCAGTTTTCTTTCAAAGTTTGAAGGTTTGCCATGATTTCCTTAGGCATCTTGTCGCCGAAGTTTTCTGCATAGTATGCCGTAATTTCTTCTGCTTCTGCTGCCCAACGCTGTTTATCCACTTCAAGGAGTTTATTAAGCGTTTCTGCCGTAATATCGCAGTTTTCGATATTGATATCCTTTGCATAAGGAAGGTAACCGATTGCCGTTTCTTGCGCTTCTACATTCCCTGCGCAACGATCCAAAATCCAATCGAGAACGCGCATATTGTCTCCAAATCCAGGCCACATGAAGTTGCCGTTTTCGTCCTGACGGAACCAGTTTACGTTGAAGATCTTGGGTTGCTTTTCAGCGGGAACTTTCGCACCCATATCAATCCAATGCTGGAAGTATTGATCAACCGAATACCCCATGAAAGGCTTCATTGCCATGGGATCGTGGCGAAGTACGCCAACTGCGCCGGTTGCTGCCGCCGTCGTTTCGGAGGACATAATCGTACCTACGAACGTACCGTGGTTCCAATCTCTCGACTGATATACAAGGGGGGTCGTCGTTGCTCTTCTGCCACCGAAGATGATTGCGGAAAGAGGCACGCCTGCTTTCGAATTAAATTCAGGGGAGATGCAAGGGCAATTTTCAGCGGGAGCGGTGAAACGGGAGTTGGGATGCGCTGCGTTGCGACCGCAATCAGGCGTCCAAGGCTTACCCGTCCAATCAATGAGGTTAGCAGGTGCTTCCTTCGTCAATTTTTCCCACCAAACGGTGTTGTTTTCGGGATTGATTGCAACGTTGGTGAAAATCGTCCCCTTCATGGTTGCTGCAAGCGCATTGGGGTTGGATTTTTCATTGGTACCGGGCGCTACGCCGAAGAAACCGTTTTCAGGGTTACAAGCCCACAATCTGCCGTCTTCGCCTACGCGGATCCAAGCGATATCGTCACCTACGCACTGTACTTCATAGCCTGCATCCAAATACTGCTTGGGAGGAATGAGCATTGCGAGGTTGGTTTTACCGCAAGCGGAAGGGAACGCTGCTGCAACGTATTTCATTTCCGTATCCTGAGGACGCTTTACGCCAAGGATAAGCATATGTTCTGCCATCCAGCCTTCTTTCTTACCGAGGTTGGTTGCAATACGAAGTGCGAAACATTTTTTACCGAGAAGCACGTTGCCACCGTAAGCGGAGTTTACGGAAATAATCGTGTTGTCTTCGGGGAAGTGCATAATATATCTCTTTTCGGGGTTAACGTCACATTTTGCGTGGAAACCCTTTACGAAATCGCCATTTTCGCCAAGCTGATCAAGGCACATTTTACCAACGCGCGTCATGATCATCATGTTGAGAACAACGTAGATCGAGTCGGTAATTTCAATACCGATTTTGGAGAAGGGAGAGCCAACCACGCCCATGGAATAGGGAATGATGTACATCGTTCTGCCCTTATACGCGCCCTTTGCAATTTCGTTGACCATTGCATACGCTTCTTGGGGAGCCTTCCACTTTACAATGGAATGAGGAAGCGCGTCCGCTTCATTTTGACAGCAGATAAACGTTCTGTCTTCTACACGAGCAACGTCGTTTTCTGCGGTTCTATGATAGTAGCAATCGGGAAGAAGTTCCTGATTGAGCTTAATCATTTCCCCAGTAGCACAAGCTTCTTCTCTCAAAGCATCTCTCTGCGCGTCACTGCCGTCGATCCAAACCACTTTGTCGGGCTGAGCAAATGCCTGACAATCTGCCACAAATTGAAGCACTTTCTTGTTGTTAGTCATTTTAGTTTATTCTCCTTAAGACTTGATAATTTTTTACAATTTAATTTGCTTGGAAAATTGACCGCAACCTTCAATCATTTGTATGATGAAAAGGAAAGCCATTTTCCACCAAATACATTATATCATAAAAAAATGAACTTGTAAACTATTTTTTAAAAAAAATATTGCAAATAAGTAATTTTTATCGGTTTATCAATTTCCCGTCACAATTTGCTTGTTACTATATATATATTGTGTAAATTTCGAAAAAACATACTCGCCTATTTTTTCCTCTTTTTTTAAAACTTGAATTGACAAATCCTCAAAATGGTGGTATACTAAAGTAAAAGTATACCCAACGGAGAATATACATTATGAAAAAGAAAATGATCTGCATAACCATTCTACTTAGCATTGTGTTTTCCATCCTATTGCCTGTATATTTCATAACGAAAAATGCGGTTGTAGAAACCCTCGCCATCACCATTGGCGTAACGCTGTATCATTTCGCCATGCGATTAATCGTTGGGTACACCGTCAACGCCCTGATGAAAAACCACGCAGACCCGCTTGCCTTCTGGTTTCAACCAAGAAAGTGGGAGGAGAATTTTTTCAAACTCATTCAAATCCGCAAGTGGAAAAAATATTTGCCCACCTATGATGTAACCAGCTTTGATCCCCGCCAAAAATCCATGGAAGAAATCCTCGGCGCAAGCTGTCAGGCTGAAATCGTACACGAAATCATTATGCCTTTCAGCCTATTGCCCATTGTGTTTATCCCTATCCTCGGCGCGCCCGTGGCTTTCATCCTAACCTCCCTCTTTGCAATGCTGTTTGATTCGCTGTTCGTCATTCTGCAACGTTTCAACCGTCCAAGACTTCTCAAAGCCGCCCGTCGTTTTTCCAAAAATCAAAAGTAAAAACAGGAATTTATCTGCAGTTAATAAAGAAACCACACCCTTGCGCACCAACGCTTGGATGTGGTTTTTTCCTATCTCAACGCATACATGGTATGCTCGTTTCAAATTTTTTACCCCAAAAACCCCCTATACGACAAAATCCCTCCTTTCAGGAGGTTTATGATTGCAGAGAGAATTTTATTAGTCAAATTCCTTTAACCCCAGCAAATAATCGGTAGATACACCGAGGGAGATTGCAATATCCACAATCGTCTGCATGGGCGGTTCGTTATGATCGTTCAGCCACTCGCACATCGTGGAGGGCTGTACATTGAGTTCTCTTGCCAGTTCCTTCTGCGTCTTACCGGCTTCCTTTAATGCACTTTTTACACGTTCGCCAAATATCTTCATAATTCATATTATATAAATTTTTACGAAAAAATGCTTGACAATTCATAAAATATGAATTATAATATAACTAATCAAAGGAAAATCTTTGAAATCAAAAGAAAAAGTGGCATTATAAGGAGCGCCACAAGGAGGACAAATGAATAGCACACCTGATTATGGAACACCCCGTAACAACATGGCAACCTTACGCATTGAGGCAAAGCCCCACCTCCCTGTATGGATGATGGTGGTACAACCATTCAATTTTTTTGCAGGTTATAAAGTCTTTGCTTATGTCGATGATAGAGAATATGTTTTAAAAAGCAAAAAGAAAGTTTTGGAAATTCCTCTTTTTGCAGGAACGCATACCGTGCAACTTAGCCCCAAGAAAAAATCCACAGGAAAACTGTTGCAGGGCGCAGGAAATGCATTAAAATTCGCAGGCGCGCTTGTTGGAAGCGGCAACACCTATCTTGCGGGATCCGTTTTAAATCTTACGGATCAATTAATGTCTGGCACAGGCGGAGAAATTTCTTTGGGGGCAGGCGAAACCTTTACAGTGAAAGTAAAATTAAATTGGAGAGGAGCTTTGGTGCAAGATGAATAATACCCCTGAAAATTTGCTTCAAACTTTAAAAGAAGCAACTACCTATGCCTACGTATTAGAAGAATTAATTGAAGAAAAAGATTATCAACAAGACGCAATTATCAACGCACAAAACGAGCCAGCCACCAAAAAAGCGCATGAATTTTTTTATGGTCTACGTATAATCGCTAGCGGATTCTTAATTTTACTGACCATTATCGTAGTTAGTATGATACTCTTGATAGAAGATAAACAAGAGATATTAATTATAATATTGAGTAGTTTAATTATTGCAATTATCCCTTTGGCTCTCGCATTGTTATCTAGTTTTCTTATTCATAAAGGCAACAAGAAAGTTAAAGAATTGAAAAAACAACTACCTGAAAAATTGAAAAAACTGCAGGCCGAATTGGACGAAACTGAAAACAAAATCAAAAGGCTTATTTCCGAAATCAACGACATCGGCATATTGAATATTATCCCTAAAAGATATTTTAATACGGAAGCCCTTGTCTTCTTTCAACAATCCCTCCAAAATAAAATGGCAAACACCTTAAAAGAATGTATTTTATTGTACGAACAAGAACTAAAACATCAACAAATGCTCAACCAACAAATGGCAATTGCGGAATATCAATCGACTCAATTGGATGATCTCACAAGAGAAGTTGAATACAACAATATGCTGACATGGATAAACAACAATAAAAATTGACAAAAAAGGCACCAAATGGTGCCTTTTTCTTATCTAAACGCATACATGGTATGCCCATTTTAAATTTTTATTCCAAAACCGCCTTGATTCTGCGGATACCCGAACCACAGCTCTGTTCCTTTTGAATTTTGAAATGACCAAGCTTGCCTGTCGATTCTACGTGAGGGCCACCACAAATTTCTTTGGAGAATTCCCCAATCGTATACGTCTTAACCACTTCGCTGTACTTGTTTTCAAACAAGCCCGTAAAGCCACCCGCTTTCGCTTCTTCCAACGAAACTTCCTTCATCACAACGGGAATGTCCGCCTTGATCACTTCGTTGACCATGTCCTCAACCTTCTGAATTTCTTCCTTGGTCATCGGCTGGGGAAGATTGAAGTCAAAACGCAATCTCTCTTCCGTGATGTTGGAACCCTTTTGGTTGACTTCGGGCGAATATACCTTCTTGAGCGCCGCGTGGAGCAAGTGGGTTGCGGTGTGGAGCGCCGTTGTTGCTTCCTTATTATCCGCCAAACCGCAAGCAAATTTCTGCTCGCTCCCTGCCTTACTCTTGCTCTGATGTTCTTCAAAGGCAGCTTTATACCCGTCCAAATCCACTTCAAAGCCACGCTCTTTCGCCATTTCGTCGGTAATTTCCACGGGGAAGCCGTAGGTGTCGTACAAATGGAACGCCTGCTTGCCGTTGATTTTCTTTTCAGGCGTGTAGGCAGGATCTTTCTGCGCCATAAAGGTGTTTTTGCGTTCAATTCCGTTGATGCACTTTTCAAATTCCTTCAAGCCCTGTTGCAAGGTCTTGTTGAATTTTGCCTCTTCCTTCTGAAGCTCGTCCGCGATCTTTGCGGCATTCGTCTTCAATTCGGGATAAACGTCCGCATATTCGTTGATAAACGCTTCGGAAATCTTTGCAAGACTGCCTTCGGGCAGGTTGATCTTTCTTCCATAACGCACCGCGCGACGGATAATTCTTCTCAAAATATACCCCTGGTCGGTGTTGGAAGGCACGATCCCCTTTTCATCACCAAGCATGAAGGTGGCCGTTCTCGTATGGTCGAGCAACACGCGGAAGGACTTGGTAACCTCCTCGTTTTCGCCATAGGTCTTGCTCGTCAATTCAGAAATCACCTTAATCGCATTTTCAAACAAATCCGTTTCATATACGCTCGATTTGCCGTTCAACACGCAAAGCGCGCGTTCCAACCCCATCCCCGTATCCACGTTTTTCTGGGTGAGTTCGACATACGAACCGTCCTGTTGCTTATTAAAGCGCATGAACACGTCGTTCCAAATTTCCAAGAATGCGCCACAGTTACAATCGGGATTGCAGGTGGGCGAACACTTGGGCTTGCGAATGATAAACATTTCCGTATCCGTTCCGCAAGGGCCTGTCAAACCAGCCGGCCCCCACCAGTTGTTTTCGCGGGGCATGAAATAGATATTTTCCTTCTTAATCCCAGCCTTCTCCCAAAGCGTAGCCGCTTCGTCATCACGAGGAAGAACGTCATCTCCACCAAAAACGGTAACGGCGATTTGATCAGCGGGAATATTCAAATAGTTTGCCCCCGTCAAAAATTCATAGCTCCAAGGAATCATCTCTTCCTTGAAATAATCCCCCAACGACCAGTTGCCCAACATTTCAAAGAAGGTGCAATGTCTTTCATCACCAACATCATCGATATCCCCCGTTCTAACGCACTTCTGCACGTCCGTCAAACGGTTGCCTGCGGGGTGCTTCTCACCAAGCAAATAGGGTACGAGCGGATGCATGCCTGCCGTCGTGAACAGGACGGTGGGATCGTTTTCGGGAATCAAAGACGCGGAGGGAATCACCTTATGCCCACGATCTTTGAAGAATCCTAAATATAATTCTCTTAATTCTTTTGCTTTCATATTTTTTTCTTTCCTTACGGTTAATTTCTTTTCTACATGGCTATGTCAAAGAGCATGAAACAAAGCCTTTTATATCTTCTATATTATATAATTATGCGCGGTCGTTTGTCAAGCAATTCCTGCGTCCAAGTTAAATTTTCGTAAGCTCGTACCCCGTTTTGCTGTCCTTGACCGCATAACCAAGCTCGGTAAGTTTCGCGCGGAGCTCATCACTCTTCGCCCAATCACGATTGGTACGCGCCGTCCAGCGTTCTTCCGCGATCGCCTTCACTTCTTCCGGAATGCTTTCTTCCGCCTTGCCAAACCATTCAACATACTGCTTTGCATCCTTCGTGAAGAAACCCAACAAGCTGTACGTCTTGCGAATTTGCGTCGCCAACGCCACCGCTTTCGCGTCTTTGGCCGCCGTCAATTTTTTAAGTTCCTTAAAATATCCAAAGAGATTGGAGAGGGCAAGCGCAGTGTTGAAATCGTCATTCATGCAGGCATTAAATTCTTCATCTACATACGTGAACGCAGACATGGTATCCTCGCTTGCTTCCAATCCAAGCGAATCCACGGCGCTCAAAGCCGTGTAAAAATCGAGAACGTGCGCCGCAGCGGAAGGGAATAAATCATCCGTGATATTGATGTCGTTTCGATAATTCGTCTGCAAAAGCGCAAACTTGATCACTTCGTCCGAATATTGCTGTAAAAGGTCGGCAAGGAGCAAACTATTTCCCAAAGACTTACTCATCTTCTGGCCGTTGACCTTAATCAACCCATTGTGCGTCCAATATTTAACAAACCGCTTGCCGGTGAGCGCCTCCGTCTGCGCAATTTCATTTTCATGATGAGGGAAAATCAAATCTCTGCCACCACCATGAATGTCAATCTGCTCGCCAAAAGCGGCACGGTTCATGGCAGAACATTCGATATGCCAGCCCGGTCTGCCCTTCCCCCAA
Source organism: Clostridia bacterium (assembly GCA_017452585.1). Taxonomy (GTDB): domain Bacteria; phylum Bacillota; class Clostridia; order Christensenellales; family Borkfalkiaceae; genus Scatosoma. Next base: position 10,380 of record JAFTMD010000001.1, read on the forward strand.
GGGGAATCCCAATAAATCTCACCGGGTTTTGCGCTCTTCCAAAGCGCGAAGTCATAGGCGTTTTTCTTTTCCTCGTCATTGTCCACACGAACGCCGTCAAGCGCGTCTTCCACGTTGCGATTGGAAAGTTGACCGTAGGCAGGGAAGGACAATACGTCAAAGTAGACGTCCCCATTCGCCGTTGCATAAGCGTGCCCTTTGGCAATCAACTGAGAAACAAAATCAATGATGTTTTGAATATTCTCCGTCGCCTTCAACCAAAGATTGGGATCATCAACATGAAACTCCCGCATGATTTTGTCAATGTTTTCAATCATCATTTTTGCATATTCATCAGCAGGAATCCCCGTCTCGTGGGATTTTGCAATAATTTTATCGTCGACGTCGGTGTAATTTCTGGCATACGTTACATCATAACCAAGCTTTTCCAAATACTTGCGCATGATGTCGTAAATAAGCGCTTGGTAGGCGTGTCCAATATGCGCCTCCCCGGAAACGGTAATCCCGCAGGCGTACATTTTCACCTTATTTTCCTCGATTGGAATAAACTCCTCTTTTCTCTTGGTAAGGGAATTATAAATCTTCATTATCTATCTCCTTTTTTATTTACTCGCATACATGGTATGCCCATTTTTATTTTTAGCTATGAAACAGAGTCTCATTCTTCATGATGAAGTTCGTGATTGATGGCAAGCGTTTTCACCATCGAGTGATGGGGTTCGTCTTCTCCCTCGGGTGTACGAATCCGCACGACGCGCCCAGGCACGCCAACAACCGTTGCATAGGGAGGAACTTCCTTCAAAACGACTGCTCCTGCGCCAATTTTGGCATTTCTGCCAACGGTAAATCCGCCAAGCACCTTTGCCCCTGCAGACAGAACGACATTCTCCATAATGGTAGGGTGCCGTTTTCCCTTTTCCTTTCCCGTGCCGCCCAAGGTAACGCCCTGATAGATGACGGTGCCCGTGCGCACTTCCGCTGTCTCACCAATGACGACGCCCATACCATGGTCGATAAAGACGCCCCCTTCTATCTTGGCGGAAGGATGAATTTCAATCCCCGTAAAAAACCGAGCCAACTGACTCACGATCCGCGCGAGAAGTTTTAAATGAATTTTTTGCAGAAAGTGCGCCACACGATGCCAAGAAAGAGCGTGCACGCCTGCGTATGTGAGCAGAATTTCAAACCCATTCCGTGCGGCAGGATCGTTTTCCTTCGCCGCGCGAATATCCATGCGTAAATTTTTAAACCACATACCTACCTCCTTTCAGCCACGCCCCACGATCGAAGCGCCATTGAAAAACGCCCTTACGTAAATAGACTACACTATCTATCCTACGTAAAGGCGCTTGACCGCTGTTCCACTTTACTTCAGAAAACAAACGTTTTCCCTTATTTTACCTGATAACGGCAGGCTCCGCGGGCATTACCCCGTCCTCTCGCGTATATGCACACGCATCGCAAAAACGCACTTTCCCCCTCTTTCATTCGTCACGCTTTCAGCCCAAGGCGCAAACTCTCTGTACAATGCCAAAAAGGTACTCTTTTTTTGCTTGGAATATATTTTCTCCATTATACCACATTAGCTTGGAAAAAGCAAGTATTTCTCACATTGATTTTCAGAAAATTACTCCTTTCTCATCAAAATACGTGTTTTAAAAAGTTTATCCACCTTTGGGGAACACCTGGCGCGAACACGAAGCGTTCCCCCAAAAGAAGCCGTCTACGCTGCAAAAGTAGACGGCTTTTTATTGTTCACCTCATACATGGGTACCTCGTTTTGAAAAATTGTCCAATAAGCGGTTTTATCTTTCAGCCCATTTTTAAATAGTTGCACCCAGCTTTTGATAGCCGTGTGAAATTTAAGAAAAAATCCCCCTCTCCACACATACTTCTATTAAAAGTGATTGCAAAACAGGAAAAGCCTTGCGTTTTTTACTATTTTCGTGAAGAGAAAACAGATAAAACAAAAATCCACGAAAAAATCATGTTTTTCAACAAAAAAAACGGAGTTTGCATGAAAAACACTTATCTTTGCATCACCAATCACGCATATTTACATTTTTTCCACGCAAAAAAAAGTTTTTCTGTGAAAAATAAATAAAAAACGAAAAAAAGGGTGGAAATTGCTTGATTTTTTTTCATCAATGTGATAAATTAAATATGTATATAAAACTATGGCTATATCACAGAGGATGGTTGATTTTAGCTAAAAATTGTTTTTAGCGATTTGACGAGAAAAATACAAGAAAGACAAGCGTTTTGTGAGGGCGCATACCCTCAGTGGTCTGTAACCAAGCAAAACACGCCGTATTTCGTAGCATTTTTCCGTCAAAAATCAACCAAATGATGTGATAAAGCCAAAAACTATAAGGAGAAATGAAGTATGAAACGTGAACGTATTTCAGAAATTGCAGAACTTTTAGATAAGCGTGGGAAAATGACCTTCGATCAATTAGAAGAATACTTCCCCAATGTATCCCAAATGACGTTGCGTCGCGACTTATTCCAGCTGGAAGAAGAAGGTAAAGTTATTCGTATCCGCGGTGGCGCCATGTCGGTTAGAGAAGTTGAAAAGACGTCGGCTGGCCCTTACACGAAGAAAACGACCATGAACACGGATGAGAAGATCATTATTGCGCAGAAAGCAGCTGAACTCATTGACGAAGGCGCTTCCATTTTCATCGACGGCGGTACGACGGCGCTTTATCTCGCCAAGGAAATGTCCGACAAAGTCTGCAACGTATTTACCAATGGTCTTGCGGTTGCAACCGAACTTTCCAAGAAAAAGAACGTTATTGTCAACCTTTTGGGCGGTCAGCTCATCAAGGAAAACCTCTCTACGGCATCCTCTTTCTCTTCCCTCTATTTCACTGACACGAATTTCGAACTTGCAATCATTTCCGCAGCGGCATTTACGCCCGAAAGCGGTTTCTCCTGCAGCACACAAGTAGAAGCAGAACTTCTTCGCGTCATTGCAAAGAAGGCAAAATTCTTGTATATGATGTTGGATAGCTCGAAGATTGGCAAAATTAAACCCTACACGTTTGCTCGCCCCGAAGACATCAACGTCCTCATCACAGACAACGCATTCCCTGAAGAATTGAAGGAACAATTCAAGGCGCAGGATATTGTCGTTATCTAAAACGAGCATACCAGGTATGCGTTGAGCAACAAAATATCTCTAAAAAACAAAAATCTCGGCCTAGCCGAGATTTTTTTCATACAACGCTTTTATTTGCAAGCTAATTTTATTCTAAACTATTTAAAAACGCCTCAATTCCACGCACCAAATCTTCATAGGTCTTTACGAAATTCCCTGTATACCACGGGTCGGCAACGTCTCCACGCTCGCCTGCAAAAGACAGCAATTTTTGACACTTCTCCGCATTTTCTGCTCCGACGATCCGTTTCGCGCGCTGGAGATTGCTTTCGTCCATGCAAAGCAACCAATCATACCTCTCCCCATCCGCTTTTGTCAGCAATTGCGCGCGCTTTCCCTCACAGGAAATGCCGTGCTTTTTTAATTCTGCCCGCGCCGGTGGATAGACGGGATTGCCCACTCCATTCCAAATTTCCTCTGTGGAAACTGCGGAGGAATCGATAAGAAACTCCTCCCCCCTTCCTCTCTCCTGCACCATCTTTTTACAGATAAATTCCGCCATCGGAGAACGACAAATATTCCCATGACAAACAAACATAATCTTATGCATTTTCATCATTCACCTCATACATGGGTGGCTTGTTTGCGTTTTCTTTTGCATTTTTCGACATGCCGCAAGCGCCTGCGTTCGGGCAACCCGAACACCCACAGCCACAGCTTGTCTTCCCCTTTTTCTTATTGACGATCAAATAGACGACAACACCGACAACCAGCGCCGCTATGCCTATAATCAAAATATAATCAATCGATTTCATATTTCCTCCTTTTTACAAACACCCGCCCCTTTTCCATGACGGAACGGGGCAGGCATTTTCGATAACTTATCTATATTGTTTTTTACTTTTCGCTTCCGCTTCCTTTTTATCCATGTATTTGTTGTAGAAGTAAATTCCCAAAACCACAACCACGGCAACAACCGCCCAAACGGCAATCGTCCAAGGGAAAGAACCAATGGTGTACACCATGGTGGACACAAGGAAGGAGGTAGCCAGCCAGAAGACAAGCGTCCACTTGAATTTCTCCTTGCCAATTTCCCCTCTCGCCGCCGCCACAGCCGCAAAACAAGGAATCGTCAACATATTGAAGGCAATAAAGGCAATCAAAGCCGGCACGTCAATGCCCGTCGCCTGAATCATCATGGTTACTTCATACACCCCTTCTTCGGTTGCACCGGCAAATTCCGAACCGAGAATACAAGCCGCCAAAGAACCAAACGCCGCAATAACGTCCTCTTTTGCAATCAAACCAAGAATGGCCGCCACAGCAAATACCCAACCGTTTTTATTCAATTGGCTGCCAAAGCCAAGCGGCGTGAACAAGGGCTGAATGAGTTTCCCAATCGAAGCCAGAATCGAAGAATCCATGCCTTCTTCTCCAACGTACGACCAATCCCACGTGAAATTGGAGAAAATCCAAATCGCCACGCAAGAAAGCAAGATGACGGTGAAGGCTTTCTGCAAGAAATGTTTTGCTTTATCCCAAAGGTGAAGCATCAAGTTGACAAACCCGGGAATGTGATAAGCGGGCAACTCCATGATGAAGGGAGAGGTTTCCCCGCGCATCGTCGTGTTGCGCATAACCAGCAAAGAAATGAGCGCCGTTACGATCCCTAAAAGGTACATGGAATAAGTGATAATGTCTGCATTTCCAACGCCAAACGCCTCCACGATTGCCCCAGACACTGCCAAGAGAATGGGCAATTTTGCCCCACAGGAGAAGAAGGGAATCACTCGAACCGTCGCTTCTCTCTCCTTTTCATCTGCCATCGTTCGCGTATTGACCATTGCAGGCACCGAACAGCCAAACCCCATGATCATGGGCATGAAGGCTCTACCGGAAACACCAAAACGACGGAAAATGCGGTCAAGCATGAACGCCACACGCGCCATATACCCCGTATCTTCCAAAATCGAGAAGAAGAGGAAAAGCACCAAAATCTGCGGAAGGAAGGAAAGCACTGCGGCAATACCCCCCCATACGCCGTCGATAATAAAGCCGACAATCACCTCATTTGCTTGCAATCCCTGCAAACCGACGGTCAACCATTCTCCAATCTGCCCCGTCAAAAGTTCCATGCAGTTGAACAAGATAACGCCGGGAGAATTTAATCCATCCGCAAAGAAGACGCTCTCTTGCGTACCGCACCATTCGCCAAAGGCAGGAATGATCGAACCTAAATAGAGGAAATTTTCCGAGAAAGTCATATGGAATACGGCAAACATAATCATAAGGAAGATGGGAATACCAAACCACTTATGTGTGAGAACCTTATCTGCCTTATCCGATTTAGACAGCTCGTCATAGCTATATTTTCTCGCCCTCGTCAAGGTTGAGGAGAAATATTTGGTGATATATTTATATCTTGCGTCAGCAATAGCTGCCTCTGTATCCCCTTGGAAGGTGTCATTAACCAAATTTTCCTGAATGAACGCCTCTACCGCGCGCGCTTCCGCGGGATGTGTTTCCACTTCAATGGAGTCCTTTTCCACCAGCTTCACCGCATGGAACAAAGGCGCTTCCACCTCCTTCAGCTGTAAAGCGATCTCCGCATTGGAAATGGCAGAACCGAGCGCAGACTCACGTAAGACGCTGTGTCCTTTTCTCGGCGTTTTTGCCGTTTCAATGGCCCGTTGCATCAACGACTCAACGTTGTTTCCTTTGAGCGCCGACACTTCCACCACGGGAAAACCAATTCTTTTTTCCAACGTCTTGACGTCAATGGAATCCCCCCTCTTATCGAGGACGTCCGTCATATTGAGCGCCACGACCATCGGTACGTCCAGCTCCATCAGCTGTGTCGTCAAATAGAGATTTCTTTCCAAATTGGTCGCATCCACGATATTAATGACGCAATCGGGATGTTCGTTCAAAATGTAATTTCTCGCAATCACTTCTTCAGGCGTATAGGGAGAAAGGGAATAAATCCCCGGCAAATCAACCACGTTGATGGGCTCGTTACCCTTTTTATATGTACCTTCTCTCTTATCCACCGTAACGCCCGGCCAATTGCCGACGTGTGCCGTCGAACCGGTCAAAGCGTTGAATAGCGTCGTTTTCCCGGAATTGGGATTGCCTACAAGCGCAAAATTTAACATACTCCCTCCTTATTTCATCTCTACGTGCGAAGCTTCCGATTTACGCAACGTCAATTCATACCCGCGAAGCGTGATTTCAATGGGATCTCCCAACGGCGCTTTCTTGCGCAGATAAATCTCCGCCCCGGGCGTAATGCCCATGTCAAACAGACGACGGCGAATCGCCCCTTCGCCCTTTACAGCCATCACGACGCTTCGCTCGCCTATTTCCAACTGCGATAATAGTTTCATTCCTTTCTCCTTCGCGTAATATTGTCAGATTTAGTTGGTGACAAGCCAAACTACAATATTACCCCTTACCTTTTTTACGAATAAATTATATCACTATTCTATGCGCCTGTCAAGCAAAAATTAACCATAGTTAAGAAATTTTTTTAGAGAATTTTTTAATTTTTTATTTTGCATAGACCCCCTTCCTTATTATATTATAAAGGATCTAAAGCTAATACTATTCC
>JAFTMD010000079.1 GCA_017452585.1 Clostridia bacterium
ACAGCGCAAAGTTTCAAAAAATTGTAAAATAGTAAGTTCCATGTTTCCATTATAGCATACTTTTCCAAAAAAAGCATAAAAAAGTATAAAATTTTTTAATTTTTTTTAAAAAAATTAGTAAGAACTATTCCCTTTTTCTGAAAAATATGCTATAATGATATGGCTGATATTATATAGTGAGAGAAAAGGAGAAAAAATAAGATGCTTTCGGATATTGAAATTGCGGAGAGTGCAGAGCTTCAAGATATCAGAGAGGTGGCAAAAAAATTGCACCTCACAGAAGAAAATTTAGAGTTGTACGGCAAGTACAAGGCGAAAATTTCTCTTCCCAAAGAGGCAAAGAGAAGGGCAAAGCTGATTTTGGTGACAGCGATCAATCCCACTTCTTCGGGAGAGGGAAAAACCACCGTTTCTATCGGTTTGGCTGACGGGCTTTCCAAAATTGGAAAACGAGCTTGTTTGGCCCTTCGCGAACCTTCCTTAGGGCCGGTGTTTGGAATCAAAGGCGGCGCGGCAGGCGGCGGTTATGCGCAGGTTGTGCCCATGTCCGAAATCAACTTGCACTTCACGGGGGATTTACACGCCATCACGGCGGCAAACAATCTCCTTTGCGCCCTCATGGATAATCACATTTTCCGTGGGAACGAACTGAAGATTGACACGAACAATATCTATTTCCATCGTTGTATGGACATGAACGAACGCCAGCTGATCAACGTTACGATTGGTGGCAAGGGCAGAGGGGTGGAGAGAGAAGACCATTTCGACATCACCGCAGCCAGCGAAGTGATGGCTGTCCTTTGTTTGGCAACGGATATTGAAGATTTGAAACGCAGATTGGGCAATATTATCGTCGGGTTGAACATGGACGGTGAGTATGTCCGCGCGAAGGATATTCCCGGCGCGGTTGGCTCGATGGCGGTGCTTTTGAAGGACGCCATGAAACCCAATCTTGTGCAGACGTTAGAACATACCCCCGCTATTATCCACGGTGGGCCGTTTGCCAATATCGCCCACGGCTGTAACAGCGTGCAGGCAATCTATGCTGCTATGAGTTTGGCGGAATATGCGGTTACGGAAGCAGGATTTGGCGCAGACCTCGGTGCGGAAAAATTCCTCGATACAAAATGTCGTGTAGCAGGGATCGAACCCAATTGCGTGGTGATCGTTGCAACCGTGAAAGCGTTGAAGCTCCACGGTGGCGCGGACAAAGCGACGTTGTCGGAAGAGAATTTGGACGCCTTGGAAAAGGGTATGCCCAACCTCTTAAAACATATTGAAAACATCAAAAACATTTATAAGAAACCGGTGGTGGTGGCTATGAATCGTTTCTTCACCGATACGAAGGCAGAAACCGATCTCGTCATTGATCGCGTGCAGAAGGCAGGCTCCGTGGCTGTGTTCACCGACGTATTCTTGAAAGGTGGCGAAGGTGGCAAGGAACTTGCCCAAGAGGTGGTAAAAGCTTGCGAACTTCCCTCGAAGATGGAATATCCCTACGAGCTTTCGGAAGGGGTTTGTGAAAAGATTGAAAAGATTGCGCAGAAGATTTACGGCGCGGATGGCGTGGATTTCTCGGAAGAAGCGTTGCAAAAAATCCGTACAATCGAAGAGAAAGGCTGTGGAGATTTGCCCGTGATTATCGCAAAGACGCAGTATTCCCTTTCGGATAATGCCGAACTTTTGGGCAGACCGGAAGGCTTCCGCATAACCGTGCGTGATATTGTCCTCAAAGGCGGCGCAGGATTTATCGTAGCGATTGCAGGAAAGATCATGTTGATGCCCGGTTTGGGCGCGCACCCGGCGGCGGAGAAGATAGACCTTCTTTCCGATGGCACGATTGTCGGCTTATCGTAATAGACAATGGATAAAAGAATAAAAGAGAGAGATTATATGAAACCTATTGAAGCAACAAATTTTATCGAACAGATTATCAACGACGATATCGAAAATGGCAAAATTTCGGCGGTGCAGACTCGTTTCCCCCCCGAACCTAACGGATATCTCCATATCGGTCATATCAAAAGTATGCTCGTCAACTTTGGTACGGCATTGAAATATGAAGGAAAGTGCAACCTTTTCTTCGACGACACCAATCCCTCCAAGGAAAAGACGGAGTTTGTTGACGCCATTCGTAAAGATATCGAATGGGTAGGGTATGATTGGGCGAAAGAAGTTTACGCGTCCGATTTCTTCCCTGCGATCTATAATTATGCCGAACAGCTCATCTTAGACGGCAAGGCATTCGTTTGCGATTTATCTCCCGAAGAGATCAGCGCATACAGAGGTACTCTCACAGAACCCGGCAAAAACAGCCCCTATCGCGATCGTTCTGTTGAAGAAAATTTACAGCTTTTCAGAGAAATGAAAGAGGGGAAATATCCCGATGGCAGCAAGTGCTTGCGCGCGAAGATTGACATGGCGTCTCCCAACATGAATATGCGTGACCCTGTCATCTATCGTATTTTGCGCAGTACGCATCATAGAACGGGGGATGCTTGGTGTATCTATCCCATGTACGACTATGCGCACCCCATTTGCGACTATTTACAGGGCGTTACGCATTCCTTGTGTACCCTCGAATTTGAGGACCATAGACCTCTGTATGATTGGGTAGGCATTCAGCTTGGTTTTGCACCCAAGCCCCGTCAGATCGAGTTCGCTCGTCTTGCCGTTACCAATACGGTTATGTCCAAACGCTACTTGAAAAAGTTGGTGGAAGAAGGACACGTACATGGCTGGGACGATCCTCGTATGCCGACGGTGGCAGGGCTTCGTAACCGTGGCGTACCCCCCGAAGCATTGCTCGATTTCTGTACAAAGATCGGGATTGTTAAGGCAAATTCCGAATGTCAGCTCTCCTATCTGGAAGCGTGCATTCGCGACAATTTAAACGAGAATGCAGAACGCGCGATGGCAGTTCTTGAACCTTTGAAGGTAACGATTACCAACTATGAAGGGACGGAAGAACTTGACACAGCGATTCACCCCTTAAAGCCTGAACTTGGCACGAGAAAGGTGGCGTTCTCCAACACGGTTTATATTGATAAGGCGGACTTCTCCTTAAATCCTCCTCCCAAATACCAGCGTTTGAAGCAAGACGGCTACGTGCGTTTGAAGGGCGCGTATATCATTCATTGTGACGAGGTAGTTTTGGACGAACAGGGAGAACCTATCGAGGTGAAGTGTTCGTATATTCCCGAAAGTCGTTCTTCCAATGACACCAGCGGATTGAAAGTGCGCGGTACGATTCAGTGGGTAGACGGCCAGACGGGCGTCGATGCGGAAATTCGCAAATACGCGCCTCTTTTGAAGGATGCGGAATATGCTGGACAGGATTTCACAGAACGCATGAATCTTGACAGCGAAAAGATTTTCCAAGGCAAGGCAGAACCCTATCTTGCAGAAAGCGTAGATGGAAAACAATTCCAGCTTATGCGCGTGGGCTACTATAAAAAGTGCGTCGACGCAAACGGCAAGTTGGTGCTTTCGGAAATTGTATCCTTGAAGGATAATTTTAATAAATAAAAAACGGCGGAAAAACCGTAAAAAAACGGCGGAAAAGCCGTAAAAAATAAGATAAACTTTTTATATAGAGATATAAAAGGAGGAAAGATAATGATTTCTTTACATTCGCTTTTGGTGATGGAAGGTCTGTTGGGAGAAGGTACTCCCAAAATTGTACTTATCGCCATCGCCGTATTGCTTGGCTTGGCGTTTTTGGTAGGCGCTGTCAAGGGATTTAGAAAGGTGAGCTGGACAGGTCTCACTTGGCTTGCAGGGGTGGCATTATTTGCCCTTGTAGGCATGTTTATGCCGAAAATGACAGGTATTTGGGGCATTGTCGTCTATTTAATTTTGGCGATTGCTTGCGGTTTGGTTACAATGGTTCTGTTTAGTATCTTGTTACGCAACGTACGTCCCAGGGTTAGATGGGTAAAAGATGATTTAGACGGAGATACTTCCCTTGCGCAGTTTGGGTTGGAATTTGAACCCGAATACCTTGAATATGATGGTGAGCACGATTATGCGCCCTATGGTATGCGTATTCAGAGAACAGGTTTTGAAACCCCGGGCGTTGTTGCTCGTATTTTGGGTGGTGTGATCTCTATGGTGAATATGGCGATGATTCTTGCGCCTATCCTTGGCATTTTCTTGATGATCGTCAAAACTTCTTCCTTATCGGCGACCATGGGTGATTTCCTTACGCACCCCATCTTCAGTGTAATATTGCCGTATATGGAAAAATACGTCTTTGACGGATTGGCAATCGGCGCGTTCATGGTGATGGCGAAGATTGGTTATCGTAGAGGAGTGATCCAAAGCTTGTTCTCGATTATCCTTTCCGTGGCAGGCATTGTCGTGGTTGGCGTCAGCTTCTATCTTCCCTTCTCGCCGTTTGCGCAGGCAGGCGCCTTGGCAACGATGGTGGAAAGATGCAGTGTTTTCTTCGTAAATGTACCCATGATAGGTGCGATTTTAGGGAAATTGCTGGCAGGCGGATGCTTCCTTTTGATGGGGATTATCATTCTTATCATATTGAAGTTCCTTTTGGCAAACCTTTGCAGTATCTGCAATTCGATTAAATTGACGCGCGAATTAGATGGTTATATTGGCGCAGTTACATATGCCGTATTGGCAGCCGTTGTTTGTGTAGGTGTTTGGTTTGTATTGGCAGGCGTTGAAGTGTTGGGGCTCTACCCCGTCAGCACGATGCTTGTTCCGGAAGCAGTGCTGTCCAATCCTATTTTCCAATATGCGAAATCCATTCTCGCAGCCTTGTTTGGCTTAGCATAAAAAGCGATTTAAAAGAAAGAAACCACATCCAAGAGTTTGACTCAAGGATGTGGTTTTTTTTGTTTACATGAACGTAGGAGAGTGTCGTTTTTTCAATCAATCCAACTGTTAATTTTGAAATTTGAGGTTGATTGCGCCAACGCCACCGCTGATTTTAACGTGGTTTTGCCCATTTCCGCTAGTGCTGAAATTCGTCACAATTTGCCCGTCTATGGAAATGCTGCCAATGCCTTTTTCCATATCTATTTTATAGTTATCTCTCTCACCAAGCAGCGTCAGGTTGGATTCTCCCATGCCAAATTCCAAATCACAATTTCCCAGCAATACGGCAGTCAAGTTCAATTCGCCCATGCCCATTTCAAGGGAGAGATCGTTCATGCTACCGTCGACAATGGTAAATTCACCGGCACCGCCCTCTATATCTGCCTCTGACAAAACGGTAAGGCTGCTAAATTGCACGTCACCTGCGCCTATCTTCAGTTCCAAGGTCTGTGTCGATAAAGTATCCACCGTCATTTTCGCGGCTCCCGTCGTAATGTCTACGTCGTTGAACACGACGTCATTTGGCAAGCAAAGTGTCAACGTCGCGCCGGAATAGTTTGCGTTGCCTTTTGCCTTGTCTTGAATGGTCAAAACACCGTCTTTTTCGGAAACAGACAAGTATTTTAAGTTGCTTGTAATAGAAAAGTTATCTCCCTGTTCAATTTTGAAATCAGCGGCGTTAATGCAAATATCCAAAGAATGAATTTCCGCGCTGACTTCGAAAAGCTTTTCTTCTGCCAGAACAACGTTTTCGCGGTGGCAACCAACAAGGCTAGAAGATAATACGCCTGCCAAGATAAGAGTTATCCATTTTTTCATTTTATTACCTCATTTATAAAGATTTTATATGGATAGTATAGCACGTGAAAAATCTTTTGTCAAGCAATCGTTGGGGATTATTTCCCTGTCAGAAAATTTTTACCAAACACGCGCTTGGAGAGGGGATCATTTAGAAAAGTTTCCATCAGCGTTAAGGAACGCTTCACCGTCAACTGAAAGAGTTTATCTGCATCAAAAAGTTGAGTTAAAAGGTTTGGCGTGAAGGTGTTGAAAATAAGATTGGGCAGGGGCATGGTTGCGTTGAACAATGAAATTGCGCGCAAAAAGGGAGTTTTTTTCGGGAGGGAAAGCTGCGCTTTTGTGGCGATGGCGCAGTAGAGAAGAAAAAGCAATTCCTTCTCCTCGTCGGTAAACTTATTTTTAAAAAGGGAGAGGTTAGGGCTTTTTTCAATGCGCTTGCTGACGTGTAAATCGAGCAGAGATTCCAATCGGGAATGGCGCAAAGGGTTCTCCCCACCGGACGCATAAATGAAGGGATGAAAAGTGGTGTCAGCGACATAGTGTGTGATATACCCCAACGCGTAGGCGAGGATGGCAGGGTTGCGCTTCGAAAGGGAATGGAGGGTGAGAAAGGCGGAAAAGCTCCCTTCTCGATGCAGATGGGAGCCTAAGTTGGGTTGAACGTTGGGAAGGGTTCGATAAAAAAAGCAAAAGTCTGCGCCTTGCGCGCCAAAATAATATAGGGGCAGGTCGGCTTGCATCTTTTCTTGTAGGGAGGGGGAAGCATTTTGAAACACTACGTCGGCAATGGAAAAATGAGTGAAAGAGGCTGGCATATGTAGGGGAAATTAACGCATGAAAGGAGAGGGCGGATATACGTGAACGCATACCTGCCCCCTTTGCAAGGTATTTTTTTATTCAAACTGATTGGCTAAAATATCAGCGGTGAGCCGCGCAAGATTCATCTCATGCTCGTTCATCTTTGCGCCGTCTTCTTTGGAGAGCACGGCAACCGCGCCAAAACAATCCCCACCGGCGACGATGGGCACAATCACCTGCGCCGTGATGCCTTCCTCGTTCGCATCCGTCAATGGCAGAATATCTCCCCCCTCCGATGCATTGGCGATATAACTTCTCCGTTCCTTCAAAATTCGATCCATCTCCTCGGATAAACCCTTTCCGTCCAGATCTTTGCGTCCCTCGCCTACGGCGTGTAAAATACCGTCGGTGTCGCAAATGACGGCAAGCAATCCACTCAAATCATTCAACGAACGCGCAGTGGCTTTGCTGAAGCGGTCAAGCGTAGCAATAGGGGAGTATTTTTTGAGCATAAGCTCATCACGTTCGGTGAAAATTTCCAAAGGATCTCCCTCTTTAATGCGCAGGGTGCGACGGATTTCTTTTGGAATGACAACTCGTCCCAATTCATCTATTCTTCTTACAATGCCGGTTGCTTTCATATATATAAAATCTCCTTGTTTTCAGATTTGTATTGTTAGTATTTGTAAAAGAAGGGGATTTATACAGGCCTTAAAAATATATTTCTGGTGAAATTTTTAATGAAAATTCAATAAAAATGCATTTTAGGATTGACATGTCTTTTTAATAGTGTTATAATAATATATGAATTATAGATAGAAGAAATACCTAAGAGGTGTATGATAGGATGACTAAAAAGGTTTTACTACCATTTCCGCTTTTTGGGTTAATACTCACGGAAATTTATGATTGTTTATCATGGTATGGGTTAGTTTGTCCTTTGATTTTAAAATTTAGGATAAAATTTATGCTTTTACTTGATAAACGTGGGGATGAGTGATACAATAATAAGATAAAAGTTTAGCAAAGGAGGTGTAACCGTGCGACTGTTTAAATGTCGGTTTTTTATGCTAATATTGCTTGTGGTGTGCATGGTTGTTCCAAGCGTTGGCGCAACGTGGGTTTTTTACGAAAACCCTCTACCAGCATACGAAAACATGCTCGTTGGATTGAAGGCTTTTGCTTATGGTCCTTTTTATATTACAAAGATTGAGCAGGTCGGCGGTGATTATTCGTCTGCAACCACATTAAAGATAGCAGATACGGACGTGGAATCGAACGTGACGCTCAGTAACTCGACGTCTTCCACCGTCGTTTACAATATTACGTTTTACAATAGCACGGACGTAAGCTATTATTATAAGGACACGCAAGTGCTTTCGTGGGACAACGATGGAATTACATACACGGTAACCGATATCGAACAAAAGGAAGAAGTTCCCGCGAAGACGTATACGTCACTTACTCTTACGTATAAGTATGAAAATGGCGTTCCCACTGACAAGGATCTTTTGGCAAAGCTCCATTTCAATTTCGTGGTAGACAAGGAGTCGATTGGCGTTGTCGTTGCGCAAACGGCCGTTAACCGATTTGAACAAATTTTGAATAATAAGATTTTCGATAATTCCTACGAAGTTCTTGAAAACACAATGAACGCACACGGTTCCAACTCTTCTATCGTTACATATATCGGTAACGTTGCAGGTGCTACTAACGCGGATTCCAAGTTTATTGAGGAGATGTTCACGAGTGAATTCTTGCAGATGGATCTTGATGGCGACGGGAAATCAGAACCGATTACCATCATGATTAAGCGTGAGAACCTCGATAGCGACGAGACGACGGGCGACGATTATACCTATACGGAAGGTGGATGGTTTGGCAATACCACATATAAAACGGTTAAAGGCGTTGAATTCACGATATACATTACCTCGGAAGGATTTATTTCGAGAACCTTGAATGTATACGCGTCGACGTTTACGAAGTTGCCGGGTGGCAATGAGTGGATTGAGGTCGTTCCTTTGACCAAGGGTACGGCGACTGCGAATAACTACAATGGCTGGGGTGCAAGTAACTCCTTCAACACCGATACGTGGAAATCGACGGATGGAAAGACAATGGATACGTTGGCTACGGAAGCCATTAAAAAATTAAAACAAGCGTAACAAAAATGTCTTGCGAAGTTTTTTCCGCAAGACATTTTTTTTATTAATTTTTTTCCAGAAGAAAGCATATATGCACCCATGTATGCGTTCACGTATCTTTCGTGTGAGAAATAATCCTCGTTCACCTCTTGACATTTTTAGCGAAATATGTTATACTATAGAAGAATAAAAATAAGGTGTATTGATATGGCAAAATTATATTTTAAATACGGCGCAATGGGATCGTCGAAAACGGCAAACGCTTTAATTACAAAGTTTAATTATGAAGAACGTGGTATGCGCGTGTGGCTTATCAAACCCTCCATCGACAATCGAGATGGGGTGAATATGGTGCGTTCGCGCATTGGATTGTCCGCCACGGCGGAGGTGATTACGCCTGACGTGGATATTTTTACGTTGTACCAGGAGAAGCAGGATCTTGACGTCATCATTGCAGATGAGTGTCAATTTTTAACGAGCGCGCAAATCGATCAACTCCGTAAAATTGTTGACGAATTGGACATTCCCGTCCTTTGTTACGGGCTTCGCACCGACTTTTTGACCCATCTTTTCGAGGGGAGTAGACGGTTGTTTGAAGTGGCGGATTCCATACAAGAAATCAAGACGATTTGCGAATGTGGAAAGAAGGCCATTGTCAACGCGCGTATTGACGGAGAGGGCAACGTCATCACCGAAGGTGGGCAAATTCTCATCGGCGGAAACGATTCGTATATCGCCATGTGCCATGCCTGCTGGAAACAAAAAATAAAGAAATAAATATAGACAAAAACACAAAAAGAAGGGGGCAGGTATGCGTTGAATGCATATCTGCCCCTATTTTTATGGATATTGTCTTATACGAAAGGATGTTCTACACGAATGACGCAGAAGGTGTTTTCGCGTTTTTGACGAATACGTTCCGACACCTGTTTTTCTGCTTCTGCATTACTCAATTTACAATTGGCAGGCACAACCAAATCGAAAATTAAATTGATATTGGTTTCCCCAATAGTAGTTCTAAAATCGTGCAAACTGAAGGTTGGATCTACCTCGCGCACCGCTTCTTTGGCAATTGCTTTCAGCTCGTTGACGAGAGGATCGTCCAATACGACGGGGTCGAGATGGACGGTGACGATGCACCCAAATTTTTCGTGCATATCTCGTTCCATTTGATCAATTTCTTCGTGTGCAATGTTGATGTCCGATTTAGAATCAACTTCGGCGTGGAAGGAAACGATCTGTCTGCCGGGGCCGTAGTCATGCACCATGACGTCATGGATACCGACGATTTTAGAGTAATTTTCCACGAAATCGTAAATGTCGTCAATAAAAGCGGGATCAGGGGGAGAGCCCAACAGTAAATCGATGGTTTCCTTGGCTGCTTTCGCGCCGGTGAAGAGGATAAACACCGCCACCAAAATGCCTGCCCAGCCGTCAATGGCAATTCCCCAAATACGCGCAATAAGCCCTGCAATCAAAACGAGGGTCGTGGCGACGCAATCGCTTAAACTGTCAAAGGCAGAGGCTTTGATAGAGCTGGATTGAATGACGTTTGCAATCTTCCGATAAAAGAAGAAAAGCCAGAGTTTGACGAGAATGGCCACGCCTAAGAGAATGAGGGTAACGTTTCCCACGTCGGGCAGGGCGGGGTGGAGAATTTTATCGAAGGAGGAAGTGAGGAGTTCAAATCCAACCAAGATAATCAACATATCCACGATAAATCCGCAGACGTATTCGATACGGCCGTGTCCTAAGGGGTGTTCCTTATCGACGGGTTTGGCGGCGAGGCGAAATCCGATCAGCGTTACGATGGACGAGCCTGCGTCTGAGATATTGTTAAAGGCGTCGGCAATGATGGCAACGGAGCCGGCTACAATGCCGAGTACGAGCTTGCCAATAAACAGCAAGACATTGAGGCAAATCCCAGTAATACCTGCCACGGACGCATATTTGCTGCGCACCTTCACGTCCTTGACATCTTGGTTTTTACCGACAAAAAATTGAATGAGAAAATCGGTCATATGCACTCCTATAAAAAACGTATTATTAACTATATCCATATTCTATTATACAAGATATTGTATAAAAAGTCAAGACAATCTGTGAAAAATAATTTCACCAATCGTTGCATGAATTATATCGTAGAGTGATTGACAAGATACTGGAAATATGGTATAATTAGAATATAAAATCTCGTAAGGGGGTATATAATGGAAATTAAAGATCTTATTATAGCGGTTGTATTGGTCATCATCGGTTTCGTGTGCCTTGTCAAAGGCGCAGACTGGTTCGTTGACGGGGCTGCAGGGATTGCAAAGAAATTGCGCGTACCGCAGCTCATCATCGGGTTGACCATCGTTTCGTTTGGGACGAGTGCGCCCGAGCTTGCCACTTCGATTATCTCCGCCTTCCAAGGCAGCGCAGATATCGCCGTGGGGAACATCATTGGCAGCAATATCACAAACATCTTGTTGATTTTGGGGTTGTCTGCCATCATTTGTCCGTTGGTTGTACAAAAGAGCACTTTGCAGATTGACTTCCCCGTGTTGTTGGGTTCTTCCGCGCTTCTTTTGTTCTTTGGTGCAATGGATGGGAAAATTGACAGCACGGAAGGTTGGATTATGTTTGCCATTTCCATGGCGTATATGATTTTATTGATCATCTATGCTGTGGCTGAAAGCAAAAAACAAAATCCTGCCGAAACGCTGCAAGTAGATAAAATAGAAGGCATGGAAAAGGCAGAACCTAAGACAGGGCTTGCCGGTTGGTTTGAAAAGAAGAAGGAAAACGTAGGGTTCCTGTTCCTGTTGACGTTGGTTGGTTTGGTGCTTGTCGTAATCGGCGCACTCTACGGCGTCATTCCCGGCGCAACCACGCTTGCAGAATACTTTGGCGTTTCCGAAAAGGTAATCGGTCTCACGGTCGTGGCTATCGGTACGTCGTTGCCTGAATTGGTTACTTGTGTAGTTGCCTCCAAGAAAGGGGAAACGGACATCGCCGTGGGCGACATTGTGGGGAGCAATATCTTCAACATTTTGCGTACGCTTGGGCTTTGCAGTGCGATCATTCCCTTGACCTTTGAACCCACCTTCCTCATTGACGGATTGATTGCTTTGGCAGCTGCAGCATTCTTGGCATTTTGCGGCTACAAAAACAAAAAAGTGGGCCGTTTGGCAGGGTTTGTGATGCTTATTGCATTTGCGGCGTACTACGTTTATTTGTTTGCAATTTAATCGTGAAAAGTGAGAAAACCCCGACTTCTTGCAAGAAGTCGGGGTTACTTTTTGCAGGCAGGATAAAACGTTAGAAAAAATAAATGGGGAGAAATAAAAAAAGTTGGAAAAACAGGTTAAAATTGCTTGCAAAATAAAAATAAATGATATATAATTATTGTTGACTTCGAGCGTTCCGCTGCCTTTTTTTTTGGGCGTGATGAGGAATCACGCAGCGGGTTATGAACGTTTCGTAAATAACGGAGGTAAAGTCTAAAAATGAAAGGAATCATCGAAGCTATTAACGCTGAAAGCATGAAAGCTGAAGTTCCCGCATTCAATGTAGGTGACACCATTAAAGTTGGTTTCAAAATCATTGAAGGTGGCAAAGAAAGAGTCCAGAACTTCGAAGGCGTCGTTATCGCAAAGAAAAACGGCGGCATTTCCGAAACTTTCACCGTACGTCATATTTCCTATGGCGTAGGCGTAGAAAAGACCTTCCCTATTCACTCCCCGAAAATTGCACACGTTACCGTTGTAAGAAAGGGTAAAGTTAGAAGAGCGAAGTTGTACTATTTGCGCGGTCGTACAGGTAAAGCTGCAAAAGTTAAGGAAAAAATTTAAGTCGGTTTACAAATCGAGAAGAGCAAGTCTGCCCAAAGTCAGTGGCAGGCTTCTTTTTTGTCTTTAAAAATATTCAGCAAACCAGACAAGAAAAAAAATAAAACCTCTCGTTTAGCCTGTAACGAGAGGTTTTGATATGTATAATTATTTCAACAGAATAAAGTAGTGGGGAATAAAAAGTGCAAGAGCGATTAAAACTCCAAAAATCAAAATGGAAAGAAGAAAGAGCAATACTTTTTTCTTTTTGGAGTAGTTACTTGTGAAAATTTTGAGATCCGCAAGGATAAGTAGCATAAGTAAGAACTCAAAAAGAAGAAAATAAAGAGAGAGCCCAAACATGGGATAAAGAATTGCAAACACCAATATAAATAAAAGGAAAAGCAATGCTTTTTTCGGTTTGGACAGTTTGCTGCGAAACAGCAGAACGCCTATAAGGGCAGGCAGCGCAAACAAAAGAATGCGCAAGATAAGAGAAAGGTCTAAGGTTAAATGAAAAGAGCCGATATCAATATCAAGAAACATAGTGACACCTCTTAAAAATTTTATTATTAGAAGACGTGATTTTTAAGCTTCACGATTCTAACTACTTCTATTATAGCACAAATTTTTTTTCTGTCAAGTAGAAAACAAAAAATAAAAGATATGATTTTTGAAGTGAACCCCAAATAGTTCACAAAAAAGAAAAAAGCGTCCGCAAAAGCAGGGAGAGGAAATTACCTCTTCCTGTTTTTGATTCTTGAAGTATTATAAAAAGTTAACCAATCTTCAA
>JAFTMD010000080.1 GCA_017452585.1 Clostridia bacterium
TACATTTTTATTGTTATTTGATAGGCGCGGAGCCTTGACGTAGAAATGCGACGTATTTCAATCGTTTTTTTAATGGAGGAAGCCCTTTATGATCTGCTCCTCCGCCTCCTTCTCCGACAGCCCTAATGTCATCAATTTGATGAGCTGTTCCCCGGCAATTTTGCAGATGGCGGCTTCGTGAATGAGTTCTGCGTCAATATGGTTTGCCGTCAAGCAGGGCGCTGCGGTTACAGCCGCTTTGTCCATGATGATGGCGTCACATTCCGTATGCCCATGGCAGGGCGCGTTGCCGTTCATCTTGGAAAGGAAATTCTGTGTAGATTCCCCTGCGGCCACGGAACGGGACATTACGTCCGCGCGACAGCCCTCTCCGTTCATGTCAATGACAAAATCGGTGTCTGCCACTTGCGTACCATGTGTATATAACTTTTCTTTGACGATAAAATTCGAACCTGCCTGCATGGTTGCGCGCGTAATGCGCTTCGTCGAATCAATCCCCTTGATCTGTGTGGTTTCCATTGTCATGGAAGCGCCTTCTTCCAAATGCACCACCGTCTCGGGATTCATCACGTTTTTGCCGTTTCCGTCCCCTTCGCCATAGTGCTTTTCCACATACTTCACCGTCGCATTTTTCCCGACGTAAAAGGTATGCACGCCATCGTGACGAGAGGTCATGTCTACGCCACCGCAGTTGTGAATGCCACAGCCTGCCACAATGACAACGTCTGCGCCTTCCCCAATATGGAAATCGTTGTACACAACTTCTTGCAATCCTGCTTTGCTGATGATGACGGGGATATGCAAACTTTCATTTTTCGTGAAGGGTTTGATGTAGATATCAATCCCCGCTTTGCCATCCGTCTTGGTGACAATGTCAATGTTCGCTGTCGTACTTCTTTGGGCGGTTTCCCCGTTTGTACGAATGTTGAACGCGCCTTCGGGTGTTCCATGCAGATCGGCAATCTGTAAGAGTAAGTCTTTTTGTATTGAATCCATACCTGCTACCCCCGTTTACAATTTTTCCGTTAATACTTTGCAAGAATCCGCCGCCAAAAGTTTTGGCAAAACGTCCTCTTTTTTACCGCTGTTTTGCACTTGTCCATCGGCAATCACCACAATGCGGTCGGCAATATTCAAAATGCGTTCCTGGTGGGAAATAATCAAAATATTCCCCTGCGTCTTTTCGTGCATCTTTTCAAAGACCTTGATGAGGTTGCCAAAACTCCACAAATCAATCCCCGCTTCCGGTTCGTCAAATATAGAAAGTTTGGTGGCGCGGGCAAGAATGGTTGCAATTTCGATACGCTTCAATTCCCCACCGGAAAGGGAGGCGTTTACCTCACGGTCGATATAATCACGCGCGCACATTCCCACTTCGGAAAGATAGGCGCAGGCGTCAGACACCTTGAGCTTTTTCCCCGCCGCAATATTGATGAGATCACGCACGGTGAGCCCCTTAAAACGTACGGGTTGCTGAAACGCATAGGAAATGCCACGATGGGCGCGTTCGGTGATGGAGAGATCGGTAACGTCCTCTCCGTCCAAGTAAATACGCCCGGACGTGGGCTGAATAATCCCTGCAATCACCTTGGCGAGGGTGGATTTTCCCCCACCGTTCGGGCCTGTGAATGCCACAAACCGTTCGTCCAAGGTCAAATTAATATCCTTTAAAATTTGTTTTTCCCCCAGTTCGTCATTGACGAAATAGGAGATATTCTTCAATTCTAACATAGTTCCTCTACTAAATTCTTCTCTACCACATATATACCACTTTTGTGGTTTCTTTAAACCTTTTTAAAAAACTTCCATCAACCAGGCGTGCTTGTTCAACCAAGCCCGCTTTTGCTTATAATCAGGAATATACCTTTCCACGATCGCCCAAAAATTTTTAGAATGATTTTTCTCCAAGGTGTGGGCAAGTTCATGCACGATCACGTATTCAATCACTTCTTTGGGCGCATACAACAATCGAAAAGAATAATGCAGGGCATCATTGCCCGAACAAGAACCCCACCGCCCTCGCGCAGACGTCACCTGCACCGAACGATAGGTTACGCCCATTCGTTTTGCCATTTGTTCGGTTACGCCAGTAAAGATGCGCTTGGCGTTTTTTTTCAGCCACTTGACCAACCGTTCCTCGGTGTCTTTTTCAGGAAGATACAGACAATGCTCCCCTTCGTCGTACCCCACTTTGGATATGGGGAATACGTGAATTTTGCATTTTACGCCAAGCAATAACAACTCGTATCCTTCAAGGTTTTCGCTCGGTAAACAAATACCTGCCCCCTCTCTTTCCCGTTTTTTACGTAAAATCCAACCCTCTTTTTCAGCCAAAAACATCGCAATCTGCGCATCTGAACAGCGCAGTGGCGCGCGAACGATCAAACGATTGGCGTTGTCAATGGAGATGGAGAGGGTCTTTCGTTTGGATCGAATGATTTCATCTGGTGTAATCATACTTTTCCGTTCCTTCTCTGTCCGTCGTATCACTACGGCAGAGGATATTTATGCCTCGGCAACCGTATCCAAGCCTTCCACGCGCTTTGCGCGTACCTTCAAAACTTTCTGCTTGGTCGCTTTGACAATTTTTATTTCGATATCTTTATAGGTGATGACTTTCCCAATGGGCGGAATGCCGCCGTATTGCTCGGTTACCCAACCACCGATGGTGTTCGATTCAAACTCTTCTCCGTACGTTTCAATTTCATAAAGCTCGAAGAAGGCGTCCAATTCACACTTACCATCCACCCAATATTCTCCTTCGGCAATCTGCCCGAAGAATACTTCTTCCTCGTCGTGTTCATCCCAAATTTCCCCAACGAGTTCCTCTAAGATGTCCTCCAAGGTAACAATCCCCACCAAACCGCCATATTCGTCAGAAACGGCCGCCATGTGGATTTTTTGTTTTTGCAACTGACGAAGCAGGGTAGAAATTCTCGTATGCTCGGACGTAAAGGCGATATCTTGCACAAAATGTCCGATTTCCTTTTCACCATTGACGTAGCTTTCAAAGAAGTCACGCTCGTGTATGAGCCCGATTACGTTATCAATGGTATTTTTATAGACGGGCAAACGAGAGTATCCCGTCGTTTGGAAAACCTCACGGATCTCCTCCATCGTGGAATCTTCATCCACGGCATATACGTCTACGCGAGGCACTAAAATATCTTCCACTTTCAAATCATCAAACTCCAGCGCAGAACGCACAAGTTCCGATTCGTCCTCCTTTAAGGTGCCTTGCTCCTCCGCCTCTTCGACGAGAGATAACAGCTCTTCATCCGTTACCACATCTTCCTTTTTCAGCCTGAAAATTTTCGTCAGCATAGCTTTGTATAAATCGAAAATCTTAGAAAAGGGCCACAAAATCCAATAGAAAAACTGCATCATTGGATAAAAGAGATAGCAGCACTTTTCAGGATAGATGCTAGCCAAATATTTGGGCGTAATTTCCCCAAAGATCAACACGACCAAGGTCAAAACCAAGGTGGAAACCGTCGCCGCCAAATCTGCATTCATAATGAGCTTCGTAAACAGAATAGTTGCGAGCGTGGAAGCAGTGATATTTACCAAGTTATTGCCTATCAAAATGGCAGTGACGAGCTTGTTATAGTCCTCATCAGCAAACTTGTAGACCGCTTTCGCATTCTTTTTGCCTTGCGTAATATGCGTTTTAATGCGAATTCGATTGACGCAGGAATACGCTGTTTCCGTTGCCGAGAAAAATCCCGAAAGTAAAATAAGTACGATGATTACGAGAATCAAAGGTAGGTGTTCACCCATGATGGTTGTTGAATATCCTCCAAAAAATAATTATTTTTTGTAAAAGCATAATCTCGCGTGAGAAATATACTTTTACATCTTACATTATAATACTTTTTTCATGCTTTTGTCAAGATAAGCAGGGGGGAAAATATTATTTTTTGCGTATTTTTACAAATTTCACACTCTTTTCGCTCTATTTTCCAAAGGCTATGTCACAGAGAATGGTTGATTTTAGCTGAAATTTATTTTCAGCGATTTGACGAGAAAAATACAAGAAAGACAAGTGAAATGTGAGGGCGCATACCCCCTGCGGTCTGTAACCGAGCATTTTGCGCCGTATTTCGTAGCATTTTTCCGTCAAAAATCAACCAGGTGATGGGACGAGCCTTTTAAAAAAATCGCCCAAACATTCTGAAAAAATGCTTGGGTAATTCCAAAAAGTATCGAGCGTTATTCCCGTTTCAACCTTGCCAACCGACACTTCTCCTCCGTGGATTGGTGGGCAAAATGGCAGGCGACAAAATGCCCGTTTTCTATCTCTACGAGGGGGGCAGGGTTGCGTTGACAAATCTTTTCTGCCATAAAACAACGCGTGTGAAAGGGACAACCTTTGGGAGGAGAAATCGGGCTAGGCAAATTCCCCGACAGCAAAATCGCCTCCTCTTTTTTCTCCTCCATGTTAGGAATAGCGCTCAACAGTGCAATCGTATACGGATGACGAGGATTGTTAAAAATCACGTCCGCTTCCGCCAATTCGACAATCTTCCCCAAATACATCACGCCTATTCGATCAGAAAGGTAACGCACGACAGATAAATCGTGGGAGATGAACAGATAGGTCAGCCCCTCTTTCGTCTTTAAATCGGAGAGAAGATTTAAAATTTGTGATTGAATGGACACGTCGAGTGCGGAAACACACTCGTCACAGACAACGAATTTTGGCTTGACGGCGAGCGCCCGCGCAATGCTGATTCGCTGACGTTGTCCCCCTGAAAATTGATGGGGATACCGATACATCATATCTTCGCGAAGTCCACAAGCCCCCATCATTTTGCGTACGTAATCCCCCATTTCTTTCGAACCTTTTTTAAAAAAATGATGAGTTGCCACCCCTTCTTCAATGAGTTGCCCCACCGTCATGCGTGGATTGAGAGAGGAATAGGGATCTTGAAAAATAATTTGCAAATCCTTGCGAAAAGGACGCATCTCCTTGGGAGAAAGCTTGGTAAGATTGACGCCACCGTTTTCCGTTACGACGGGGGCAGGTATGCATTCACGTTCAAAATCCCCATAATAAATCACCTCGCCTGACGTCGCGGGATAGAGATTCAACAGCACTCTGCCAAAGGTGGATTTTCCCGAGCCACTCTCCCCGACCAAGCCAAAGATCTCCCCTTTATGAATTTCTAAATCAATGCCATCATTGGCACGAAGATACTTTTTCTCCCTCGCAAAGAGATGTTTCTTCGGCAGGGGA
>JAFTMD010000081.1 GCA_017452585.1 Clostridia bacterium
CGACGTCCGTATTCGATATGAAGATTCCTGAAGAAAAGCAGGAAATTATTGATAATGCAGAAAAAGAAGTTGCAAAAATCTCCAAGAAATATGCAAGAGGTTTGTTGAACGAAGACGAACGTTACTCGGCAGTTATCGCGCAGTGGGATAATGCAACCGATAAAGTGGCAAGCCTTTTGAAAAAGCAGGGCGCAGAAGATAAGTTCAATCCCATCTGGATGATGGCTGACTCTGGCGCGCGTGGTTCCATCGACCAGATTAAACAGCTTGCTGGTATGCGTGGTCTAATGGTTAACCCCCAAGGTAAAAAGATCGAAGTTCCCGTAAAATCGTGCTTCAGAAATGGTCTTTCCGTTTTGGAATACTTCATTTCCTCCCATGGTGGCCGTAAAGGTTTGACCGATACCGCATTGAAGACGGCTGACTCTGGTTATCTTACCCGTCGTCTTGTCGACGTCTCCCACGAAATTATCGTTCGTGAAGAAGACTGTTGCGCAGGCAGAAAGCCGCAGGGCATGGTGGTAAAAGCTATCTATGACACGGTAGGCAAAGAAATCGAAGGCTTGAAGTCGAGAATTTTGGGTAGATTTGCAGCGGAAGACGTGGTTGATCCTACAACAGGTGAAATTATCGTTGCAATGAACCAGTTCATTGATGAAAAGGAAGCAGACGCAGTGGTTGCAGCAGGTTTTACGGAAGTTGCAATCCGCAGCGTATTTGGCTGTTCGTCGAGATACGGCGTATGCGCGAAGTGCTATGGTAAGAACATGGCAACCACCCTTCCCGTACAGGTTGGCGAATCGGTTGGTGTCATCGCAGCGCAGTCTATCGGTGAACCTGGTACTCAGCTTACCATGCGTACCTTCCACACGGGTGGTATCGCAGCAACGGGGGACATCACGCAAGGTCTTCCCCGTGTCGAAGAATTGTTTGAAGTTAGAAAACCCAAGGGATGTGCAACCATCTGCGAAGTGGAAGGTATTATTTCCATCGACGATTCGGATGGCGCAAAGCATATCAAGGTTTTGGATGAAAAGACAAGAGAAATCAAGAAGGAATACAGCCTTCCCTTCAACGCAGAAATCAAGGTGAAAGAAGGCGAAAAGGTTATGCCCGGCGTACTTTTGAACGCAGGTAGCGTATATCCTCAGGACATTCTCCACGTACAGGGCGTCAAGGGCGTTCAGGACTATATCCTCGAACAGGTACAATCGGTTTACCGTTCGCAAGGGGTTGAAATCAACGACAAGCACGTTGAAATCATTGTCCGTCAGATGCTTAAGAAAGTTCGTGTGGAAAATGCAGGGGACACCAACCTTCTTCCCGGCGAACTTGTCGATATGATCACCTTCCAGGACGAAAGCGCAAAGGCAATGGCAAACGGTGGCAAACCCGCGCTTGCAAAGCGTGTCCTTCTTGGTATCACGAAAGCGGCGCTCGCAACCGACTCCTTCTTGTCGGCAGCATCCTTCCAGGAAACGTCGAGAGTGCTCACCGAAGCAGCAATCCGCACCAAGCGCGACTATCTTGTCGGCTTGAAAGAAAACGTTATCATCGGTAAACTCATTCCTGCCGGTACGGGTACAAAGTCGTACAAGAACGTTACGCCTCAGTACATCGGTGGCTACACCAATCCTGAAGAGGAAGTGGAAGAGGAAGAAATGACGGAAGAAACGGAACTTTTGGAAACGGAATTGGAAAACGAAGAAATCGTTGAAATGGACGTTGTGGACACTGAACAAGAAGAAGATGTTGAAGAAACCGAACTTACTTTGGAACTTGACGAACTTCTTGAAGACTAATCTTTTATAAAATTAATCACTCTTTGCAGGCATTGCAAGGAGTGATTTTTTATCAAACGAGGCACCCATGTATGCGTTGAGATACAAAATCTCCATAAAACCCCAAGATTTTTGAGAGGGGAAAGAAAGTTGACAAACAGCAGAAAGTATGCTATAATACAAAAAAGGAGATGATAATATGGAAGAGAAGATCAAGGTCATACAACAGAAATGCATGCAGTTCTTTAAACAATATGAGTACGCATTTTTGCTTCTCATTTTGACGATATTGGGTGTAATGATACGCCTCTGCTTTTTCAATGCGCAATCGGGAGATTATGTCTACTTTTTATCTCCTTGGTTTACAGCACTGAAAGAGAATGGGGGTATTAAAGCCATCGGAATGAGTTTAGGCGATTACACAGTACCCTATATTTACATCTTGGCGCTGTTGACCTATATTCCCATCTCGTCGTTGTATACGATCAAAGCCGTATCCTGCCTGTTTGACATCAGCCTTGCTTTTTCGGTGTGCTGCGTCGTGGCGCATTATACCAAGCGTAAGGATTTGGGCGTGCTGGGGTATGCGGTTGTGATGATCTTGCCCAACGTGTTTTTGAACAGTAGTAGTTGGGGACAATGCGACGGCTTATTTACGAGTTTTTGCGTCTGGAGTGTCTATGCACTCTGCAAGGAGAAGAAAATTCTTTCCGTCGTTTTGTACGCGATTGCCTTTTCTTGCAAGTTGCAGGCAATCTTCCTGCTTCCCTTTTTTGGCGTGTTGTGGTTTAAATCTAAAGTACAGTGGTGGGCTCCTGTGCTTGTACCGCTCGTATATGTTCTCTTTTGTGTGCCTGCTTGGATTGCGGGCAGAGATCTTGGCGAGATGCTCTGCATTTACTTAAGGCAAACGAATACATATGGTGGCTTGACCTTGAATGCGCCCACGTTTGTGGCGTTGTTTGGGGAAGTGGAGGAATATCATCAATTATTTGTAACCAATGGGTTGATTTTTCTGGCGCTTGCCATCGTGGTCATTCTCCTGTATATCTGTGTTAGAAAGGTGGAATGGAAGGAAAGCTATTTGGTGGATTTTGCCTTTCTGTTCGCTTTGGTTGTTCCCTTCTTTTTGCCCCGTATGCACGAACGGTATTTCTACCTAGCAGATATCTTTGCGCTCGTGTATGTATTTTTACATCCTAAGCGTTGGTACACCTTCCTTTTGACGGCGTTCTGTTCCTTCTACGTGGTGGCGGAATATATCTACGTCGTCGAATCTATCTACTTGTCCTTAGAACTTGTTGCATTGATACAGCTTGCCAACGTTTGCCTGCTCTGTCGCGATTTGTGGAAGGATTCTAACTTTAAAAAAGAGCCATTATTGGAGAAATTATAATGAAACAGACGAAAAAAGAATTATTTTGGGAAATTTTCCGTTTCCTTTTGGTAGGGGGAACGGCAACCCTCGTCGATTGGGCGATTGCCTATCTTTTCTATACGTGGTTGCTTCCGCCTGCGCTCATTGGGGATACAGCCTCGTTGCTTCTCTCTACGGCGCTTGGATTTGGAGTGGGGCTTATCGTCAATTGGTTGCTTTCCGTCAGCTTTGTCTTTAGGCAGGTGCAGAATAAGGAAAGCGTTAAAACGACCAAATCCTTCGTGACCTTTACAGTCATCGGGTTGATCGGGCTTGTCATCAACTCGTTAGGTATGCTTCTCGTGCCTATTTTTCCCACGCTCCAACTCTTTGGCGCGGAAACCTTCCTTGGAGCGGAATGGGCTTGGTGGATCATGAAAGCGGTGATGACCTGCTTGGTCCTCGTTTGGAATTATATCGGCAGAAAATTATTTATTTTCAAATAAGGCTCTGTCTTGTTCTTCGAAAAAATTCTAAATAATCTTATTAGGATTGAGTATTATTAATAAAACTTATAGCAAATACATGAAAACTTCCTCAAAAAGAGGAGGTTTTCTACTTTTTAGAGTGAAAATTGCAAAAAAATTGAAAAATAATTGGAAAAATGTTACTTCTCTATATAATATATAAAAATAAAAAAATTTTTTTCAAAGACTTGACAAAATGAGAAAGTGGTGGTATAATAATCAAGGAAAGAGTTAAGAGGCACTTTTAAGAAGGAAATTAAGGAGAAAAACATGACAGGACGCATTCATTCATTTGAATCATTTGGTACGGTAGACGGGCCGGGGATACGTTTCGTTGTGTTTTTGCAAGGCTGTCCACTCCGCTGTCAATATTGTCACAACCCCGATACGTGGGGGGCGGGCGGAACGGAATACTCCGTTGAGGACATTGTCAATCGTGCCATTCGTTACAAAAATTATTTTGGGGATAAGGGCGGCGTAACCGTAACCGGGGGCGAGCCACTTCTTCAAATTGATTTCGTAACCGAACTCTTTACCGCATTAAAAGCCAAAAATATCAACACCTGTGTAGATACGTCGGGGATCGCCTTCCGCGAAAACAATCCCGAATCGGTGGCGAAACATGAAAAACTGTTGGAAGTGGCTGATTTGTTTTTGCTTGACATCAAGCATATTGACGAAGATGCCTGCAAAAAGCTGACGGGACAATCCAATGAAAACACGTTGGCGTTTGCCAAGTTTTTGAGTGAGCGAAATAAGCCGATGTGGATTCGTCAAGTGTTGGTTCCGGGGATCACGGACAGTGAGGAGAGTTTAGCGCGTACGAGGGCGTTCATTGACGGATTGCAATCGGTGGAGAAGGTGGAAGTTTTGCCCTACCATACGATGGGAATGGTCAAGTATGAAAAGCTTGGGCTCACCTATCCCTTGAAAGAGGTGCAAGCGCCCACGAAAGAGCTGGTGCTTCGCGCAAAAGAGATTTTATGTAAATAAAAGAGAGTTATAACTATGAACGTAATGAATTATAAAGAAGAATTGAAAGGTCTCTGCTGTGTGGAAGTGAGTGGGGAAGATTGCGCAAACTGTTTGACGCTCATGCCAATCTTGAAAGAGATTTGCGACAGCCGTGGGGATCTCCGTTTGGTACACGTAGAGGCAACCGCGCAAATTTTAACCTTGCTGGATGCGTGGAAGATCGAAAAAGTGCCCACCATTCTCTTGATGGATGACGGCGAAATTTTTGCCCGCTGTCATGGCTACCAGCCCGAAGAAATTTTGGAGCTTTGGATAGACGCCAAGATGGAAGAGCATAAGGCTTTGAAAAACTAAATTTGGTAAAAAATCCGCAACAAAGGCAAGGAGGCTTGCCAATGGCGCGGAGATAAAATACGATAGAAATAATATAATTTATAGGAGTAATTGATATGATGCAATACAAAGGTTGGGAAGGATTTGTTCCCGGTAAATGGTGCAACGACGAAGTAGATGTACGTGATTTCATTCAGCACAACTACACGCCTTACGAAGGGGACGGCACGTTCCTTGCTCCCGCAACGGAAGCAACGAAGAAACTTTGGGAAATCGTTTGCGATTTGTCCAAGAAAGAACGTGAAGCAGGTGGCGTTTTGAACGCAGATACGAAAATTGTTTCTACGCTTACCTCTCATGAGGCTGGCTATTTGGATAAGGATCTTGAAAAAATCGTCGGTGTTCAGACGGACGAACCTTTCAAGCGTTCCTTGCAACCCTTCGGCGGTATCCGTATCTCTGAAAGCGCGTTGAATATCTATGGGTATGAAATCGATCCTTCCGTAAAAGAAATTTTCACGAAATATCGTAAAACCCACAACGAAGGTGTATTTGATGCATACACCCCTGAAATGAGAGCAGCTCGTTCTGCGCACATTTTGACCGGTCGTCCCGATGGTTACGGCCGTGGTAGAATTATCGGCGACTATCGTCGTGTAGCGCTCTACGGTATCGACTACCTCGTTCAGAAGAAAGAAGAAGACAAGTTGATGCTTGGCGGCACGATGACGCCTGATAAGGTACGTGATCGTGAAGAAATTTCCGAACAGATCAAGGCGCTCAAAGGCTTGAAGGCAATGGCAGCAAGCTATGGTTGCGATATTTCCAAGCCCGCTGAAACCGCACAGGAAGCAATTCAGGCATTGTACTTTGGTTACCTTGGCGCAGTTAAAGATCAAAACGGCGCTGCAATGTCCATCGGTAGAAACACGACTTTCCTTGATATCTATATCGAACGTGACCTCGCAAAGGGACTTATCACCGAAACGCAGGCGCAGGAATTTATCGATCACTTCATCATGAAGCTTCGTATCGTAAAATTCATGAGAACGAGAGAATACAACGAACTCTTCTCCGGCGACCCTACGTGGGTAACCGAATCCATCGGTGGTATGGGCGTAGACGGCAGAACGCTTGTTACGAAGACGGCTTTCCGTGTACTTCACACGCTTGACAACCTCGGTCCTGCACCCGAACCCAACCTCACCGTTCTTTGGTCGAAGAGATTGCCCATCGCATTCAAGAGATTCTGTGCTGATATCTCCATCCGCACCTCTTCCATTCAGTATGAAAGTGACGACTTGATGCGCGCAGAAATGGGTGACGACTATGCAATCGCTTGCTGCGTAAGCTGTATGAGAGTTGGTAAAGATATGCAATTCTTCGGCGCAAGAGCAAACCTCGCTAAGTGCTTGCTTTACGCAATCAACGGCGGTAAGGACGAACTTCTTAAAGATAAGAAGACGGGCAAGCCTATGCAGGTTTCTCCCGAATTTATGCCTATCGTAAGCAACGACGCGCTTGATTTCGAAGAAGTTCGCGCTAAGTTTGAAAACATGATGACGTGGCTTGCAGAACTCTATGTAAACACGTTGAATGTTATCCACTATATGCATGACAAATATTGCTACGAAGCAATTGAAATGGCACTTCATGACACGAAAGTACGTCGTTTCTTCGCAACGGGTATTGCAGGTCTTTCCTGCGCAGCTGACTCTTTGTCCGCTATCAAGTACGCAAAAGTATATCCCGTACGTAACGAAGAAGGTATCGTAGTTGACTATCGTATCGAAGGGGACTATCCTAAGTATGGTAACAACGACGATAGAGCAGACGAACTTGCTGTATGGGTACTCAAGACCTTCATGAAGAAGATTAAGAGCCACTACACCTATCGTGAAAGTGTTCCTACCACCTCCATTCTTACCATCACCTCCAACGTTGTATATGGCAAGAAGACGGGTAACACGCCCGACGGTAGAAGAGCAGGTACGCCTCTCGCTCCCGGCGCTAACCCCATGCACGGCAGAGACTCCAACGGCGCATTGGCTTCCTTGGAATCGGTTGCTAAGCTTCCTTACGATTATTCCAGAGACGGTATTTCCAACACCTTCTCCATCACGCCTGGTTCGCTTGGTAAAGAAGACTAATTGGGCAAACAATCTCGCCTTGTCGAAAGGCAGGGCGAGTGCATAAAATATAAAAGATCAATAAAATAAAAAGGAGAATAATTATGTCGAACAGAGTAGATAATTTGGTAAATATGTTGGACGGCTACGTTGGTGACAACGGTTTCCACCTCAACGTAAACGTTTTCAATCGCGAAACTCTTTTGGATGCGCAGGCGCACCCTGAAAAATATCCTCAGCTTACCATTCGTGTATCCGGTTATGCGGTAAACTTCATTAAGCTCACGAAAGAACAGCAGGATGACGTTATTTCCAGAACCATTCACGAATCCATGTAATGGATCTCAATGGCGATTTCTGAAATAGTTTGATTTTAGCCGCCGTCGATATGGTCGACGGCGGCGTTTAAATAGGAAGAAAAATACAATGAGAAAAAAAATAATAGCTTGGGTATTGGCAACCTGCCTTTGCATAGGAATTTCCGGTTGCTCGATGCTACCTTTCGGGCCTACGTCGGGGGTAGGTACGAGTTCAAGCACAAATTCCAATGAAAATGCAAGCGAAAATAGTTCCCAATCTTCCTTCGAAGAAGTGATTGAGGAAGGGGGAATGAGCATACATTTTTTAGAGCTTGGCAATTGGTATACAGGGGACTGCACCTTTATTAAGGTGGGGGACGTGGATATTCTGATTGACGCGGGCTCTCGATACGATTCCGCTGGCACAATCGTGCCGTATATCTCCGAACTTTGCACGGACGGCGTTTTAGAATACGTCATCGCCACGCACGCCCATCAAGATCATATTGCAGGGTTTGTCGGCAATTCCGTCTATCCGGGCATCTTTGATAGTTTTGTATGCGAAACGATTATCGACTATGCGCGTACAAACTCCACGTCAAAGGTTCGCGAATCGTACGAATCCCTTCGCGATAAGGAAGTGAAGAATGGGGCAACCCATTATACCGCCTTGGATTGTTGGTACGAAGTCAACGGCGCAAAGCGCAGTTATCAGCTGGCGGAAGGGATTACCATGAACATCCTCTATCAAAAATTCTATGAAAATAAGGCAAGCGAGGAGAATAACTATTCCGTCTGCCTGCTGTTTTCGGAGGGGGATAATCACTATCTGTTTACGGGAGATTTGGAAAAGACGGGCGAAGCTTCCTTGCTTACCAATAATTTACCCAAGTGCAAGCTTTATAAAGCAGGGCACCATGGCAGTAAAACGTCCAGCACAGACCTTTTATTGGAGGTTATTCAGCCGGAAATTGTCTGCGTTTGCTGCTGTTGCGGAAGCGCAGAATATACTTCCACCGTGGCCAATATGTTCCCGACGCAAGATTTTGTCAATCGCGTAGCGCCCTATACGGATAAGGTGTACGTGACGTCCATCACCTCAACGAACGCGCAGAAATTTGAATCCATGAATGGCAATATCGTGGTGAGTTGGAATGGAAAAGAGATGGAAGTGAATTGTACTAACAACAATATTATATTCAAAGATACCGAATGGTTTCAGAAAAACAGAACGATGCCTGAGGCATGGAAAAATTAAAAATGGGCATACCATGTATGCGTTGAGATAGAAAAATGATCTTTTCAAGAACGGAAATTTTAATCGGCAAAGAGGCCGTTGAACGATTGAAAAAAGCGCGGATTGCCGTGTTTGGCGTCGGTGGTGTGGGCGGTTACGCCGTCGAGGCCCTTGCGCGCAGTGGGGTAGGGACGTTGGATTTAATCGACAACGACGTCGTGTCGGAAAGCAACATCAATCGGCAGATTATTGCGTTACATTCTACGGTGGGAAAACCTAAGGTGGAGGTTGCGGCAGCGCGCGCCAAGGACATCAATCCCTCCATCTGCGTGCATACGCATCGCGTGCTTTATCTGCCTGAAACCGCCGATCAATTTGATTTTTCCAACTACGATTATGTCGTGGACGCCATTGATACGGTGAGTGGAAAACTTTGCTTAATTGAGGAAGCCAATCGGGCAAAAGTGCCCGTCATCTCGTCCATGGGTGCGGGCAACAAGCTGAATGCCACCGCTTTTGAGGTGGCGGATATTCAAAAGACAAGCGTTTGTCCTCTCGCCCGCGTCATGCGAAGGGAACTCAAAAAACGTGGCATAGAACACTTGAAGGTGGTTTATTCCAAAGAAGAACCCCTTCCCTCGCCATTAAAAGATGAAGAAAGCGGGAAGCCTATTCCGGGGAGTATTGCTTTTGTTCCATCGGTGGTAGGGCTGATTTTGGCTGGAGAAGTCATCAAAGATCTGATAAAAGATAAAGAGTAGTCTATTTTTTAAAGATATAGATAAAACACAACCCCATCCTTGCAATTTGTTTGCATGGGTGGGGTTTTACATTTTTATTCAATGAATGTTTCTAAAAAGTCAACAAGTTTTTTTTGTTTATCAGGGGAAAGTTTTTTGTAGATTTCCAATAATTTGCATCTATTTTTATCGATAGGGAAATCGGAATTGTTTTGGAAAATACGTTCTCTTCCAACCAAAACGTCTAGGCTTACGTCAAAATAATCAGCAAGTAAAATCATTTTTTGGATATCTGGTTCACTGCGACCTTTTTCCCAATCGCATAAATTTCCAGCGGAGATATGCAAATTTTCAGCTAATTTTTTTTGTGTAATTCCTTCTTGTATTCGTAATTCGTAAATTTGTACCATATGTTTATTTCCTTATTATACTTATTTCAAGTATAGTATAGTAAAAAATTCGTAAAAATACTTGACAATTCGTATCTGAAGTATTATAATAAAATAAAAAATACTTAAAACAAGTATCCAAAGGAGAAAAAAATTATGAAATTACGTAAAAAGATCAGTTTGTTGCTTGCGTTGATTGTGGGAACATGTATGTTTTCCTCTTGTGACGTATCGGGTGGTTCAGCGCCTTCGGAAACGGTATTTACCATTGGTGAAAACGGCAATTGGTTCGTTGACGGAAAGGATACTGGTAAGAGCGCTATGGGCGTGCAAGGCGAAAAAGGGGAAAAAGGCGAAGACGGCGTGGACGGCAAAGACGGTGTGGATGGCAAAGACGGCGTGGACGGCAAAGATGGTGTGGATGGCAAAGACGGCGTGGACGGCAAAGACGGCATGGACGGCAAAGATGGAAAAACGCCTGAATTCCGTGTTGAAGGAGATTGGTTACAATGGAAATACGAATCGGAAGCGGACAGCGAATGGAGAAATTTGTATCAGGTGGGTGGTACAGCGGAAACACCCGATGAGTATGTAACTCTTACCTATTCGCTTGGCGGTGGCGTTATGCCCGAAGGGATACCTGCGGAGGTGAGCGTTACCCCCGGAACTTCCGTGGTATTACCTACTCCCGAGTATCAAGGCTATAATTTTGTGGGCTGGTACGCGGATTTGGAAGACGAATCTCCCGTAATTGATAACGTGCAAGTATATGAAAATATGACGTTGTATGCAAAATGGGAGTCGGATACATTGCTTCCCGGTAAGAAGATTTACAATTTAAATGATCTTGCAGATGTGAGAAATGACCTTGCAGGGCATTACATATTGATGAACGACATCGATTGCGGTGGATTGGGTTTGTCTGCGATTGGTACGGATGCTTCTTCCGCATTTACAGGAATTTTTGATGGACAAGGATATACCATTAAAAATTATAAGCCGACTGTGGGTGAGTTTATGGGCTTGTTTGGTTACAGCACGGGTACGATTTGCAATTTGAACGTAGAAGATGTAATCGTAGAACAAAACTCTCCAGTGTTATATTCTATCCATTATGCAGCTTGTTTGGTTGGTTATAACGGAGGGAACATTCTTCAATGCTCTGTAAACAACGGAACGGTGGACATGATAGTGGATGCTAAAAGATTTGGGGGGCTGCTAGTTGCCCGCAATGAAGGTCTTATTCAGGATTGTTATGCAAATGGGCAAGTAAGTATTAGTCAAAAGGATACAGGATCTAACACATTGAGAAATGTACAAGCGGTAGCAGGTGGACTTGTTGGATATAATGCGAATGCGATTAAAAATTGTTATGTTAATGCGCAAGTATACGGGTATTGTTATTATTATTATCAACAAAAGGCAGGCTATGCAGGGTTGATTGCGGGAGGTAGCGAAGGTACAATAGAAAACTGCCTGGTATATGGTCGTGCGCAGGGGAACAATACTACGGGGGATATACAAGCATATGGAAGCGGTACAGTTAAGAATTGTTATAAAGACGAGGCTTTGGAATTGATTAAGAAAACTAATTTGTCTACTTATGCAACAGCGCAATCCGCTACTCAATTGTTATCCTCTAATCTCTATTCAATTTCCCTTGGTTGGAGTAAGGATATTTGGAATTATGAAAACCTTTCGTCGGAGACTTATCCAACGTTAAAATACAATGCGAAAGCGTTATAAATTATTGACAATTTGCATCCTATCCATGTCGTTGCGTTTTATCCGCAACGGCATGGTTTTTCTTTAATGTTTCTTTGAAATATTTTTTGCCTAATAGGATAAAAAGGAAAAGGTTGCGCAAACTGCATGTATGGAAAAAAAGATAAAAATTGTGGGTTTGCTCCTTGCGTTAGGGGTGTTGCCCTTCTGCGGTTGCAGAAAAAAAGAAGAGAACGATTTATGGAATGACGTGCAGACGCGCTCTGATTATACAAGTGTGTATAGCAAGATCGGCAATCAGGTCACGATCGACATGGTGGAAGAACGCGACGGCTTGGCGTATGTTACCGTGGAGGGGAAGGAATACGAGCTGGGAATGGACTTCCTTTCCATGGCAATGGTGTATAACGTGGCACCCAGGGGTGCGTTTAACGACGAAGAGAGCGTCTACAACGAGTGGTGGAGGCTCTATATGCAACGCTGGAATGCGCTCGTTCCGGAAGTACCTCTCTACTCCAATCAGTATTATGATATTTACAACGCCAAGATAGATAAATTGGAAACAAATCCCTATTGGAAGGTGTCTGATGCCATCATTTCCGCCAAAGTTACGGGGGAAAGTTCGGTTATTTTGGGGAGTAATACCGAGCTTTCGGGGAGCTTTCGCTATGCATCGTTTGGGAAGTCTGTTCCGGGCGCGGCAGACCTTGCCATTGAGGAGTTGACGAGTGGTTATTCAACTGTCGTTACAGACATGGGTGGCACCTTTGCGTGGGCAGGACAGGATATTTTGAAATCTCACAACGAGCAAATGAACGAGGATGGCACCAAAACTTTCACCTTTACGTTGGCGGAAGATCTCACCTTTTCGGACGGTTCACCCATTCGCGCAGAGAATTATTTAATCGGACTTTTGGCAGGCAGTAGCAAGGTAATGAGAGAGGCGGGTGGCAATGATGCCGTGGGGCTTTCCCTCGTTGGATACGAGGCATTCCATGCCTATGAAGGGGAGGGTGAACCCGTTCCCTTTGCAGGGGTTCGTTTGCTGGACACATACACCTTTTCTGTGACGGTGAATAAGGAGTACGCACCCTACTATTATGCGTTGCGCTATGGCGCATTTACCCCTACTCCAATGGCGCTCATGGGGGGCAGGTATGCGTTGAAGGACGATGGGAAGGGCGCGTATCTCGAAAAGGGATACTATGAAAAGAAAATGCAGAATGGCATTTCCACCTATGTGATGGCAGGGGAAATTGCGAAAAATATAGCCAACGTTAACGCGCAAGCGTTCCCTTATTCGGGACCCTATTATGTGGAAAATTATGATGCAGGTACGCGTGTGGCAACCCTCAGACGTAATCCGCTTTACAAGGGGGATCATCGTGGAAAGGCAACGATCGATAAAATTTCCTATGTAAAAATTATTGCGGAAACGCAACTCGATCAATTGAAAAAGGGAAGAGTGGATGTCCTTGCCGGTGTAACGGGTGGCGAGGAAACGAAGGCGGCGCTCGCCGTGGTGGACGGCGTGCATTTTAAGGAAAATCACTACGATCGGGCTGGGTATGGGAAGCTTGCCTTCCGTTGCGATTTTTCACCCACGCAATTCGTCGAAGTACGTCGCGCCGTGATGCACACCATTGATCGGGATGAATTTGCACAAACTTTTACGGGCGGATACGGCACCGTGGTGCATGGACCTTATTACACCGGTTCGTCTGCCTACTTGGCGGTGCAGGATAAGTTGAAACTCAACACCTACGAATACAGCGTGGAGAAGGCGAAGGCCGAGTTGGAAAAGGGTGGCTGGATTTACAATGCGAACGGTGACGCGTACGAAGAAGGCAAGGGAGTGCGGTATAAAAAACTGACGGGTTATGAGCGCACGTATAACAATCTGTCCTATTCGTCCACCGACCAAAAGTATAAAACGGTGAAGGTGAATGGGGAATATTATATGCCTCTCGTCATCAATTGGATGGGTACGCAACCCAATCCGGTGACCGACCAGTTGATTACGGCATGGCAAAACAATCCCAATGCAGGCGAAAGGATCGGCGCGTATATAACCTATTCTTCAGGGGACATGAATACGGCGCTTTATGGGGAGTACTGTCAAATGCCTGCCTATGGATTTACGCGGGCGCGGTATGGAGCTGTGAATTTTGCCACCGGTTTCACTTCGGCGGTGTACGATCAATCCTTTTCCTGGACCATTGATCCCAATTTATATGTGAATTATAGTGGGAATTATTTGATGGACGACTCTGATTTCTACGTTTAAAACGCATATCTACGTCGCATTTCTGCGTTGTGTTTGCGTGCACCTAAGTCACGTACCTTTTGTACGCTCCTGTCGGCGTACTCGCCACGCCTTGAACTGCTCGCATCTCTGCGTTTTAAAGAGTTTAAGGAAACATCGCATTTCTGCGTTGTGTCTGCGTGAACAGAAATATAATCCGTAGGTGCCTGCGAATGGAAAAATAAAAAAAATTTTAACAGGCATATTAACTAGTAAAAAAAGAAAACGGGCATACCATGTATGCGTTGAGGGAGGGAAAATGACTCGATATATTCTAAAACGAATATTTTATATTTTGCTTGTATTATTCTTGCTTTCCTTTCTCGTTTTTGCGGTGTATAATCTTTTGCCCGTGGATAAGGCGGCTGATATGGCTATGCAAGAAATTGCCGCCAACAAGCATCTCATCTACGCGGAACGCTATCTCTATTGGCAACGAAAGTTCGGGTTGGATGGTTCTCTGCTCACTCGATACTTTCGTTGGCTGGGCTTAGCTCCCTTTTACAGCGGTGAGTTTAATGGGCTACTTCAAGGCAATTTAGGTGCTTCAGTTGTCTATGGCAAACCGGTGGTGGAGGTGATTAGAGAACCTCTGCTGAACACAATTTTTCTAAACTCGTTTGCGACGGTATTGGCGCTGGGGATTACCATTCCCTTAGGGATTTTTTGCGGAGCGAAAAAGGGGAGCAAGCGCGACCTTGCCGTGCAGGTGGGGACGATTATTGGGTACAGCCTTCCCGTTTTCATTACGGCCATTTTATTCATCTGGCTGTTTGCGGTGAAGCTGGGCATTTTCCCCGTTTCAGGGATGTCTTCCGTGGGGAAGGAGTATACGGGATTTCGGGCGTTGTTGGACAAGCTGTATCATTTTGCCTTGCCGTTGATCGTTATGACCTTCTGTTCGTTGGGAGGAATGACTCGCTACGTCCGCGCATCCATGATTGACGCCTTAAAACTCGATTGCGTGCGGACGGCGCGCGCGAAGGGTTTGACGGAAAGGGTGGTTGTGCGAAGCCATGCATGGCGGAATGCGCTGATCCCCGTGGTGGCGTTGGTCATTGGCTGGTTGCTTGGTATTTTTTCCGGTTCTATCATGGTAGAAAACATCTTTGGTATCCACGGAATTGGCAAGGTGTATTATGAGGCATTGAAAGTGGGCGACAATGAAATTGTGCTTGCCATGCAGATGTTTTACATCTTGTTGGCTCTTGTGGGGAACTTGCTTGTGGACTTGGCGTATGGCTTAGTAGACCCTCGAATTCGATTGGGGAAGGAGTGACGGAGCGTGGATAAAAATCAAATAAAAAGAGCCGTCAAAAAAGGATACGACGGCACCATGTCTGCGTTGAGATTGTTTTTTTCGCGTATAAAAAGACTGTTTATCGGCGGTGGAACGCAGGGGGGAGAGGAAAAAATTGAAAGCCCGTCACGGCTGGTGTGGCAATCCTTTTTCCGTCGAAAAACGGCGGTTGTCGCGCTCAGCGTATTGTGTGGATTGTTTGCCTTTGTGTTTATTGCGCCCTTGTTTGTGCCGTTAGACATCAATTACACCGATCCATTACAACAGAACGTTTCCCCCATCTACTCCCTGCGCCGTATACCACGGGCATTGAAGAGGGAAATTGCCGACATTGATGGATTTTCCGATTTCACCGTAGGGCTTTCGCAAAGCGGAAAAGTGTACGTGTGGGGGAACAGCAAAGACGCCTTGAGCGGCAGAGATATGAAGGAGATTCCCGATTCCCTTTCGGAGGGAGTATCGTTGATTGCGGCGGGGAAAGACCATGCTTTGGCGGTGACGAGCTCGGGAAAACTCGTCGGCTGGGGGGATCAGAGTTGTGGCCAATACGGTGGAGTGGAGGGGTTGAATATTCTCCCCATGCCCAAGCAATTTTTAGAGGAGTCCCTTTCCGTGGCAAGCATTTCCTGTGGATATCAGGCAAGCGCCCTCATTGATGGGGAGGGACGAGGGTATGTTTGGGGGAATTTGAATACGGTGCGCAACCTGCAAAAATTGTCGAAAAGTTTGGAGGGAAAGAAAACTTCACAAATTGTTTTCACCAATTCCTCTGCGATTGCATTGCTGGAAGATGGCACGTTGGATATGGGCGGAGAAACTCTTTTTTTAAGTTGCATATCTTCAAAAAATGGTCGGCAAAATTCGCTCAACGCATACCTGGTAGGCAGGAAAGTGGAAAATATAGCCTCGAACAACAAGTGTATCGCCCTGTTGTTGGAAGGGGGTGAACTCGTCGTAGCCGGCGCGTTTGAAAATGAGGAGGATGTATTGCCCACCCTTTTGGAGGGGGAGTATTTCACAAGCATTCAAGGCGGGACGAGACATTTTGTCGGGG
Organism: Clostridia bacterium; assembly: GCA_017452585.1. Taxonomy (GTDB): domain Bacteria; phylum Bacillota; class Clostridia; order Christensenellales; family Borkfalkiaceae; genus Scatosoma. The sequence continues at coordinate 16,152 of JAFTMD010000081.1, forward strand.
TAACCAATCAAAATAATATCTATGCTTGGGGAGATAATGCGTATGGACAATCCAATGTCCAAGGCGCGCAGGGAGAGCGTGTATTTGCAGGCGCGTTGCAGACTTATATTGTCAATGGGGAAGGTAAGTTGACGAAAAGCGTTGGGCTAAAGGGATATTTAATGGGCACGGACGGGCGAGGCCGAGATGTGTTTGCGCGGATTGTACACGGTGGGAAAATGACAATGACCATCGGCGCTGTGGCAGTGCTTGTTTCTTTGTTCATCGGCGTCTTGGTTGGATGTACGGCAGGCTATTTTGGCGGTTGGGTAGATTTATTATTGATGCGTGTGACGGAAATTTTCGCCTCCCTGCCCTTCCTGCCCTTTGCAATGCTACTGTCGTTGATTATTAAAAACTACAATATCTCCGAAGGTATGCGCATTTTTATCATTATGTTGATTTTGGGCGCGTTGTCATGGACGGGTTTGGCGCGGATGATTCGTGGCCAAGTGCTTTCCGAACGAGAAAAGGAGTTTGTTACAGCGGCGCGCGCCATGGGGGTTAAGGAGGGCAAAATAGCCTTTCGACACGTTTTGCCCAACGTCGTTTCCGTTATTTTGGTCAGCGCAACCCTCGATTTTGCAGGCTGTCTTTTGACGGAGTCCTCCCTCTCCTATTTGGGGTTTGGCGTGCAACCGCCCCAACCGACGTGGGGGAATATGCTGTCGGGGAGCAACAACAGCGTCGTGATACAAAATTATTGGTGGCAATGGCTCTTTCCTGCCCTGTTTCTGTCGGTGGCGGTCATCTGTATCAACGTAATTGGGGACGCGCTGCGCGACAGTATGGATCCTAAGGAAAAAGGAGAGTAATTTTGGCGATTTTAGAAGTGAAAAATTTATGCACCACCTTTCGAACGAGAAAGGGAATGGTTCGCGCAGTGGAGGACGTGAGTTTTTCCTTGGAAGGGGGGAAGACGCTTGCCATCGTAGGGGAGTCGGGTTCGGGCAAATCGGTAACGGCAATGAGTATTTTGCGATTGTTGGATGAAAATGGCAAGATTGAAGGGGGAGAGATCCGTTTTCAAATGGGGGAGGAAACGCTAGATTTGGCGAAAATTCCCCTTTCCAAAATGTATGAAATTCGTGGCAATCGTATTTCAATGATTTTCCAAGAGCCTATGACAGCATTAAATCCCGTATTTACGATTGGCAGACAACTTTCCGAACCCTTCCTGATTCATCAGAAAAAAAGCAAGGAAGAAGCGTGGTTGGAAGGGGTAAGGATGTTGCGCGCTGTACACATTCCCAATGCGGAAGAAATGATGAAATCGTACCCGCATCGACTTTCGGGTGGCATGCGACAGCGTGTGATGATTGCGATGGCGCTTGCTTGTCGGCCGAATATTCTCATTGCAGACGAGCCTACCACAGCCTTGGACGTTACCATTCAGGCACAAATTTTACGGCTCATGAAAGAGTTACAGGCAGAGCAGGGAACGGCAATTTTGTTTATCACGCACGATTTGGGGGTGGTGCATGAAATGGCGGATGACGTGGCGGTTACCTATTGCGGACAAGTGGTTGAACGCGCACCTGCCCCCTTCATTTTTGGGAAAAGCGACTTTTCACATCCGTACACGGAAGGATTGTTGACTTCTGCGCCCAATGAAAAAAGGGCAGGGAAACGTCTCCAGAGTATCCCGGGGAGCGTGCCTTCGCCCTTCGCGCTTCCTAAAGGGTGTCGCTTTTCCCCGCGCTGTCCCTATGCCACAAAAAAATGTCAAGCGGAGCTACCTCCCTTATTTGAAGTGAAAGAAGGGCAGTTCATCCGTTGTTTTTATGCCAATCAAAAGGAGAGAAAAAGTGATGAACACCGACGTCTTGTTATCCATTCGGAAATTAACAAA
>JAFTMD010000011.1 GCA_017452585.1 Clostridia bacterium
ATTTTCCTCTTCCAAAATCTCCTAATCATCATTTTCACTTTCATTATAGCACTTCCTGTCTCATTTTGCAAGCATTTTGGGGTAAATTTCTAAAACCTCATTTTTGCCAGAAAATAAAAGGACTCTACTGTCAGTAGAGTGGATTTTTTGCGCAGTAGAGTTGGGGAAAAATCGGGTAGAGAGGGATTTTCGGGGAGTAGGGGCATTTTCCCGTGCAATAGGTGGTAATTTTGGAAAGTTTAGGCTATAATACAATCATCAAATCTTTGGAGGTAACTTTTATGCAAGAAGTTTTACAAAAGCAAAAGGAGGACAATATTCCCCAATATTGTAAAAAGGAGGAGTATTTTAACGCCATTTCGCACATGGTTGGGGGTGGCTTGGGGATTCTGTTTTTCCTGATCTCCCTTCCGCCCATGATACAATCCTCAGGCGCAAATAAATGGGTGGCAATGTCCATCTATTGTTTTTCACTCGTTGCGCTGTATACAATGAGCACCCTCTATCATATTCTGCCACCGGGCAAGGCAAAGCAGATTTTTCGTATTTTCGATCACTGTACCATTTTTGTGTTGATTGCAGGGTGCTACACGCCGTTTTGTTTGATCCCGCTTTGGGGCACGCCCTTGGGGTGGACGGTGTTTGGAATTGAATGGGGGATTGCCGTGCTGGGCATCACCTTCAACGCCATCAATATGCATTGGAAAGCGGTGAAAATTTTGAGCATGATCGGCTATGTCTTGATGGGTTGGATGATTGCGCCCATGGTGGGAGTGTTACTTCCGCTCGTACCGCCCACCTGTTTTGGGTGGTTGCTGGCAGGCGGGATTGCCTACACATTGGGGATTATTTTCTATGCGATCGGAAATAAAAAAGCGTCCATGCACTGCATTTGGCATTTGTTCGTGCTGTTGGGGAGTATTTTACAATTCGTCAGTATTTATCAGTTATTATAAGGGGTATAAACCCACAACAAACAAACCGCGCGAAAAAAATTTTTGCGCGGTTGTTTTAAAAATAAAACTTTGGTTTATAATACAAGTGAACAGGAATTCCAGTCAAATCCAATCGGAGGAAAGACCAATGTATTGTAGGGTGAAAAAATAAAAGAGCATACCATGTATGCAATGAGTGTGTGTTAGTGGGAAAAATATGGACGCATTCTGCGTCAGAAAGAATACATAAGTGAGGTAAGAAATATGTTTGAATTAATTAGAAAAAATAATGCAGTAAATCGTTACGACCCCTTCCGTGAAATGGAAGAAATGGAGAAGGCGTTCTTCTCCCGTCCTTGGAACAGCTTTTTTGAATCGACCGCATTGACGGCGTTTAAGACGGACATCACAGAGGAAGAGGATTATTTCTTGCTCGAAGCCGATTTGCCCGGTTTTGATAAGAAGGACATTCAGTTAGAGTTAGAGGACGACGTGTTGACGGTGCGCGCTGAGCGTAAATCCAAAACGGAAAACAAGGACAAAAAGGGGAAAGTCATCCGCATGGAACGTTCGTACGGTTCGTATATGCGACAGTTTAATTTGTCGGGCGTGGACGTCGATAAGATTAAGGCGAAATACGACAATGGCGTTTTGCAGTTGATTTTGCCAAAAATGCAGGAAAAACTTTCCAAGAAAAAACAGCTTAGCTTGGAATAATTTATAGAAACAGGCATACCCATGTATGCGTTGAAATAGTTTTGCCCTCCTATATGACGATAGCAGGCCTTTGTGTAAATGGTTTGGTTCGTTTATATGCGAAAAGAAAGGAGCGCGGTAGCCAAGCTACCGCGCTCTCAACATTATGTCTTACTTCTTCTTATTTTTTGTTTTGCTTTTCGGCGCTTCTTCTACAACGGGTTCTTCTGCCTGTTCTTGTTTTTGCGCTTTTTCTTTTTTAGCTTCCTCTAAGGAGATATAGCGAATCGTTACATTAGATGGATTAGAAGGTTTCGCTTCTGTTTCTGCGTTTGCTTCTTCTTTTTCTTTTATTTTTTTAGCTTCCTCTAATGTGATATAACGAATGACAACGTTGGGCTTGTTAGAAAGTTTTTGAAGGTCTTTTTCTTCTTTTTCTTCTTTAGCTTCCGTCTTTTCCGTTGCTTCTCTACGTTCGTTCAATTCTTGCGTCATGGCTGCAACCGTCTTTTTATTGAGGTTATAGATTACGCAGATGGAAATCAACATGATCAACGCGCCTACGATATAGATACCAGCTACCAACCAACGCATATTTTCTGCTGCATTGGGAACGTTAGGATCGAGCACGGTATACACGAGTTTACCTGCTTCGTCTACAAGTTGTTGACCGGTGGTGGGATCGATAACGGGTTCGTTTACATAGCCAAGCCAACCCATCAAAACGAGGATAAGGGAGGGGCCAACGCCCTGCGCGAGCTTTCTGAAGAAGGAATGCAAGGAGTAAACCGTGCCTTCTTCTCTTACGCCAAACTTCCATTCGCTGTAGTCAATGGCGTCTGCCATAAGCGACCAGCAGATACAGGTGTAGAAGCCCATACCCAAACCAAAGATACAAAGGCCGACCATGAAGAATACGATACCGTTCGTATCGGGGGTGATTTGAGGATTCAAGAGGAACAATGTACCGATGAAACTGATAACAGTACCGAGCGCACACGCTTCCTTTTTACCCAACCAGTTAACCACTTTACGAATGAAGGGAATGAAGATGAACATAGGCAAGAAGCTGATGAGCATCGTAACCCCGGAAAGTTGCGCGTCGCCAAAATAGAACTGGAACATGGTGGTGGTTGCCGTAGAGGAACCTTGCATACTGATGAGCATTGCCATTGCGGCGAGGGTTGCGCCCACAGCGGCTCTGTTCTTTAAGAAGTTACCCATTGCCTTGAAGAAATTAAATTTAGGGGTTTCTTCATTGCATTTTACGGAGTATTCATCAACGCGGAGCGTCGTATTCTTAAGCATGAAACGGAAAGCGATAAATCCGAAGATACCCATAATGAGGGCAATCCAGATCAAACGTTCGCCGATGAGGGTTTCGCCGTCTGCTTCGTAAATAAGGAAGGGAAGGGCTGCCATGGTAAAGATATTACCGAGCATCGACCCAATCGAACGCCAGGTGGAAAGCTGCGCTCTGTCAGCGCCGTCTTCAGAAATCAAAGACAACATCGAGCCGTAGGGTACGTTTGCGATGGTGTAGAAAGCGTCCCAAAGCATATATCCAGCCACGAAAACGATACTCTTCGTAATAACGTCAGCGTCGGGAATGGGGATAAAGCATAATGCGCCGGCAAACATCAAGCCAAAGGCGCCAATCAAAATGTAGGTTTTAAATTTACCTCTCTTGTATTGACGTCTGTCGGCATCGATCATGCTGCCAAGCAGGGGGTCGTTGATGGCATCCCAAATCTGTACGAGTAAGAGAAGGCCAGCCATGAGTACTGAATCCATGTGCATAGCTTGCGTCCAGAAGAGGATCATCGTGGCTTTCAAGCCAAAGCTCATGTTACAGCCAAAGTCGCCCGCGGCATACGCAATTTTATCGCGCATCCCGAAGGGGGGGTGCTTTTGTTTTACATCTGTCATAAAACAAGTTCTCCTTATGTGTTTATTTTATTAATTTTGTTAATAATTAATCTATTTAAGTATACAGTACAAAAGGCGGTTTGTCAATACCTTTTTTAAAAAAACTTTGCTAAAAAGTAAAAATATTTTAATATACGTTTTTTATTTGTTTAATAGGCAAAAAAGCGGAAAAATAAGGAATTTTTTTCAATTTACCCCTTGACAATTTATGGGAGATGGATTATAATGTTATATGGAATATTCTGCAATAGAATATAATTATGTTGACAAAGAAACAAAATATAGTAAGGAGTACTTATGAGAACGATAATCAAATGGAACGAAGATTGGCAATTTTTTAAAGGTGTTTCCGACGTATCCGTGTGTGACGGTGGGGAAGGGGTAACCTTGCCTCATTCTTGGAATGCCGTAGACGGTCAGGACGGCGGAAATGATTATTTCCGCGGGGATTGCATCTATAAAAAGGTTTTAAAGAAGGCAGAATTGCCTGAAAATACCGAATGTTATTTGGAAATTCGTGGCGCTAATTCTTCGGCGGACGTCTATGTGAATGGGGAAAAACTTGCCCATCACGACGGGGGATATTCTACTTGGCGCGTCAACGTAACCAAGGTGTTGAAAGAGGAAAATGAGATTGCTATTCTCGTCAATAACGCCCCCAACGACTATGTCTATCCGCAGATGGCAGACTTCACCTTCTATGGTGGGCTCTATCGTGACGTCTATTTGATTTGTGTGCCGAAAACGCACTTTGACCTCGATTATTTCGGGGGGACGGGTTTGATGGTTACCCCCGTTGTCGAAGGGGAAAATGCAAAGGTAAGCGTACAGACGTACGTAACCGATATGCAGGAAGGGGACGAGCTTCTCTATACGATCTACGACGCGGAAGGGCAGAAAATCGTACAGAGTAAAGCCTTGGATACGGGGATGTCTTTCCAGTTGAAGGACGTTCATCTTTGGCATGGCAGAAAAGATCCCTATCTCTACACTTGCAAAGTGGAATTAATGCGCGATAATGCGCTTTTGGACGAAGTTTCCACACGTTTTGGTTGTCGTTCCTTTGCCATTGATCCCGAACGTGGCTTTATCCTCAACGGAGAGGAATATCCCTTGCATGGGGTTTCCCGTCATCAGGATAGATGGGGATTTGGCAACGCGCTTCTTCCCAAACACCACGAAGAGGATATCGAGTTGATTATGGAAGTGGGCGCAACGACCATTCGTTTGGCGCACTATCAGCACGATCAATATTTCTACGATCTCTGTGATGAAAAGGGTATGGTTATCTGGGCGGAAATTCCCTATATTTCCAAGCATTTGCCGAACGGTAGAGAAAACACCATTTCGCAGATGAAGGAACTTGTGGTGCAGAATTATAACCATCCGTCCATTGTCGTTTGGGGGCTTTCCAATGAAATTACCATGAACGGCGCAAAGGATCCCGACCTCCTTGAAAACCATCATATCTTAAATGATCTCGTACATGGTATGGACAAAACGCGTTTGACGACGATGGCTTGCGTGTCCATGTGCGACATGAACGAACCGTACGTTCAGATTCCCGACGTCGTTTCCTACAACCACTATTTCGGTTGGTACGGTGGGGAAACGTCCATGAATGGGCCTTGGTTTGATAAATTCCATGCAACCCATCCCAACCTTCCTATCGGTGTTTCCGAATATGGCTGTGAAGCGCTCAACTGGCACACCTCCACGCCTATGCAAGGGGATTATACGGAGGAATATCAGGCATACTATCATGAGGAACTCATCAAACAGCTCTTCACGAGAAAGTACCTCTGGGCAACGCACGTTTGGAATATGTTCGACTTTGGCGCAGACGCGCGCGCAGAAGGTGGGGAAAACGGTCAAAACCATAAGGGTCTTGTTACCTTCGACAGAAGTTATAAAAAGGACGCCTTCTACGCTTATAAAGCTTGGCTTTCCGACGAGCCCTTCGTACATCTCTGCGGAAAACGTTATATTGACAGAGTAGAGGACGTTACGAAAGTGACGGTATATTCCAACCTTCCCGAAGTGGAACTCTTCGTCAATGGCAAGAGCCTTGGTAAAAAGCAGAGCCCCGAACATTTCTTCTATTTTGACGTACCCAACGTTGGGGAAAGCACGATTGTTGCCGTTGCCGGTGCATACAAGGATGAAGGCAAGCTTCGTAAAGTAGCGGAAATGAATCCCGATTATATCTTGAAGGAAAAGGGTGCGATCCTGAATTGGTTTGACGTGGAAGCGCCCGAAGGAAGATATTCCTTAAACGACAAGATGTCCGACATTATGGCAAGCGTATTTGGGAAGCTGTGGTTCTTTACCCTCGCGCTCTCTCTTAAAAAGAAGATGGATGCCAACAAACCGAAGGAAGAAAAGAAAAAGAAGGGCGCAAAACCCGCAGCGATGGGCTTTGAACTCAGCGGAGACATGATGCAGATGATGGGTGGCTTTACCGTCCTTCGTTTGACAAGCTTGATTGGCATGCTGAACATCTCCTTCACGAAAGAGGAACTCCTCAAGATGAACAAGCAGCTCAATCGCATTCGTAAACCCAAAAAGTTGTTGAAAAAGTAAAAAATTTAAAATAAAAATACAATCGGTGAAATAAAGTGATAAATGCAATAAAATTTGATTATTTTTGCAATTGCATTTTAAAAACAGTTGTGTTATAATGATATGGTAAAGAGAAAAAGAGCATTTTTCTTTATATTTTACCAAGGATATAAAAGATAGAAATAATAGGCGGAAAAGGAGAAAAATATGCCGATGCAAATGACATTTCGCTGGTATGGCGAAGGAAATGACAAAATCAGTTTACAAGACATCAAACAGATTCCCGGCGTAACGGGTATCGTTTGGGCGTTGCACGACAAGATGCCCGGCGAAGTTTGGGAAGTGGAAGAAATTGCGAAGGTGCAGGCGCAACTTAGCAAGTACGGTTTTAATATGGATGTTGTCGAATCGGTCAACGTGCATGACGATATTAAAATTGGGCTTCCCACAAGAGATGGTTATATCGAAGCGTATAAGCAGACGATCAGAAACCTCGCGCAATTTGGCGTAAAGGTAATCTGCTACAACTTCATGCCCATCTTCGATTGGACGAGATCGGATTTATTCCACCCCGTAGGGGACGGTTCGACGGCGCTTTTCTATGAAAAGGGAATGAGTCAGGACGATTACAACGCAATGGCGAAGTACATTCTCGACTTCACGGAAAAATATAATATGTCCTTCCCCGGTTGGGAACCCGAACGTATGGCAAAATTGGACGAATTGTTCAAGGCGTATAAGGACGTCGACCACGAAGTGCTTTGGGCAAACCTCAAATATTTCCTCGAAGCAATCATGCCTGTCTGTGAAGAAACGGGCATCAAGATGGCCATTCACATGGACGATCCCCCTTGGGACATTTTTGGCCTTCCCCGCCTTCTCATCAACGAGGAAAACATCGACAGATTCTTGAAGATGGTGGACAACCCTTACAACTGTTTGACGCTCTGTTCGGGCAGCTTGAATGCAGATCCCAGAAACAACGTCGCAGAAATTGTCAGAAAGCATTGCGACAGAATTGCATTTGCGCATATTCGCAACGTAAAACACTTTGAAAACGGTGATTTCTCGGAAGCGAGCCATCGTGATTGTGACGGCGATACGAGAATTTTGGATATCTTGAAGGCATACCACGATTGTGGGTACGAAGGATACATTCGTCCCGACCATGGTAGACATCTCTGGGGAGAAACGCCCGGCAACGTGCGCCCCGGATACGGACTTTATGACAGAGCGCTTGGCATCATGTATATGCTTGGCGTATGGGATATGCTCGATAAATTAAATAAGGAGAATAAATAATATGATGCAGTTACCCTTGAATATTGATTTTAGCGGAAAAGTAGTGGTAGTAACCGGCGCAGGCGGGTTGATTTGTGGCGCAATGGCAAGAGCATTTGCACAGAGTGGCGCAAAAGTAGCGGCGCTTGATTTGAACGAAGACAATGTAAAAGCATTGGCAAATGAACTCAAAGCAGAAGGCTTTATCTGCGAAGGGTACAAGGCAAACGTTTTGGATCCCGAAGCATTGGAAGAAGTGCATCAGGCAGTTTTGAAAGATCTTGGCCCTTGCGATATCCTTGTCAACGGCGCTGGCGGGAACAATCCCAGAGCAACGACGGATAACGAATCTCAGCACGAAGCCAAAGAAGGCGGAAAATCCTTCTTCGATTTAGAACCCAACGGTGTAGACTTCGTCTTTAAGCTTAACTTCCAAGGCACTCTCCTTCCCACGCAAGCATTTGCGAAGGACATGGTTGCAAAGAAATCCGGCTGTATCTTGAACATCTCTTCGATGAACGCATACACGCCTTTGACGAAGATCCCCGCATACTCTGCAGCGAAGGCTGGTATCTCCAACTTCACGCAGTGGTTGGCTACGCACTTTGCAGGCACGGGTATCCGTTGCAACGCAATCGCTCCCGGTTTCTTGGTATCCGCGCAGAACAAAGCCCTTCTCTACAACGAAGACGGCACGCCTACGGCAAGATCGAAAAAGATTTTGAATGGCACGCCCACCAATCGTTTTGTTGACGCTGACGAACTTTTGGGCGCAACCCTCTTCCTTTGCGACGATAAATCGGCTTCCGCTATTACGGGCGTTGTATTGCCTGTTGACGCTGGTTTCGCGGCATATTCCGGTGTATAATAAGAGTGGATAAGAGGTAAACTATGGAAAAGTATGTACCCGTTGTCGTCATCAAAGAAATGTCCGAAACGGATAAAATTTTGACGGCTCTTAAAAAGAATGGTATCAATACGGCGGAAATCACTTTCCGCACCGCTTGCGCGGCAGAAGCAATTGCTTATGCGTGCAAAAACTATCCCGACATGAATATCGGCGCCGGTACGGTTATCAATGCTGAACAGTGCGAAGCAGCGCTTGCTGCAGGCGCGCAGTTTATCGTTTCCCCTGGCTTGTCGGTGGCAGTTGCCAACATCTGTAAGGAGAGAAATATCCCCTACTATCCCGGTTGCGTAACGCCTACTGAAATCATGCAAGCATTGGAACTTGGCATTACCACGGTGAAATTCTTCCCTGCAAACGTCTACGGCGGTTTGAAAGCAATGAAGGCTTTGGCGGCTCCCTTCCCTCAGATTAAATTTATTCCCACGGGCGGTGTTGACAGAAGCAACATTGACGAATTCCTTGCATGGGAAAAGATCGAAGCGGTGGGTGGGTCTTTCTATGTGGCGGAAGCCCTCGCTAAGCTCGGGGAGTAAACACGTATATACGTCGCATTTCTACGTTGTGGCTCCGTGCCCCTAAGTCACGTACGCTTATGTACGCTCCTGTCGGGGTACTCGCCACGCCTTGAACTGCTCGTATCTCCGCGTTTACGGCTCCGTACTGGATCGTAAGCATTTTGTACCAATCTGACGCACTCTCCGCGTTTACGGCTTCGTATCGGATCGAAAAACATAACTCAAATAAAATAAATTCAAAAATTATAGAGGCAGAAAATTATGAAAAAAATCGTTACTTTTGGTGAACTTATGTTGCGCCTTGCGCCCAACGGCTACTATCGTTTCTTCCAGAACGATCAAATGCAGGCAACCTTCGGCGGCGGTGAAGCAAACGTTGCTGTGTCCTTGGCAAATTATGGCATGGACAGCGTCTATGTAACCAAACTTCCCAAACACGCAATCGGTCAGGCGGCGGTGGATTCCTTGCGTCATTTCGGCGTAGACACCTCCAAAATTGTTCGCGGTGGCGAACGCGTAGGCATTTACTACTTGGAAAAAGGCGCATCTCAGCGTGGTTCCGTTTGTATTTACGACCGCGCGTATTCCGCAATTGCAATGGCAAGCAAGGAAGATTTCAACTGGGATGAAATTTTTGAAGGCGCTGATTGGTTCCACTTCACGGGTATCACCCCGGCTCTTGGCAAAAACGTAACGGAAATTTGCGTGGAAGCTTGTAAGGCGGCAAAAGCACGTGGCGTGAAAATTTCTTGCGACTTGAACTATCGTGGCAAGCTTTGGACGAGAGCGGAAGCAAGAGAAGCTATGACCGAACTTTGTCAGTACGTTGACGTCTGCATCTCCAACGAAGAAGACGCGAAGGACGTATTTGGCATCGAAGCAGAAGGCACCGACATCTATGGCGGTAAGCTCAACCACGAAGGCTATAAATCGGTTGCAAAACAGCTTGCTGAAAAATTCGGGTTTGAAAAGGTGGCAATCACCCTTCGTTCGTCCATCTCCGCAAGTGACAACGATTGGGCAGGTATGCTTTACGATGGCGAAAACTATTGTTTCTCCAAATCCTATCATCTCCACATCGTCGACCGTGTTGGCGGTGGCGACTCCTTCGGTGGCGGTTTGATTTACGCACTTTTGAGCGGCAAATCGACGCAGGAAGCTATTGAATTTGCAGTGGCTGCATCCGCGTTGAAACATTCGATTGAAGGGGACTATAACAGAGTTTCCGTTTCCGAAGTGGAAAAATTGGCAGGTGGCGACGGCAGTGGCCGTGTGCAGAGATAAGTTAAAACAGCTCCGTAAAGCTGTAAACCAATAAACAAATATTTCTTATAAAATAGTAAAATGGGCATACCATGTATGCGTTGACGTAAAAATCTCCCTGATCACAAGGGAGATTTTTCTTTATAGTAGATTTAAGGGTGGCGGATGCTTTAGGTGATAAAATCATGAAAAATATAAAAAAATGTTGCAAAAGACGGGGATATGTGCTATAATAGAGTACAATAAAACTTGGTCATAATTGTAATATCGTGAATGCGCGAATACGTATCTTCTAAGGAGTATTTAAATGATAGAAAGAAAAATGTCGTTTAAGCGTAAATTACCAATTATATACATAGTGTTGATTTTATGTTTGAGTTTATTTTTGTTTGGGTGTACGCTTAGGCAGTCAATAGAGAGTAGTAGTGATGCGCAATATGTAACGGTAAACTACATGGCCGCAGAGGGCGGGCGAATCGACGGCGAGAATTCACAAGAAATAGAGCTTGGAGGAGATACGACGGTTGTAACAGCGGTGGCAGATAAAGGGTATCAATTTGTCAAATGGTCGGACGGTGTTACAGTGTTCAAGCGTACGGATATAGATGTTACGCAAGATGTAATTGTAACGGCTATATTTGAAAAATTAATGTATAGGCTTGAATATACTACCGATGGAAACGGTACGTTGCAAGGTGAAAGCAATCAGTTGGTGGCGTATGGGGAAAAAGGAACATCGATAACAGCAATTCCCGAAAAAGGATATGAATTTCTCGAATGGTCAGACGGCGTTACAACGGCAGGGCGTACGGACATAGTGACGGAAGATATATCGGTAACGGCGATTTTTGAACGTAGCGTATTTACAGTAGAATATCAAGCGGGCGCTGGCGGAACGTTGCAAGGTGAAACAAAGCAAACCGTTCAACGCGGTGGCAGTACAACCGTTGTTAAAGTGATACCGAATGAACGTTATCAATTTGTAAGATGGTCGGATGGAGTAATAAACGCGGATAGAACAGACGTGGGCGTTTCGGAAGATATATCGGTAACGGCGATTTTCAAGCAAGTATTGTATACGATAGAATATCAAGCCGGCATAGGTGGAACAGTGCAAGGAGAATCCACACAAACGTTGAAATGGGCAAAAGAAACAACGAGCGTTACGGCTGTTCCCGCTTACGGTTATCGCTTTGTACAATGGTCGGACGGCTTGAAAACAGTTTCCCGAAAGGATACGGTTACAAAGGATAAAGTTGTAATTGCGGAATTTGAACGTATTATGTATACCGTTACGTACGTATCGGACGAAAACGGCAGTATAGAAGGCAAGGCCGAGCAAATAGTTGGAAAAGGCGAAGATGCTACGACGGTAACGGCGGTTCCCAACGAAGGATATCAATTTGTCAAATGGTCAGACGGTGTGGAAACGGCAACGAGAACGGATCTTTGCATTGAGAAGGATCTGAAGGTCACGGCGGAATTTGAAATAAAAATTTGCGTTGTGGAATATCACAAATATGTTATTGGCAATTTGTACGAATATAAAACGACAACTCGAACAAGGAATTATGGAGAAACCGTAACGTATCCGCTTAACGAAACTCTAGATTCTGGAAGGTTTGTATTTGTGGAGTGGTCGGACGGCGTAAAAACGGCAACGAGAACAGATGTAGTTACCGTCGATATGAGTCTGACTGCATATTTTGGCGTAAACGTTGTGTATAAAGTAGCGAATGACGTAGGCGGAACGATTGAAGGGGATTGCAATCAAACCTTTTATTTTGAAGAATCATCAACGACGGTAACGGCAAAGGCAAACCCCGGCTACGTATTTGCGGGGTGGTCGGATTTATCACTTGACGCTACGCGGAACGATGGGGAGATAGAACGTTGTTGGGAATATCTTGCGTATTTTGAGCCGATTGAGAAAACATTTGCCTACGATTACGGAGAGGTTATCCAAACGCCGTTGACAAATTCAATTACGGTTCATAGAAATGCACTTCAAGACGTTAAATTTATCGTTCCCAAGGCGGAAAATTATATCTTTTGCGGTTGGTATATTGATAAGAATTATTCGTTGAGGATAGCCAACGAGGAGGGTAGATTGATGCTTGGGTATTATACCTTCCTTTTGGAAATAGATGCAATCTATGCAAAGTGGAAAAGCGTAAATGATGATACGTTGACGTATAAAACGTTGCTCGTGATGACGGATGAAATACACGCCTCGTTAGAATCTTCCGTCACGGAAAAATTTGAAAATGTGGATTATAAAATGTCTTCTTTGGAACGACGTATACTCTCATTGATTTCGACGAGATTTTCTTCGTTTTTGAACGAATGGTTTGAGGGAAAAGTAGTCTTTGAAACAGACGTATATTTTACAACTGCTCCTATCGGAACGGAAAACGAAAGAGTAGGGAACGAAGTCTTTGAAGTGGGTGGCTCTTCTTCTTACGATAACAATTATTATTTAAACGCTTATTCGATTATAGAAATAGGTGGAATATTGGGAGAGTATCATTCTATTTTAAATACGTTTTGTATGAACGATTACGAGGGGCTTGTGCATTGGACTGGATACAGTGGGCTTGGCAATAATAAATACGCTTGCATTTATTTAGAGAGTCTATTCAAGGCGCAATTTATAAACGAAGTTCCTTTGCAAGACCTTTATGTAAGATTAAAAACGGAAGAGCTTGATCTGGATTCAGTAAATTTCATTTATCAATATTTACATGAATTTACCCATACAGTTGAACGCGCGGCTGGGCTTAACAACACAGCTTATCATAATGCGTTGGGCGGTCAGGTGGAAGATGTACGCTTAGAACAGACTAAATTATTCTTGCTTGGGCAAGGACGATCGGAAACGGATGGTGAAATAGTCGGGATTCCTGCTACATATTGGAAACACGAAATCGATGTTGTTATAAATTATACGACTAGTATGGATAGAACTTGGGGGACAGGTGATATTGCATTGCTCGGGGACGAGTCAAATGCGAAACTAAGTTTAACACAAAGAGTACCGTATGGCTCCAATATATCCGTAGTGGCGATTCCACGAACGGGATATCGTTTTGTCAAATGGTCGGATGGAGTTACTACAGCCGTAAGGCACGATAGAAAAATTATCTCATATCTTAACGTTAAGGCGATTTTTGAAAAAATATAGGAGGTGCATTATGCATACAGTAAAAAAGAGTTTACATATTTTGATCAGTTGCGCAATTTTAACCAGCGCTTGCGCTTTTTCCTCTTGCGCTTCAGAGGGCAACGGCTTGCAATACACGTTGTTGGCAGACGGAAAATCGTACGCGGTAAGCGGGGTGGAAACATTCCTTGGGACGCATCTTTATCGGGAAGAGGTGGTCATTCCGTCCAGCTATAAAAATCTGCCCGTAACCAGGATTGATGACAACGCATTTGTGCGTAATACGCGCATGACGAGCCTCACTATCCCCAACTCTATCGTGTATATTGGCGATCACGCCTTTTCGGGGTGTTCCGCTTTGACAACCATCACTCTGCCCGACTCTGTTGGCGGGATTGGTTCTTGGGTGTTTGAGGATTGTAGTAGCTTGACGAACGTTACGCTTTCCAAGTCCGTTATCAGCATTGGTTATGATCCGTTTGAAAATTGCAACAGCTTGACGAATATAGAGGTGGATGAAAATAACCCCGCCTATATGTCGATTGACGGCAATTTATATACGAAGGACGGCACAAGGCTGATTCAATACAGCGTTGGCAAAACGCAGACGGGGTTTACCATTCCGGAGTCTGTTACACAGGTTGATTCTTCAGCATTTACGGGGGCGTTTAATCTGACAACCCTCTCCATTCCGGGGGCGCTCTATGAAGAAAGTAAATTGTCGTGGTTTTATAGCCGAGAAAACTTGACGAGTGTTATCATCGGAGAGGGCGCAACGAGTATTGACGAGAGAGATTTTTTCGCGTGCATTAATTTGCAGACGCTCCGCATACCCAGCTCCGTTGCGTTTATCAATCGTGATGCCTTCACTGATTGTACCCAGTTGACAGATATAACGGTTATGGCGAATAACGCGCAGTATCAATCCATAGACGGAAATTTATACGACAAAGAGGGGAGGACGCTTATTCAATACGCCGTAGGCAAAGCGCAAATAGAGTTTGTCATTCCCGACACCGTAGTTTACATTGGCAACAAAGCGTTTATGGGCGCGAAAAACTTGCAAAGCGTCACCATTCCTAAATCGGTTACGGATATCTATCATCACGCGTTTGACGGTTGCGTCAATTTGACGAGCGTATCTTATCAAGGCACGGAGAGTGAGTGGTTGAACATTCAAATAGATCCTTCGGGAAACGAAGCGTTGGAAAAGGCAACGAAGCATTACGAAGGAGTAAAATAAACATATATCAGGAGGTAATTTTATGAAAAAATTACGGAAAGTATTGTTGGGGCTTTGTGTCGCAACAGCCACGTTGGGCGCAAGTTTTTCCCTGACGAGTTGTAATGGCCCTACCGGCCCTAATTTAATAGAAGTGGACGGCTATACGTTGCGAAAACAGGAGGACGGGACGTATGCATTGATGGGGATTCCCGATGAGATCAAATACGGCCCAAGCGTAGTGTATGAAGTGCCTCAAAAAATTGGGAAATATCCAATTTCAGATATAGGCAGTTCGTATCGTGTGGCGGATTGGGCGCGTTGGACAGAGTCATATATGCATTATTTGGAGACGGGGAACCTTCGTCATTTGATTGTACCCGATTGTATCGAATCGGTGAATACGTTGGGCCAAATGACCATTATTGAAACTGATCGTAAAATTTCCACCATGCAGATTGGTGTGAAGGTGGTTGGGCTCATGAAAGAAATGGTCTATTTCCAAACGCCCTATGAAGAGGAATTGGCGGAGGAATATCAATTCATCAGCGACGAGAATTTTGAGAACGGTCTACTTTTTTACGAAACAACAGATAAGGAAAGCGGAGAGAGTTACGTCAAGCTGGCGATGGGGATGTCCGCAGAGCCCATTGTCGTGCCTTCTACCTACCAAGGCTTGCCCGTTCGGTTGTCGAAGTACGCCTTTAAATGTTGCCCTGCGCAAGAGGTTATTATAGAGGAAGGGATTACCGAGATACCTGATTATTGTTTTGTCACAAGCGATTTGCAGTCGATTTCTCTGCCTGAAGGAGTGGAAAAGATAGGAGAGGGCGCATTTAATAGCACTAAGTTGAAGGAGTTGATTTTGCCGGACAGTTGCACCTTCTTGTCAGATGCTTTAAGGGGATGTGAAACTTTAGAGAAGTTGGATTTGAACAACGCGACGATGGATTTCATGTCAGGGTCATTCCCCAATTTGAAGACCATTATCGTTGCGCCCACCAATCCTACGATGGAATATAAAAACGAGATGCTGTATTATAACACGTCTGAAAGCAAAAAGCTTGTTCGAGCAAACGCGTTTCTGACGCAAGAGAAGGTGACGATTGATTCGGGCGTTCTTTTGGGCGCGTATGCTTTTGCCGGCAATCAAACGCTGAAAGAGGTGTTCATAGAGGCGTTTAACGAGGAACATTATTGGATGTTAGATTCCAAAGCCTGTTTTATGGGCGCTGCTCAATTGACGAAAGTAGTATTTGGCCCAAAAATCACTTCCGTACCTAAGGAAGCCTTTAAGGATTGCGCGAAATTGGAGGAAGTCGTTTTTGAAAACGCGTCTTATTTTGGGGATAACGCCTTTACAGGCTGTGGATTGAAGGAAATTCATAGTGAGAAGATTAGCTTTCTCTGTAATGAGGTATTTGCAGACAACAAAAATCTGACGAAAGTCATTATCCCCAACTGTAACTATATAGGGGAAAGAGGTTTTAAGGGCTGTGAACGTCTGACGGAATGTTCTGTCAGTGAAACGTGTACGATTGGCAGTGGAGCTTTTGCAGATACGCCATTAAAAACCAAACTCAATATCCTGTTTCGCAAGAAAAGTTAAAGATCGGCCTTGGTTTTCTTGTAAGAATATAGTTGATAATAAAAATGACCTTTTAAATGAAAATGCCCTCCAAAAGTTCGACAAACTTTCGGGGGGCATAACAGTTAAAAAACTCCGCTGTGTTTTTTATGCCTATGTATAATGATACAATCGAACAAGATGTACAGGAAATGGGCATACCATGTATGCGTTGACGTAAAAATCTCCCTGATTTCAGGGGGATTTGTCATTTCTATGATGCTGTATAAAAAAGAAAGGGGACTCCAAATAGTTGGAGTCCCTAACCTTCTTATTGGATTAAGAGATTTTTTCCGCGGAATAGATTTCGATATAATCGAAATTGGTTACTCTTTCTAAAGTAGTGAAGGTGATGGTGTTTGCGCCAGCCTTCAATTCGATGGGAACAAGCTTGATGCTCATAAACGTATGCCAATCGTCGCCGCCGTTGGGAAGTGCGGGCACTTCACGATAGGGCATAACAAGGGCAGTGCCATTTACTGCTACGCTAAACCAAGAGCCAAAGTCAACAGACATATTTGCGCGTTGGCTGACAGCGGCAAAGAGGTAAGCAGTGGTTGCTTTTTCAACGTTTACAGTGAAGGTAAGCGTTGTGTTTACGTTAAGGTCGCCTACGTATGCGGTTCCGCTTGCATATGCTCTATTCGTACGGATTGCAGCGTTGGTTAAACCGCCACCAAACGTTGCGGATTCTGCTTCCAATTTGTAAGCAACAGCGTTTGCAGGAAGATCTTCATTGATTTCAATCTTTACCCATTGGCTATCAAGGTAAGCAAAACGTCTCGTCAACCAATTGGTCAAATAATCGGAAGCCAAGCCCTGTGCGGTGTTTGCATCTCTGTAGGAGTTCAATTGCGAAACAACTTCCATGTTGCCATTAAGGCGTTGCGTCCATTTTTGATAATTCTTGGTGTAGTAAGCTTTATAGGTTGCCTTTTCTTTTGCTACCAATGCAAGGGCATTATCCAACACTTTATATTCTTTAATTTCAGCCCATTTTTCGCAAACCATGTCGTTGAACCAGCTAACGTTTCTCATGAGGTTGAACCAAGGATTACCTTTGTTCATCGCATACATGCCCTGTGCATTGTTACATACGCCGTTTACGATACCGAAGCAGGAGTCGAAGTCCCAAGGCGCTTCGAAGGTAACTTTCTTATTGCCTTCAGCCGTCATATTCAAGGAAAGGTAGAAGCTGGACCAGTCGATGTCCAAATCGCAAGCGATTTCATTCAAGATATAAGTATCTACCAAGGATTGTACATCCAAGACAGCGGAAACAGCTTCCTTCGCGCTGGTAAATTCGGGTGCGGGAACGATAGCCGTTCTTTCTGCATTAAATTTATAATAGCTGTTCTGTCTGTTTGCGCGGTCAACAATTTGGTATACATTGTCCATATAGTTGCGCAAGAAAGTAAGCTGGCCATCATCATAGATATCACTCTTAACAGTATATCCCTTATGCCCATTTCTGCCACCGCCATAATTCATAACGAAGGTGGGATCGCCTGCGCCGTTAGGCATATTTTGTTCGTCGGTGTAATATCCGTCATATTCGAAGAAGTAACCGATATCGGTACCGGTGTAATCGTCTTCCACTTCGGGAACACTGGTACGGCCATCTTTTACTTCCTGCTGTTCTACCAAGAGATAGACACCCCAATATTGGCCGTTCAGATATACTTCTACGTTGCGGAAATCGGTGCAATAGTAGCCGTCAGAGCCCAAAATAGTTTTGCCGAGATAGAAGGCAACGGTATTGTTGGACATGGAAAGATCCTTCCAATCTGCAAGCAATACCCAGTTTTTATACTTTTCACCTTCGTGCAAACCGAGCATGTTGTTCTTTTTGTTAAATTTAATTCTGATCGGTTTTTTCGCATATTCAAGCGTGTAGTTACCGCGAACTTTTACTTCTGCAGCTACGTCGCTCATCTGATATTCCGTTTCGCAGTTGTTAACGCTAACAGTGGCGTCTACGTAGTCGATACGATCTTGCAATTTATCGTTTCTATTATATTGGGTTGCCCAAGTATTTTTGCCATCTGCGGTGTTGATGCGGATGGAAGGCATCACTTCGCTGATCGTGGGTTGATAGCTGTAAAGTTCTGTTTTATCTTCAGGTTTAGGCTCAGGTTCGGGCTCGGGCTCGGGTTCATGCTCGGGTTCGGGCTAGGGTTCGGGTTCAGGTTAGG
>JAFTMD010000082.1 GCA_017452585.1 Clostridia bacterium
ATATTGCCCACGTATACAGCGTCGCCAATAGGCCAAATCAGCACCCTGTCCTGCGTACTTCTCTATCAAAAGCTTTCGCGCACATTTACGGCCAAAGAACAACACTTCCACCATTGCCCTCTCCCAACCATTGCAGGCATCCAGCACGCCTTCGACAGTCTCCTTCACCCACAAAAGTCTTCGTTTTCGGAGAATTTCCTCCGCCAAATACTCCGCCAGCTTTTCCACTCCCATTTTACCATCGCAGGAAAATAACGCCTGCGTCTTGATATGCGCTTGATAAGCGCGCGTCGTTTCTTTCAAGTACGGATACGCATACAGCACCGCCTTTATATAATTCTCCAAATGTTATCACCTCGCTTAGGCCTTTGCCCATTTACTTTTTTCACTTGCCATTATTTTTTCCCTCGCAAGTGAGTTCGCCGCCTATTATGCCACTACTTTGGCAATTTTGCAACCCCAATTTACCATTTTTGGGGTAAAAAACGCGAACATTTGTTCGTGTTTCTATGTATACTATCATTAAATTATGACATACGTATGCCTATTAATGGTATATTTCCCTCTCCTTTTTCCAGAAAATACCAAACGGGGGAGCTTTTTCCGTTCGCATAAAAAAATGTTTTTTCTTGCCCATTTTTTTCGACATTACTATTGACACAACCCAACCAAACATGGTATAATAATAGTGTATGAAGAAAATTATAGCTACAATTTTATCCACTCTGGTTTGCACGACTCTGTTTACGTCAGGGGCGGCGCTTTCCTGCGCGCAAAATACAACCGCTTTCGCCGAAGATTTGCCTCAAATCACAGCCGAACTCGTTGCGCCCACCTCGTACGAGCAGTACTTGGCGCTGACTTCGCCTACAGACGTTGCAGCCTCAGAAACGGCAATTGCCATTGCAGATGGAAACACATTATATATCTACGACCGTATCGAAGAATGTTATCGCACCTACGAACATTCCTCTCCCATTTTACAGGTGGATTTTGACGAAAACGGCACACTCTATTTCCGTTCGAGATTACAGCTTTATCGGCTCACTTCCGAAAATCTTGAAAAGGGGACGGAAGCCACGCATTTCAAAAATATTCGTTGCTCCCGTTTCGCCATCGAAAACAATCGTCTTGCCTGTATCAACGACGGCGTAATTTTACTCTACACGTTGCCCGAAGCCGACGACCCGAAGGAGATCAACTTGACCGGCATTCAAGGGGAAAGCCCTATCGCCTTTGGCAAGGACGGGCTCTACTGCGTATTGGAAAACGAGCAAAACGGCTATACCATGTACGCAATCAACCTGGAAACGTATGGGTTAACCCCCATCACGAAGATGGATAAAAAAATCAAATCCTTGGCAATCGCCAACCATCTCCTGTGCTTAATTTCCGAAGACGGCGCCTTTTACAGCTATAACCTCACCGATCTTTCCGCCAGCGAATCGGCAACCGATTTAACCCCGATCACGAAAGAGGAAGGCAACTTTATCTCCCTCGGCGGTTATGGCGCGGATGCCTATGCTATTCAGGGAAACATCATACGCTACTACACGTCCTCTTCCGGCTCGTTTACGGATTATGAAATCAGCGCGTCCTCGCCCTCGTACAATCGTTTGCATGGCGCAACCGATCTTCTTCTGCAAAAAAATAAACTCTTCCTCGCAGACGATGGCAACGACCGAATTTCTGTCTATAACGTGGAAACGAAAGAGTTTGGCACTCCCATCTCCACCGAGCTTTCCGCCCCCTATCTCGCCTCCTATCAGAATACGCTGTTGGTGGCGTCCAAAGAGGAAGCCGTCATATACAGCCTCGCTTCCAAAACGTACGGAAAGGAGCTGATTATCCTCCAACCGGAGAACATCAACGGCAACGTCATTGGTGTAACGGGGATCTATGGCAAATATTACCTACTCACCGACAATAACTACTGCTATACCTTCAGCAAAGAAAGCGGTTCGTGGGAGTGGACGGAAACACATAAAAACACGCAAACTTTGCGCGCCACAGCATTTACAGCCGATTTATACGGCTCTCTCTACGTCGCATACGACAACGCTGAGGTTTATCGCTTCACGGAAGCCGAACTTACCTCTGCCGACGCAAACGGTAAAAAAGTGTTGACAGGGCTCTATTCCCCTAAAAAAATTGCCGTCGATTACGAGATGAATTTCTACGCCCTCACAGGCAATCAATTACAGCAATATACACAAAAGGAGGGGGGCATGTATGCGTTGAACGACACATACGCACTCGATTACAACCTCGTCAACGACGAAAATCCCACCCTTCTTTCCTTTGCTTTCAACGAAACAAGCAAACACACCTATCTTCTCTATGAAGGTGATTACGTTGTCAAAACAGACGAGCTTCAAATCCCCGAAGTCAACCCGATTCCCGTAGGCGACGCCAACGATTTGATTTTTGGAACGGAAACGCCTACGCAATCCGCCGTGACGGTTTCCCCCGATTCCATTCTCATCGAATTTGACATCTCCTCTCTCGAATCGGCCACCGAATTCCCCTACGTCACTTTTGAACGCACGCAAGAGGAACAAACGGCCTTCAAGATTGGCGAGGAAGGCGAATATACGATCGTAGCCATTCACAAAACGCAGACGGGGAAATACTCCACTTGCTTGGTTTTAACCTCCTCCTGCTCCCCCGTGAAAAAAGAACAACACTTCATTTCCTACGAAAAGGAAGGGTGTGGTTATTTAACCAACGATATTCCCCTCTACAAATTCCCCTATTTAAACGG
>JAFTMD010000083.1 GCA_017452585.1 Clostridia bacterium
CCTAGAAGGCAAAAAACAGAGTCTGCCTTTACAAAAAAGCAGACTCTTTTTTTCGACGATTCTCCTACTTAGGGCATCGGAATAACAACATTCGCCGACCCGTCGGTGACAACATCGGGAAGTTCTCCGTTCCATTTTGCCAAATATTCCATATACTTTAAGTATTCGGTGATGAGCGCGATTTCTTCCTCGCCCTTCCCCGTAAAGTCAATGGAATATTCAATCGCCGAATTTCCCTCTTCATCGGTAACCGTCGTTTCTGTGATCGTAAATCCTAAACTTCTTGCCACTTCAACCGATTTGAGTTGAATGGCTTTTGCTTCCGCTTGCGCAATTGCGATTTGCGCCTCAGCGTCCGCTTTTGCACTTTCCAACTTGGCTTGCGCTGCCAATTTGGCAACTTCCAATTCCTTCTCTGCATTGACAATTGCCGTTTCCTTTTCGTACTCAGCCTTGAGCTTTTCCTGTTCAGCAATCATCTTATCCTCTACCGTTTTTTCAAACGCATCCGAAAAATCAATGTTCGTCAAAACCACAGTGGTGATGTTGACGCAATACTCTTCATCTACCACTTCTTTGATGGCGAGCTCTACTTCGGGAGAGATGTCTTTACGATTTTCAATGATTTGCATTGCAGAATAGGAAGAAAGCACGGCTTTCGTCTTTTCCGTGGTAACACTTTGGATTCGGCTGGTTAAAATATTAGTTGAACCGTACTGCTGAGCCACCTCAATCACCTTTTCGGGATTGATTTGGAATTGCACCGTCATCAAGACGTCCATCGTCTGCGCGTCCTTCGAATATGCCATTGTTGCAATGTCAATATTCTGTACCTTCACGTCATACGTTTCATAGACGGAAGTCACCCAAAAATCAAAATATGTACCTGCCGTACGCTTATTCTTCGCCTGCCCTAACACTTTAACGACTGCCACTTCCCCCGTATCCACAGTGCGAATACTGAAAGGAACAATCAGAAACGTTACGGCTGAAACAAGGCAAACGATCCCGGAGATCATAGCGTAGAGATGTTTTTTACGATCTTTTTGGAAGGTAAAATATCCCACAGCGCCGGCGGCAGTCAAGGCAAACAAAAGTACTGCCAATAAAATACCAATATTCATTTATTTTTCCTCCAACAATTATTTTACATCTTATCGGGAAGGCCAATCCCCAACAAGGTAAATGCATTTTTCAACGCCTGCAAGGTCGCATTGGTGAGGGCAAGACGGAAATTCTTCGTTTTTTCGTCCTCTGCGGCCAAAATCTTGCAATCAAAATAGAATTTGTTAAACTTCTGCGCCACGTCCACTGCAAAACGGGGAATAAAGGAAGGTTCATACTTTTCTGCCGCCGATTTTACCACATCGGGGAAGGTTGCCAACGCTTTGACAAGTTCAATTTCCGGATTGGTAAGCGTGGGAATTTCGTACGTTTCAGGAACTCCCCCTTTCTGCAACACAGATTTAGCTCTCGCGCAGGTATATTGCACGTAAACGCTCGTTTCTCCATCAAAGTTCAATACTTTGTCGTAAGAGAAGACAATGTCCTTTATCTTGTTGTTATAAAGCGCACCAAAAACAACAGCGCCGACGCCGACCTTCTTCGCAACGTCCTCTTTGTTTTCCAAATCGGGGTTCTTTTCGTCAATAATCGTATACGCCTTTTCAATACACTTGCTGATGACGTCTTCCAAGAATACGACGTTCCCTTTACGCGTTGACATCGTCCCTTCTTCCAAGGAAACCATACCATAGGCGACGTGAACGAGATCTTTTGCCCATTCTTTGCCCATCAATTCAAGCACCTTGAAGAACTGCTTGAAGTGCAAATTCTGCTGATAAGCAACGACGTACAGACATTTATCGAAGTCGTAATGCTCCTTTCTATACATAGCCGCCGACATATCGCGCGTTGCATAGAGCGAAGTGCCGTCCGATTTCAAAATGATGCAGGGAGGCATATTGTAGGCTTCCAAATCGACCACCTGCGCACCACGGCTTTCAATCAGCAAATTCTTGGCGCGAAGTTCCTCCACAACAGGCCCCATTTTATCGGAATAGAAGCTTTCGCCTGCGTAGGAATCGAAATGAATGTCGAGCATATCATAAATTTTCTGAACGTCCTTCAACGTCAATTCTTTAAACCAATGGAAAAGCTCCAAACATTCCGCATCACCCTCTTCGATACGTTTGAAATAGGCGCGCGCCTCGTCGTCATATTCGGGGTGTTCTTCTGCTTCCTGATGGAATTTGACATACAATTCGTTAAGCGCGCGAATACCACCCTTTTCGATGGTTGCTTTATCCCCCCAACGCTTGTAGGCGGAGATTAATTTACCAAACTGCGTGCCGTAATCCCCCAAATGGTTGATACCCACCGTGTGATAACCGAGGAAATTAAAAATACGATAGAGCGCCCCACCTAAAACGGTTGTGGACAAATGGCCGATATGGAAAGGTTTTGCGATATTGATGGACGAATAATCCAAGCAAATCGTTTTGCCATTCCCTTCCGTAGAACGACCAAAATCATCTTTTTCACTGAGTATTTTGTCAAGCGTAGCTTTTACAAAGCTGTCTTTATTAATCTTAAAATTCAAATAACCATTGACGGCAGCCACTTCAGAGATTACTTTGTCAGACATAATTACTTCGTCAGACATAATAGTATTCTTCAATTCCTCAGCAATCGCCACGGGGCTTTTTCTCATGAGTTTTGCAAGCTTAAAGCAAGGCAAAGCATAATCCCCCATTTCCAGATTGGGCGCAAGCCCGATCATTTCATACAATTCCTCTTGGCTCAAGCCTTCCACTTTGATTTTTTCTGCAATATACTGCTTATAATCCATAGTAACCTTCTTTTACATCCTTTTAGAAAATAGAATACCTTACTATTTTATCATATTTGAAAAATTTCCGCAACTATTTTTCCAAATCATACGCGTTTAATTTGCCAAAATTTAAAATTTATATTATAATAGAGAGCGAAATTCATACAAAATGCCTTTTTATGGGCAGAATTCAGATTATAAGGAAAGAAAATTATGAAACTTGGTGTTGTTGGGCTTCCCAACGTAGGTAAATCTACACTTTTTAACGCAATCACACACGCAGGCGCAGAATGCGCAAACTATCCATTCTGCACCATTGAACCCAATGTCGGCGTTGTAGCCGTTCCCGATGAACGCTTGGACAAACTTGCCGCTCTTTACGCAAGCAAGAAAATTACGCCTGCCGTCATTGAATTCGTAGATATTGCAGGGCTTGTAAAAGGCGCTTCCCGTGGTGAAGGCTTGGGCAATAAATTCCTTTCTCACATTCGTGAAGTTGACGCAATCGTGCACGTTGTTCGCTGTTTTGAAGACGCGAATATCACCCACGTCGACAATAAAATCGACCCCGTAGACGACATTGAAACCATCAATTTGGAACTTATCATGTCGGATATGGAAGCCGTTCAAAACCGCATGAATAAGGTCAAAGTGCAAGCTCGCGGTGGTTCGGATAAAAAGGCCGTGGAAGAATACGCCTTCCTCGAAAGATTGTACACTTTCCTCGAAAGCGAAAAGCCTGCCCGTAATTTTCCGATTGCGGAAGGTGAAGAAGAATTTTTGAAAAACTGCTTCCTTCTCACCAGTAAGCCCGTCATTTACGCGGCTAATATCAAAGAAGACGACATGGGCAAGGAGGAAGATTCCCTTCCTTACGTTGTAAAAGTAAAAGAATTTGCCGCAAAAGAAGGCGCGGAAGTGCTGGTTATCTGCGCAAAAACCGAGGACGAACTCTCGCAGATGGATCCTGAAGACAAG
>JAFTMD010000084.1 GCA_017452585.1 Clostridia bacterium
CAATTACTCAATCGTTCCCTTGCAGCTATATCCAATTCCGGCGCGCAAACCGCCCTTCATCTGGTAGATTACTTCCGCTACGCTACCACGATAAGGCACTCTGCCTTCCACGCCTTCCGGAACAAATTTCTTTTGTCCTTCCTGGAAATATCTGTCGTTGCTGCCTGCCGCCATTGCACCCAATGAACCCATACCGCGATATACCTTGTAGCTTCTGCCTTGGTAGAGTTCCACTTCGCCAGGACTTTCCAACGTCCCTGCCAAAAGAGAACCGACCATGACAGCGCTGCCACCTGCGGCCAACGCCTTCACGATATCCCCACTGTACTTCACGCCACCGTCAGCAATGACACGCTTGCCAAACTTGTCCGCCATTTCTGCACAATCCATAACTGCCGTCAATTGCGGAACGCCAATCCCTGCAACGATACGCGTCGTACAGATAGAGCCGGGGCCGATGCCGACCTTGACAACGTCTGCGCCCGATTTGATGAGCGCCTCCGTTGCGGCTGCGGTTGCTACGTTCCCTGCGATCAAGGTGATATTGGGGAATTTTGATTTAATTTCTTCCACCTTCTTCAATACCCCAGCCGAATGGCCATGCGCCGTATCAATGGCAATGACGTCTGCGCGCGCTTCTACAAGGGCTGCGATACGCTCCATCGTATTGGCTGCCGTGCCGACTGCCGCGCCGACCAAAAGTCTGCCATTGGCATCTCTGGCTGAATTGGGGTACTGAATGGATTTTTCAATATCTTTGATCGTGATAAGCCCTTTCAAGTAGCCTTCTTTATCAACGATGGGGAGCTTTTCAATTCTATGTTTACCCAAAATTTTCTGCGCCTGTTCTAAGGACGTTCCTTCCGGCGCTGTAACCAAACCCTTCTTTGTCATGACGTTGGAGATGGGCTGTTCGTAATTGCTTTCAAAGCGCAAATCACGGTTGGTAAGAATACCTACAAGTTTACCTTCCTTCGTAATGGGAACGCCACTGATACGATATTGCGACATTAACTCAACAGCTTCTTTCACCAAATTATCGGGCGCTAAAAAGAAGGGATCCGTGATGACACCGTGTTCACTTCTTTTTACTCTATCAACATGCGCAGCTTGTTCTTCAATGCTCATGTTTTTATGAATAATCCCCATGCCGCCTTCACGCGCCATGGCAATTGCCATACGGCTTTCGGTAACAGTGTCCATTGCCGCGCTAATCAAGGGTAAATTCAACTGCAAGTTGTCGGAAAGCTTGGTTTTAATGTCCACTTCGTGGGGCAATACGTTAGATGCCTGTGGAATCAAAAGCACGTCGTCAAAGGTCAAGCCTTCTTTTACAATTCTGCTACTCATACGTAAATCTCCTTCCTTTTAAAAAATTGCTTTTTTATTTTTTTAGGCTATGTCACAAAGAATGGGACAAAGCCATTTTTTATCATCTATAAAAATAAATGGACGTCTTTACCTCAGCAAATACCATCCATTTATTTTATCAACGCTAAAACCGCTTCAAAATACGCCTTCTCCGTTCCGGAAAGCGTTTCGGTTGTTACCTGTTCCATTTTTTTCTTAATTAAAGAGCACGTCTGTGCGTCCTTCGCGGCAAGCGAAGAATACAACACGGCCACCACTGCGTTGTTTTTCGGGAAACCCTGCGTCAACGCAAATGCGCGTTCTACCGCGCCTTCCTTGTCGCCCTGTTTATATTTCGCCACACAAACCTGTCCGTAGACGTACTGGTCGTAGGTGAGCTCTACATCTTCCGGCAAACGTTCGTTCTCACGGGCGCAATAGGACGCAAAATCCGCATCGGCAATCAATTTTTCTCCGCAAGCGTCAATCTTTTCATAATTGCCCATGCCAATGGCAACTTCCATGCCGTAGGCCATGAAATATTCGTCTTCACCCCAGCCATAGGAACGTTCTGCATAGTGAATACTCGCATTGTCCATGCCAAGCTTGTAGGTGAGCTCCATCATCGTCGAAGGGAAAAAACTCATGAGCATAACCAGCATGAAAACAAACAATACGCCCATTGCTGCCAACGTAGTTAAAATAGATTTAACTATAAGTCTATCATCACCCATGACGTCACCTCCTTGCACGAAAGATTTTCCATTTATACTATTTTATCACAATTTATAAAAAAAATCAACCGAATGACGGAAATAATTTAGTATGTTTTTATATTTTTTTTAATATACTGTATCATGAAGATTATTTTTTGCCAAAAACGGAACTTTTTACCAATGAAATTGCTTTTGATAGGACTTATTCTGCTTCTACTCCCCCTCTCCGCCTGTCAAAAACAGATCGACTACTTCGATTACGTTTCCGAACTTCGAAGGGATATTTTTCTGGCGGAAGTGGACGGGTTTTCCTTGCGTATTTACAACGTCGTCAAGGAAACACCCTATGCGCCCGACGGCATCCCAAAAGAACGTTCTGCGCGCGTGGAGACATACCTGGTGCCCCCCGACGGGAGCAAAACCTGCCATCTGACCTTTACCATAAACCAAAATAATTATGGTGGGGAAATGTCTTTCGACAATGTAAAGAGTGAATACTATTATGCCTGCACCTTGGATATTTCCTCGGTGAGTGAAATTCCTTGTCGGATTGAATACGGGGATAAAACGTTGGAAATAACTGCCCGTTCCGTCCGAACGACAGATACGCTCACCCCCGAACACATTTTACATTCCCTGCAAGAAACGGAAACGGAGCTGTTTGCCTCGCTCACCGATAAATATGGATTTATGGGAGAGATTTATATTCGACTTTTATATGAGGACGCTCCCTATTATTACGTTGGCATCATTGATCGGCAGAGTAAAACGTACGCCTTTTTATTGCATGCAAAAACAGGGAAAGTGTTGGCCAAACGAACCTCTTAATCAAAAAGCGTAACCACCACGGGTTACGCTTTTTCAAATTTCTTTAATAATGGAGTTAAACAACCTGCCAAAACTTTTGCTTTACATTACTCCTGCGTTTCAGCGGTGGGCGTTTCCAACTCCGTTGTTTCTTCTACGGGTTCTTCTTCCGCTTTAGGTGTTTCCTCTGCGGGAACTTCTTCTACGGGTTCTTCTTCCGCTTTAGGTGTTTCCTCTGCGGGAACTTCTTCTACGGGTTCTTCTTCCGTTGCAGGCGTTTCTTCTTCGTCCGCTTCTTCTGTTTCGTCCTTTTGGGTAGGAAGACCAGCGGCAGAGGGCACCTGCGGTACGTCGTCCTGCGGCAAAACGGGCGTTTCGTCCACTTCCGTTTCCTTGCCTTCTTCAACGACATCCGTATCCTTTTGGTCAAAGTCAACCAATTCACCGACGGCTGTTACCTTGACACCCGCCTTGAGTTCTTCTTGAGAAACCTCTTTTGCCATTTCAATGGGCGCCATGGTAGGCGCGTTGTCCTTTTGTTCGGGGAAGCCTACCACGGGAGGCATTGCAGGAACGCCTTCCATCGACAGAGTCGGTTCGTCAGACTTGGGCGCTTCATAGGCAATTTCTTCACGCTTGTGTAAACGGCTGGTTCTGCGCTTGTGCAAGGGAAGCGGTTCCATCGGCTTCATATAAGACGAATTTACTTTGCTGGCGCCTGCTTTGTTGAAACTGTGGTAAAGCGCTGCTGCCAACTGTTCGTCCGTGGCAACAACTTCGATTTCACAATTTTTAATATTTTTCATATTCTCTTTGCCCAGGGCAAAACGGAGAATATAGGAAAGATCCATGTTATTGGTTTCGATTTTTTTAGGTTGCTGTTTTTCGTCTTTTTTCTTTTTCATCATTTCTTTCCTCGTATATGAAATAGTAGTAGTTTTTTACGTTCCTCTTCAAGAACGCGCAGAATAATTTTTCCAGCGTTTTTGGGCAAGATAAATACTTGCCCTATACGATACACTATTATTTTACCCGAAAAAATATATTTTGTCAACCTTTCTTTACCATTATATAGAAATATTTTTTTCTGAGTGCATAATTAGAACGCTTATTTTACAAAGTTTTCCGCTTGTAAAAAGCTCCAATCGAACGCTTTTGTTATAATTTATGGCGCACGTTAAGGCCTTTTGCGTGCAGATAGTTTTTCAACTCGTCAATTTTCACGTCTTCAAAATGGAAAGCCGTGGACGCAAGCGCGGCGTCTATTTTGGGAATGGATTGGAATAATCGTGCAAAATCTTCCTGCGTGCCTGCCCCACCTGAGGCAATGACCGGAACGGTTACTTCTTCGCAAATTTTCCTCATCAAAGGTAAATCAAACCCGCCTTTTCCCCCACAAGTGTTTAAGGAATTGACCACCACTTCGCCGGCGCCATTTCCTACCGATCGGCGAATAAATTCGATCGCATCCAACCCCGTATCTTGTCCGTGAACAAATACATGGTATGCCCCTTTCACCATTTTTACATCTGTTGTCAGCACGACGCACTGATCGCCATACTTCTTGGCAGCCTCTTCTACCAAATGCGGATATTTCACCGCGCCTGCCTTGACACTCACCTTGTCCCCACCGCACGCGAGGATACGTTCAAAATCGGAAAGTTTGGTAATTCCTCCGCCAACCGTCAGCGGAATAAACACGGAACGAGTAACCATTTGCATCATTTTCATAAATGCTTTTCGATCTTCCGCCGACGTGGATAAATCGTAAAAAAGCAGCTCGTCTGCGCCTTGTTCAACATATTTTAAAGCAAGCTCGATAGGAGATTGCGCGTGAAATGCGCCCTCCCCGGTGCCTGCAGGAAGCACTTTTTCATTTCGCACGTTTAAACAGGGAATAATACGTTTTGTAATCATCTTTTCCCTCCTTATCGTATATTGCAGAAGTTTTGGAGAATGCGCAAACCAACCTCTCCACTCTTTTCTGGGTGGAATTGACAACCAAACACGTTGTCTTTTTCCACCGCTGCTGTCAATCCTTTGCCGTACTCCACAGAAGCAATTCGGCTATCGGTACAGTTGGTAGCAAAATAGGAATGGACGAAATAAACGTATTCCCCTTCCTTGCACCCTTTCAAAAGGCGATTTTCTCGCTCGATACGCAAGCCGTTCCAACCGATATGAGGGACTTTTAATCCTTTATCAATATACCCTTTCATGGGGATAACCTCCCCCTTCAAAATACCCAAGCCTTCGTGTTCGCCATACTCGTAACTCTTTTCAAAAAGCAACTGCATTCCCAGGCAAATGCCCATGATTGGCTTACCTTTTTTCATCTCCGTCTTGACAATTTCTCCAAGCCCACTTGCACGAAGTTTAGCGGCCGCATCGGCATACGCCCCAACCCCGGGCAACATAATTCTATCCGCATTTTCTATTATTTTTTTATCCGACGTTATCACCACTTCTGCGCCAATTTTCTCAAAAGAGGATTGAATGGAAAATAAATTCCCTACGCCATAATCAATTACTGCTATCATACGTTACTCCTATACGAACACAAAGTATAACACATCTTTTCCTTTTTGTCAAGAGGGGATTTTTATTTTTTCCCATTTTTTTACATCTAATCGCCAACATGCGAAAATGTCATACAAAAATGTGACGGCTTTTTTGTTAAATGGATAAACTTCGTGCTTTTAATATATTGACTTTCTTCAAAAATCGGCGTATAATAGAAGCACTATGAAAGTAAAAACGAAAGAAGTATCTTATGCTTATGTAGAAACACTCCAGTCCCCTAAGAGAAAACCTTTGGTTCGACCCAACTTTTTCCTGCGGTTGCTTATTCGTATTCTTTCCGAATTTGAATTAGCCACTACGAAATTTACCTATACGCAGGCGCGCATGGAGGAAGCAAAGGATAAGCCTTGTTTAATTTTGATGAACCACTCGAGTTTTCTCGATTTGAAAATTGCCTCCAAGCTCTTTTTCCCCACCCCCTATTATATCGTCAGCACGATGGATGGTATGATCGGCAAGGAAGGCTTGATGCGCCACATTGGATGTATCCCCACCCGAAAATTTGTCTCGGACGTGGGCTTGGTTCGTGATATTGGACGCGCTTTACATAAAAAACAAACCAGCGTTTTGATGTTCCCTGAAGCCGGGTACACCTTCGACGGCTGCACAACCGTTCTTCCTAAACATTTGGGAAATCTTATCAAGAGCCTGAAAGTGCCCGTCGTCACCGTCATCACCGATGGCGCATTCCTCTATCAACCCCTTTACAACGACCTGCGCATCCGCAAAACTCCCGTGTCTGCGCACGTAGAATGTATGCTCACTCCCGCAGAGATTGAGGAAAAATCGGTGGACGAAATCAATACGCTCCTCGATCAAGCCTTCTCCTTTGATAACTTCCGCACGCAAAAGGAAAAGGGAAATAAAATTTCCGCTCCCGATCGCGCGGCGGGCTTGGAACGTATTCTCTATCGTTGCCCCGCCTGTCAGACAGAGGGGAAAATGCGCGGAGAGAAACATACGATCACCTGTCAAGCCTGTGGAAAAACCTATGAAATGGACGAGCTTGGGCAACTTCATGCCACCAACGGTGAAACGGAATTTTCTCACATCCCCGATTGGACAAATTGGGAACGCGAGTGCGTTAGAAAAGAAGTGGAAGAAGGCAGT
Organism: Clostridia bacterium; assembly: GCA_017452585.1. Lineage (GTDB taxonomy): Bacteria > Bacillota > Clostridia > Christensenellales > Borkfalkiaceae > Scatosoma. The sequence goes on from JAFTMD010000084.1 coordinate 6,567, forward strand.
TATCGCATGGAACTCCCCGTCAATATTGGCATCGTCGCCGATCATAAGGCGCTCTACATGGTGGGCGAAGGTACGTTTGTACACGACGACAAGGGATACACCTTGACCAACGCAGATGGAAGCTTGCAGTATACGCAATCCCCCATTGCTTCTTACACCTTAAACTCCGATTTTAATTGGTATGAAATTGGCGACGTTATCGGCATTGGGGATATGAAACGGCTCTACTACTGTTTCCCCAAAATTCCTGCGCTCGTCACCAAGGCGCGCTATGCGGCTGAAGAAATGTATAAATTAAAAAAGAATTAAAGCACATAAAATCACCCAACTTAACGGTTGGGTGATTTTACTTTAAAACCATAATTAGCTAAGATAAATAGCTGATTATTTTTTCATTGTTTTGACGATATGCGCCGCATAGGCGTCGCTGACATTTAAGCCGGTGACCTGCTCGAACCCTTCAAAAAAAGCGTTGGAATTGACTTCGCAAACAACAGGCCCTTCCCGCGTTTCCAAAAGATCGACGCCACAATAATCCAAGCCTAACACCTCCGCAACGCGTTCAGCCGTTTTTATATAATCTGAAGGCAATTCTACCTTTCTGCCCGTGCCCCCAAGTTCTATATTTGAACGGAATTCACCCGCTTGCGCCACGCGTTCCATACAGCCAAGCGCCGTTCCACCAACGACAATGACACGCACGTCTCTGCCGCTTGACTCAGCCAAATATTCTTGAAACAGATGCGGTTTTTGAAGACATTTTTGCGCCACTTCTTTCAATTCGGGCATACCATGTACGAGATGAACGCCCGTTCCAAAAGAACCATAGCACTCCTTCGCCACCAACGGAAAACCAAGTTCGTCAGCCACGTTTCGCAAAAATGTATCGTTTACTTCCGCCCCCTCAGTATAGCAAAGCGGAGCTGAAATTGTCTTCGCCAGAAGAAGCCCACTGTTTGAAAGCGCAAGATAGGTGAGCATTTTATCATCACAAGTTTCTATCGATTCACTCCGATTGAACAGGCGAACCCCCAATTTTTCCAACATTCTCGGCAGGTATTTATCCTTATCCAAATAGACCATAAAATCATATTGCTTGGCAAATTCCGCTTGTACCCTGCCATCTTTTTGAAGGATTGCAAACACTTCGCCATTTTTCTTTAAATCGGTAGAAACGCCTAATCTCTCGAGGGATTTTTGAATACTTTTCCCCTGCGTGAAAAATTTTTCACCGCGCGGATATCCATTGATAATGATAAGTGAACGCATACCTGCCCACTCCTTTAAAAAATATTTATAGAAAAAGGGCGAATGATCGCCCTTTTTAAAATTATGGTTACGATTCAATACGAATCACGGCTTCCACGGAAGCAAGCCCCGATGCATTGAGCTTTGCAACTGCGTTTTTAACGCTGTTTTCCTTCGTTTTATATGTGGTGATGATGAGAGGCACACGATCGCTATTCGCGCCAAACATCCCCTTCGGCTTTTGCGAAATTTCAACAATGGACACGCCACATTTCCCTAAAATACCCGTAATTTTGGCAAGCGCACCCAATCTATCGTCAATGAACAGACGAAGGTAATAGGAGCTTGTAAAATCAGAAAGGAATTTCACATGGCTTTCGGGTTGAGCGTTATTTTTGAATGTAGAATAACGAAGCTCGGAGTGCGTTGCCGCGTAAATAACGTCACTCACCACGGCACTCGCCGTAGGGAACGCTCCCGCGCCACGGCCATATAACATGACATCCCCCACTGCATCACCTTGCAAATAGACAGCATTAAACGAATCATTGACGCTTGCCAAAGGATGGTTATGAGGAATAAAAGTGGGATGCACACGCACATCAACGCCGTCCCCTTCATGCTTACCAATTGCCAAAAGTTTCATTGTGTAGCCAATTTCATGGCCAAAGGCAATATCGTTCGCGTCAATGTGGCTGATTCCCTCACGCATAATTTTCGTGTAAGGAATTTTGGTGTGGAATGCCATCGAGGAGAGAATAGAAAGTTTATACATCGAATCAATCCCTTCCACATCCGCCGTAGGATCAGCCTCTGCGTAGCCAAGCTTTTGCGCTTCTTGCAATGCTTCCGCATAATCGGTGCCGTCCTGCGTCATTTTTGTCAAAATGTAATTGGTCGTTCCGTTGACAATCCCCATCATGCTGTGAATGTTATTGCCCTGCACGCCGTCAAGCAGGGTGCGAATAATCGGAACCCCACCAACGCAACTTGCTTCATAATATAATCCACAATGATTGCGCTTGGCAATCTTTTCCAACTCGTGAGAGTATTTGCAAATGAGTTCTTTATTGGACGTAACCACCGTCTTTGCGGCACGAAGTGCCTTCGTGACAAACTCTTTGGCGACATCCACTCCGCCAATCGTTTCAATGACGATATCCACGTTGGGATTGGCAATGATTTCCTCAATATTTTTTGCAATCAATTCCTCTGCAATGCCCATTGCTTGCAGACGTTCGATATTTCGATCCAACACAGCCTCGACGGTAATGTCCACCTGCTGCGTTTTCATGTAGAAATCATGATGCGAGACGAGTGTTTCATACGTACCGCCACCTACAACGCCTACACCTAAAATTGCTACGCCTACTTTCTTCATTTACAACTCCTTAACTCTACGATTTATAACCTATTTTACCCATTCAACGCATACATGGTATGTCCGTTTTACTTTTCCTGCACGTTGAGGTCATATAAATATTTCAAGCCTTTTAAGGTTAAAAGCTTGTCTACCACGTCGATACATTCTACCTCTTTAGAGATAATTTGGCTAAATCCGCCCGTCGCAATCGTCTTGACTTCCGGAACTTTCAATTCCTTTTTAATCCGCTTGACGATATATTCCACAAGCCCCGCAAACCCAAAGACAATCCCGGCTTGCATATTTGTCACCGTATTTTTAGCGATAACGCTCTTCGGCGCTTCAATTTCTACACGAGGCAATTTTGCCGTTCCGTTGACAAGAGAATCGAGCGAACCCTTTATACCAGGCGAGATAACCCCACCGATAAATTCACTCTTTTCATTGATAATATTAAAAGTTGTTGCCGTGCCAAAATCAATGACGATCATGGGTATGCCTTCCCCATAATGCACGAGGGCTGACACGCAGTTGACAATTCGATCCGCCCCAACTTCACGCGCGTCGTCACAACGAATATTCAGGCCCGATTTAAGTCCCGGTGCAATGCGCAAGGGAGAAATGTGCAGATAGATATCGCACATTTTATCGATCGTATAATCGAGAGAAGGCACAACCGAGGAGATAATTCCCCCTTCAATTTCTTCCACTTCCACCTCGTTTGCTGCCAACATACTCGTGAGCAAAGCGCCATATTCATCCGACGTCTTTTTTAAATCAGTGGCAACGCGGAAGGAAAACTTCAACGTATCCCCATCATAAATGGCATATTTTATATTTGTGTTTCCAATGTCAATACAAATTACCATATTTTTTCCTTCTTAAATTTTTTATCTATAATCCCAATTACGCGATGTAACGTGGGCGCAACGATTAAATTGATGGCCAATTCCACAAAGAAATTAAAGGTGACAAGCACCACCAAAATAAAGACCAGCGGGTTCATTCCCCCCACGTCAGGCAGAGAGCTTTGAAAGAGTATAATACTGTCACTCATACAAAGACAACCCAAAATGAACAGCCCCGTGTTGAGAATGGGTACTGTCGCAGAAGCAACAAACACACCCAAAAGCGTGTTCTTTTTAGAGAGCCAATCGAACAGCCAACCTGCCACTACGCCAGCAACCGTCGTCTTGACAAGGCAAGTGAGCGTCGTTACGACAGGCGAATTGGTCCATATAATGGTATAGAAAGGCGAGCCTCCCAATATCACTTGAATGAGCACGATAACGCCACACGCAAACCCCAAAATCCCCCCGACGATCGGGCCATATAAAAGAGCGCCTAACACAATTGGAATGAGCGTAAAATTGAGCTGCACCACCCCAATCGAAAACGTCCCAAGGACGGTTTGCAAAACAACTACGAGGGCAAGCAACATTGCCATGCCAGTGATCCGCTTAGCGGAAAAGAAAGATTTAAAATCCATAATACCTCCATCGAACTTCCTTATTTCGGAATGTCCGCAGACTAAAAATATTTTTTTGGCTATGTCGCAGTGAATGGTTGATTTTAGCTGAAATTCATTTCAGCGACTTGACGAGATAAATACAAGAAAGACAAGCGAAATGTGAGAGCGCATACCCTCTGTGGTCTGTAACCGAGCATTTTGCGCCGTATTTCGTAGCATTTCTCCGTCAAAAATCAACCAAGCGATGGGACAGAGCCTTATTATACTTACATTATTTGGTCGAACCGCACTCCGCGTATTCGCCTGTAAATATACTATATTATACCGCATTTTTTATTTTTACGCAACAAAATAAGGGCTTAAATCAAAAAGTTAAGGTTAATTTTTTTATGAGGCAAAATTCTGCACAACTCTCCTCTAACTTGGAATACTATGTAATAGAAAGATTAACCGCAGGTATATCCTCCGTTTAACGGAGCGTAAAGTCGACGTACATATCCCCTGCGGCAAACACAGGAGGTTTTTTATGAATTGCTGTTCTCAGGGTAACAACACCACCCTTTGGATTCTCATCGCTTTACTTATCCTTGGCTCGAAAGATGGATTTTGCAACACCAACCTTTTCAATGGTTGCGGATTGCCCATCATCATCGCATTGCTCTTCTGTCTGTACAAAAATGGCACACTTGCCACTTTGTTGACACCTGCTTGTCCCCCTTGCAACTGTGGTTGCTGTCATTAATTTTTCTTCTTTTCTCCTTCTTTTTTACTTCATTCAAAAGACCGAGGTCCTCGCGACCTCGGCCTTTCCTTTATGCGTGTTTTAAAAAATACGCCTGCAGTGCCACAATCGTTTTCCCATCGCGAATTTCTCCACGTTCAATCATGGCGCGCGCTTCTTTCAAAGGTAGATAGACGACGTCTAAAAATTCCCCCTCGTCAAGATGCGCCGTCGTTTTTTCTCCCTGTAACGCCTGATAAATATAAATTTTTTCATTGGTGTAACCGGGCGTTGGATACAGGACGAATAATAGGGACATTTCTTTGGCAATGATACCCGCTTCTTCCTCCAACTCGCGTTTTGCAGCCAACATGGGATCTTCCCCAATTTCCAACTTCCCTGCGGGAATTTCATACAAACTCTCTCCATAGGCGTAACGGAATTGACGAACAAGCAACACCTTCCCATCTTCCACATACAACACGCTTGCGCCACCACTATGTTCGACAAGTTCGCGTATGCAGGGCTTGCCATCGGGCAACTCGGCATCGTCGCGACGCACTTTGATAATTTTTCCTTCGTATATGTACTGTTTTTTAATCGTTTTTTCGATATAATCCACGATTTTTTACCTCCAAAGTGTTTACTTTTTCTATATTATACC
>JAFTMD010000085.1 GCA_017452585.1 Clostridia bacterium
GAACAAGCTAAAAAGCCTTCCCCTGTCGGGGAAGGGGGACCGCCTAAGCGGTGGATGAGGAGTTTCTTATAAATTGTTCACCTCATCCGTCTTGCTCCGCAAGCCACCTTCCCCATCTGAGGAGGGCTTGGTAAATATAAATCCGTATATCAAATTCTTAAGGTTTTATAATAAAGGTTGAGATATTTTTTCTCATACCCCAATATTTGACATAGAGTCATACTTCACTATTTTTAAAAATTGCAAATTTCTGTAAAAGCAAAAAGGATGAAAAATTTAAAACGAGGCACCCATGTATGCGTTGAGCAACAAAAAACTCCTTTTTTAAAGGAGTTTTTTATACCAAAATTATTCAATTTTGTCCTCGACTTCGTCCTCTTCCTCGTCTTCTTCCAACTCAACGGGGGTGTTGAGAATGTCGATTACCGAACGGATTTTGCCTAATACGTCATTCTTACCATAGCCCGTTTCAGAGCTGGTTGCAAGCAAGTTTTTCTCTCCTAAATACAGGTCTGCGGCGATGGCTTTGATGTGTTCCTTGAGTTTCATTTTGGATAATTTATCCGCCTTCGTCAGGGTTACCGTGAAGGGAATGGTGTGATAGTGGAGAAATTCGATCATTTGTACGTCGTCCGCGGTGGGATCGTGACGCGCGTCCACCAACATGAACACGTGCGCGATCGAGTCCTTGTTTTTGAAGAATTGATCGAGGGTTTTCGCCCATTTTTCCTTCTCGCCTTTGGACACTCTCGCAAAGCCGTACCCGGGCAGGTCGGCGAGGATAAATTCTCCAAAATCGAAGTAATTGACAAGCCTGGTGCGCCCCGGTTCACTACTCGTTTTGGCGAGTTTTTTGCGGTTGGCTAACATATTAATAAAGGAACTTTTCCCCACGTTGGATTTACCGCAAACGGCAATCATGGGTTTTGTAGGCGTGATAAATTGTTCCGCTTTCGCCGCGGAAGTGATGAAGGTGGCACTCTTGATCACCATGGGCGCCGCCTGGTTTTGTTGTTTCATCTCGTACATGGGTGCCTCCTTTTGAGGTTTTGTCTATTTTAGCAACGCATTTCGTCGGAGGAATTCACTTCGGGAATGGCAGGCATTGGCGTAGCCTTCGGGGTACGCTTTTTCTTTTTTTCTGCCTTGTCGTCTTGAGGTGGAAGGGGCGTTTCCGCGCTTTCCAAAACAAAATCGAACACCTCCTCCACGTTCTTTACAGGGCGGAAGGTGATTTCTTCCTTCACGATGGACGGAAGTTCGTCAATGTCCTTGCGATTGCCTTCGGGAATGAGTACGGTTTTGATGCCAACGCGTCTTGCGGCCAAAGATTTTTCCTTCAAACCGCCGATGGGAAGCACTTTGCCACGGAGGGAAATTTCCCCCGTCATTGCCACGTCACCGCGCACTTTTCTGCCCGAAAAAGCAGAGAGAATGGCGGTTGCGATCGTGATGCCGGCGCTCGGCCCGTCTTTGGGAGTTGCGCCATCGGGCACGTGTACGTGTAGGTCGTTCGTAGTAAATTTCTCGGCAGGAATGCCGTATTTTTCTGCGCGCGCGCGGATAAAGGAGAGCGCGGCGAGCGCCGATTCCTTCATGACGTCACCGAGTTTACCAGTGAGTTTCACCTCCCCTTTGCCCGGCATAAGCAAAGCTTCGATGGTCAAAGTAGAGCCGCCGACGGACGTCCAAGCGAGACCGGTAACCGTTCCCACCTCTTTTTCAAAGCGGTCGTCCTCCTCTTTAAAACGGGGTGAACCCAAAAACGAGGCCACCATGTCTGCGTTCACGTTCACTTGAGGAAGATTTTTATCGTTTGCATACTGCACGGCAATCTTTCTGCAGAGTGTGCCAATGGTGCGTTCTAACGTACGCACCCCCGCCTCTCTCGTGTACCCTTCGATGGTGGCTTTGATGCCGTCGAGGGGGAAGGTGGCGTTGTTGTCTGTCAGACCATTCGCCGCAAGTTGTTTAGGCACGAGGTAACGACGGGCGATCTCCGTCTTTTCCTCCAAGGTGTAGCTGGAAAGTTCGATAATTTCCATACGATCACGCAAGGGAGAAGGAATGCCTTCCAAGGAGTTTGCCGTTGCAATGAAGAGCACTTTACTCAAATCGTAGGGATACTCCAAGAAGCGATCACGGAAGGAGTTGTTCTGCTCCGGATCGAGCACTTCCAACAAAGCGCTGGCGGGATCGCCGTGAATGTCGGCGCTGATTTTATCAATTTCATCCAACAGGAACACGGGATTGATTGTGCCTGCGTTCTTCATGCCGTACAAAATTCTACCGGGCATTGCGCCGATATAAGTACGGCGGTGGCCACGGATTTCCGCTTCATCTTTGACGCCACCCAAACTCATGCGGATAAATTTACGCTGAAGTGCGCGCGCGATAGATTTTGCAATACTCGTTTTCCCGACGCCGGGAGGGCCAACGAAACAGAGAATGGGCGCCTTCATCGTCCCCGTCAGTTTCAAAACGGCGAGGTATTCCGTGATGCGCTCTTTGATTTTTTCAAGGCCGTAGTGATCGGCTTCGAGCACTTTCACGCAATCCTCCAACTGTTCGGTGTCCGAAGTTTCTTCCGTCCAAGGGAGTGCGATCACCTGATCGAGATAGCTGGTGATGACGGTGTATTCGGGGGAGGAGCTGGGCATCTTGCCCATGCGGTTGATTTCCTTCAGACATTTTGCCTCAAGATCTTCGGGAAGGTGCTTCGCGAGGATTTTTTCGCGATATTCGTCCTCTTCCTTGCCGTCGTCCCCCAGTTCGGTGTGAATGGCCTTAATCTGCTCACGCAGGAAATACTCCTTCTGATTTTTGTCGATATTCTGACGGACAGCCGATGCGATTTTCTTTTCCAGCTTGGAAATTTCCAGCTCGTCATTTAGGCAGGTTTCAAACTGCTTCAATCTTTCCACAACGCGCGTTTCTTCGAGGAGTTTCTGTTTGATTTCCAAACGGATACGCATGGCGGAGGTTGCGACGTCGATATATTCTTCAATATCGGAGAGTTTGTCAAGCTTGACAATCGTCTCTTTGGGAATTTTCCCGTCGGCGGAGAGGACGTCCTTGACCATTTCCTTTGCGGTGCGGAAATACGCCTCTTCCAGCACTTCATCACCGTGACGGCTGGTGAGCTTGTCCGCAACGCCGTAAAAACAGCCATCTCCCTCGGCGAGGGAAACGACTCTCGCGCGGGCGCGGTATAAGCCTTCGCAGAGCACGCGAATAACGCCTCCCGAAAGCTGGGCGACTTGTTTGATGCGAGCAACACAACCGACGTTGTATAAATCGGTGACGTCGATGGTGTCCTTTTCCGTCTGTTTTTGCGTGATGATAAACACCAAACGATCTTCACTGCTAGAGGCGCGGTCGATGGCGGTCAACGTCATCTTTCTGCCAACCTCAAAGGAGATGGTGGTGTGCGGGAATGCCACCTTGCCACGGAGTGGCACGATGGGAAGTAAATTTGTCTGTGTTGTTATAATTTCTTGATTTTCCATATTCTATATATACCCTATCTTTCTTCTATTCAAACACGAACTATGTTACAATCTATTATACCATATTTTACTGAATATGTAAAGTGTTTTGGTTTAGGCTTTTGTCCCATTTTCTTTGACACAGCCTTAATTTACACAAGCGGGTATTATGGATGGAAATTTTAATTCAACGCAGACATGGTATGCCTCTATCTGTATTTTTTGTTATTATTGTACAATTCTCCAAGCGTTTGATAAGGGGAATGGCTGGCGAGGAAGAGGGTAGAAAATTCATTTTGCGAAAGGTTGAATAGGTGGTTTTCCTCCCGATCGTACACTTCCAGCACGAGAAAACTTCCCTTGGAGAGGAAGCGAAGAGCGTCTTTAACGGAACAAGTGTCTAAAACGGCAACGTGACGAATTTCCACCCCTTTTTGCATACGGTTTTGTAAAAAGAAGGGCATTTTTTCGTAGGAAGCGTTGCGCTCTTTGCTTTTAAACGCGCCGACGGCGAGGAAAACTCCAAATAAGAGTAGGGAAAGGTTGTATCGTTTTTGCCAGGCGAAAAGCAGAAAGACAAGCAGGAAAGACAGGGCGAAAAACAGGGTGAGGATTCGGCAGATGTTATCCGCTTTTTGACGGGCTTTGTTTGTGTTGGGATCTCTTTTTAGGAAGGATTTTTGCAGAATGCATTTGAAAATTCTGCCCCCGTCCAAGGGGTAGGCAGGGAGTAAATTTACGAGTCCAATAGAGAGGGAAGAATGGCACGCAACGTCCGTGAACGCATACATGGGTGGGGTTAACCACCATAAAGCGACGAAAAACCCGGCGGTGATGAGGTTGCAAATTGGCCCACAGAGCGCGACGAAAATCTCGTCTTTTAAGGCAATATCCGTGAGGTCTCCGTCGATAACCGCGCCGTAGGGCATGAGGACGATTTTGTTGAGTTTATACCCCAGCGACGCTGCGCCGAAGGCGTGGGCGCACTCGTGCTGAATGGCAACCAATGCGCTTAAAAGAAAGAGGAACAACTCCCCCGTGCAGGCGTAATAGATCCCGACGAGCAGAAAGAGCGGGTGCAGGTGGAAGAGAGGTTTTGACGTGGAAGAAGCGCGCTCGGAATTTTCCGACCACGCTTTGGAAGTTTTATGAAAGGACATGGGTTACGACTCCGTATTTTCCACCCACGCAAGGCAGTTTTCTTCCGTCAACTCAAAGCAGTTGAGAAGGGTTCCGCCCGAATACATCGTCACCTGCACTTCCTCTTCGCCGTTTGCATAGCCAACAGGCACGTTGGTCTTCACTTGATCGCCCACCTCGTAATAGACGTGGCTCAAGCCCTGCATAATGCCCGTGAAAGAGTCGGAATATTGCAATTTAAGGGTGTAAATCCCCTCCTCATTCTTGCTGATTTCGGCAATTTTTGCATCGGCGCAGGGATAGACACAGCAGGCGTCTTGGAAGGTGAGAATGCCCGCGGGGGACAACGTCAACTTGACGTCGGTGAAGTCGCTCACCACCGATTGCAGGTTAAAATCTGAATAGGAGCGAGGATCGGCGGTCGTTGAATTTTGCGTATCCGCAATCGATCTAAAAAAGGTGTTGATGGCGCTGGTGGGCATGAAAACGTTGGTTAAAAAGATTGCTCCGCACAGCGCGCACACGGCAATAAATTCCCCATTGAGGGTATTTTTTATAATTTTTTCCCACGGCAAATCCTTCTTCGTCTTATACATGGGTGCCTCGTTTTGAGAATTTAAGGAAATATCCTGCGGGTGCAAGCTGTCATCCCAAAACCCGGAGGGGCTTTCGGTAGAATACACCCGAACGGTGTCGATCCGATCGGGAATGGGATCAAATTTCAGTTCCCCTTGGCTGTTCGCGCTCTCTGCAAACAGGTCGGCTTCCACGGAAACTTCACGGGTATCCTCTCCTTCCATGCGCTCGTTGATGCGGTCGATAACGGACTCCTTCAAAGGGGCGCTTTCCGCCATTTCCTGGGGAGCAAAGGGTGTTTTTTTCTTGCGACGACGATCCGTTTTGCGGACGACGTTGACGGTGGAGATGGGAATTTCCAGCATTTCGGCATATTCAATTTCTTCGTTCATACAAAATTTCTCCTTTTCACGTTTTTTTACTCTATGATATTGTATGAGCGCCGTCCTTCGATTAGAACTAAAAAAGAGTTTTGCGCGTTGGCAAAACTCTTGGTGAATTATTCCTTATGGCAAAAATCGTAATACCAGCACCGATAGGGGGTGAGACAATGCTCATCGGGCGAGATGTCGGGCATGGGCATATCCTTTCTCTTGAGTTTTCCCAACTCAAAAATTCGGTCAGAGGCGAGCTTGTCCGCTTCTCTTGCTCCCTTGGTTACATCCACGATTCGATAGGTGAAGCCGTTGTGCTCCAAAAACTCCTCTTGGGAGAAGGCTTCTTCTTGACAAGCATATCCCTCCGGGGGAGTGTCCCCTCGTAAAATGAGTTTGCAGGCGGTTACTTTGACACCGCACTTCCTCAAAAGAAAGCGTTGAAAACCCAGATCGGTGACAAATTCCTTGCGGACGGAGTAGGCGTTTTTCACTTCGTACAAGACATACCCCTCCCCTTCCTTCTTTAAAATATCGGCGGCGCAAAAATTGCCGTACCAAGTGAAGGAAGCTTCGCAGAGAACGGGAGTGCCTTCTTCCAGGCAAGCCTTCGTCTTTTCGATCATGGCGGAGAAATACAGCCGACCGTCTTCATGAAAGGAGGTCATTTCCGTGTACTCGCCAAAAATCCCCATGGCGTTATCCCCAAATTCGTTGCCGGCGTCAAGTTTTGCCTGCACTTCGGGAGGAATAATTTTATATTCGGGCGCGTGGGCGTCTAGCCATAACATTTTTTCGCACTGCAATCCACGGATAAAATCGGTTTTGGAAATAGGCATAGTTTACTCCTTAATAAAACAAATAGAAGGCAATTTTGGCGTTTCCTTCAAAGTAAACGTCGTTAGGAAGAAATGGAAGGTGTGACGGTTTCTTCCCCCGTCCCCTCCTGCTTTCGTAAGGTATGGAAGAAGGGGATGGTCGTCGCGAGCGCGATAAGCAGGGCGATTCCATCGGCAATGGGCGAAGCAACCAAGATTCCGTCGATTCCCATAAACTTGGGAAGAATGACGATGAGAGGCGTGAAGCAAATCAAATCGCGAACGATAGACGCGGAGAGGGATTCGATGGGTCTCCCAACCGCCTGAAAGAAGATAGAAGACATCTTCACCAAGCAGGTGAAGGAAATAAACATCATAAAAATACGGAAGGTGCGTTCTCCGAACAGCCAATAATCCTCGGGGTTGGGGATATTTGTGGGCGCGCCGAATAAGCCAATGACAGCGCGGGGTGCAATTTCAAAGAGTAGGGTGGCAAAAATGCCAATGACAATGGTGCAAAGGAGTATGTTGCGATAGAGCGCTTTGACGCGGTCGTATTTTTTCGCGCCCATATTATAGCTGATGATAGGCTGACAGCCAAGCGCAATGCCGACGACCAGATTGATGATGATGGTGAACACTTTGCTTTGAATGCTGATAATGGCAATGGGGATATCCGCGCCAAATTGGGATTGCGCGCCGTATTTTGCCAGCATCATATTGCATAATACGGCCATAATGACAATGGTCAACTGAATGAAAAAGGTGGAAAGCCCCAAAAGTAACGCTCCCTTAAAGGCTTGGAAATTGGGGATAAGGCTTTTCCACGTCAAACGAAAACTTTTTGCGCGCAACAGCGCGAAAACGGCAATGGCGAAAGAGGTAACTTGTCCAATGGCGGTTGCCCAAGCGGCGCCTGCCATTCCCCAATGAAAAACAAAGATGAAAATGGGGTCGAGAATGATGTTGATGACTGCGCCGACGAGCGTGGACAGCATAGTCCAATTTTGGCTGCCGTCTGCGCGCAGGACGGCGTGCATCATATTCGTCAACATATAGATGGGTAAAAAGGCGAGAATAATATCGAGATACTCAATCGCATACGCCAAGGAATTTTCCGACGCGCCAAACAGGATCAAAAACTCTCGTTTGAAGGGGTAAAAGAGGAGCATGAGCAACAATCCGCTGAGAAAGGTGAGGGAAATCCCTGATCCCACCGATTTTTTGGCGGCTTCGTCGTCCTTTCTGCCTTGGCAGATGTTGAGATAGGCGGCGCAACCGTCGCCATTGCACCAAGCGAAGGCTTGGGCGATAATAAATATGGGAAAAACAGCCCCCGTTGCGGCGTTGCCGAGGGTGCTGAGTTCGCTGTTACCAATAAAAATTTGATCGACAATATTATAAAGTGAGCTGATAAGCAGGGAAAGGATGCAGGGAATGGAAAACTTCAACATGAGCTTGGAAAGTTTTTCCGTCCCTAAAAAGTCTGTTCGTTGTTCGGTCATAATACTCCTGATTTTCTTCCAAATAGCAAATGAAAAGCGCAGAATCTGTATTCCACGCTTTCTTAATTATACTATATTTGCTAAGAAAAAGCAAGCGGTTTTTCGCGGTTTTGTCAATATTCCGCGTTGGCTGTCAAGGCGTCTTCGCGATTGTGCAGGGAATAGAGGTCAAATTCGCTGTCGATATCAAACTCCTCCCCCGCGTCAAAAGCGGCAAGTTTAGAAACGGACACCTCGTAGGCGGTCATGGTGCGAATTTCCGTTTCGGACAGTTTTTTCTGATATTCGCGGCTCTGAATACGCCCGGAAATGGCAATGCGATCCCCTACGCTTAAGTTCTTAACAAACCTCGCGTTTCTTCCCCATGCAATACAAGGGATATAATCTGATTTGTTGTACGCGCGATTGACGGCCACCAGCACGTCGGCAATCTCGCGATTGAAGGGCGTGGTGCGATAGATGGGCGGTTTGCAGATGTAGCCGCTCAGCAGAATACTGTTGGGATTTTTTTCGGGAGCGCCATCGAGGAGTTCGCGAATAAACACCGTCAGCATGAGCCGCGATTTTCCGTTTTCGATCTTATTGTAGCTGCGAAATTGACCGAGGGCAGAAAGGTGTTTTCCACGCTTTAACATGCCGTCTTGAATCAGCCGTTCGGACAGGGTAACGGGAAGAATATCCGCCTGCCCGGAAAGGCGCATAACGCGGACGAAAAATTCGTAAAAACCCTCCCCGTACACTTCGTGTGAGAACGTGGCGTCGCTGACAATTTCTCCGTAAACGTAGACCTTATTGTTCTTTTCCGTAATGTAGTTCATAGTATTTTGATACCTCCAAAAGTAATTCATTTTTCAAAAATGGGCATACCATGTATGCGTTGAATTTATAAATCAACCAACTTTCCCGTAAAAAAAGTGGGTAAATTGTTAAGCTGTTAAGTAGATGATTTATTTTGTATTTGCTTTCCGTTGTGGTCGATATAATAGTTTTCCTTATAGATGAGCTCCCCAATGGGAACGAAGGTAAATCCCCTATTTTTCAAGGTGGTGAAAAGAATTGGAAGAGCCTCAGCGGTGTGCATTCCGTTGTTGTGACAGAGAATGATTGAGCCGGGTTTTGCGCCGTTGACGATGCGCATGGCGATCTCGTTTGCGGAGAGATTTTTCCAATCGAGAGAATCGACGTCCCATTGAATGGGATAAATGCCGAGCGAGAGAGAGGTTTGAATGACGTCGTTGTCATAATCCCCATACGGCGGTCGGAAAAGGGTTACCTTCTGCCCGGTCACCCGTTCAATGGCCTGTGAGGACGTGGTCAACTCGTCCTTGATTTCCGCAACCGTTTGCTTGCTCATATACGAATGAGTACGGCTGTGCGTGCCAAGCTCATGCCCCATATCGACAATTTTTTTCGCGTATTCCGGGTATTTCTCCACCCAAAATTGCACGGCGAAAAAGGTGCATCGAATGTCGTGTTCCTGCATGATGGAAAGGAGGGTGTCGGTGTGGTCGATCCCCCACGCGCAGTCGAAACTGATGGCGATTTTTTTCTCCTCCAAATCGACCGAATAAATGGGCAAATCTCGTTTTGAACTCGTACCTACCCCATCGGTTTGGTTATTTTCCCCTGCTCCGCGCACGCAGAATGAGATGGTGGAAATCACCAAAAACAGAGTGGCGAAAAGGGTGGAAAGAAGGGTGGTGAGTCCAATCGGGTGGGTGTGCAATTTATTCCGCATACATGCCTCCATCATAGCAAAAAATTATCTTGGAAATTTCTCCCTTTTTAGGAGAAAATGTCTGATTTTATCAAAAACGCCGTTGTTCGCCGTTTGGCGAAACGGATACTTTACTCTATTCTTTTTCTCGTCGAGATATGCCAAACGGTTTACTTTTTTCAAAAAAATGTGTATAATACATAGTAGAAACGGCTCTGTCACATCACCTGGCTGATTTTTGACGGAAAAATACTGCGAAATACGGCGCAAAATGCTCGGTTACAGACCACAGCGGGTATGCGCCCTTGCATTTCGTTTGTCTTTCTTGTATTTTTTTTTCGTCAAGTCGCTGAAAATAAATTTCAGCTAAAATCAACCATTCTCTGTGACATAGCCATAGAAACAATCGGCAAGGAGAAAGGGCAATGCGTTTATGGGCGAAATTGATGACGGATGGGAAAATTCAAAAACAATACGTCTATGAGTTGACGGAGAAATTGACCTACTCCCATTTTTTTGATTATTTGACGGAGATTTGCGAAAAGCTGGATGTCCCCACCCCCGTTTTAACCAAAACGCATATTTTTAATTTTGCAAAATTCAATCGGGTGAAGTTTTTGCCACGCGATTTTGTGGATAGTTTGGGATACGATCACTTGTTCATTGAAAATATATTTTGACGAAAAATGGGCAAAAATGTGGGGTTACACCCCCAAAATGCTTTATTTTCTTCAAAAATCGAATAAAAACCATTGACAAAATTGTTTAAATGCGTTATAATAAAGAGGTAAATAATAATGCCGTGGCTTTTGGAAATCCAAAAAGTCACGGTTGTATTTTTAACGTTCCGAGGTAGAACGGTTTTTTCGCGTGTAGTTTTAACGACGGTGAGAGGGTAAAACCGAAAAATAAAGAACTCGGAACAGGAGGAACAAAATGGCTGAACAACAGTTTATTATGACACAAAAGGGCTATGATGAAGCAGTGAAACACCTGAAGTATTTGCAGACGGAAAAGCGTCAGGAGATCGTAGACCGCATCACGGAAGCGAGAAGCCACGGCGACTTGTCGGAAAATGCAGAATACGACGCAGCGCGCAACGAACAGGCTGCCAACGAAGGGGAAATTGTCGAGCTTGACTACAAGATTAAAAATGCGGTCATTATCGAAGAAAATACGGATGATTCCTACGTGCACATTGGTTCTAAAGTGCGTGTTTACGACGAAGAAATGGAAGAGGAAGAAGTGTACGAAATCACTGGCTCTATGGAAGCAAACGCAATGGAAAATAAAATTTCCAACGAATCTCCCGTAGGGAAAGCCCTCTTAAAACATAAGGTAAATGAACCGGTGAAGGTGCTTGCTCCCGACGGAGAATACAAGCTTTTAATCCGCGAAATTTTCTAAAACGAGGCACCCATGTATGCGTTCACGTACTAAAATACGTAAACGCTTAACAATTTTTACCACATAAATACACCGAGAAAAGAGGTTTATATATGCAAGAGAATAAAAATCAAAAAGCACCCGTAGAAGTTACGGAAGAAGAACAGCTTATCGAGCAGGCGCGTATTCGTCGTGAAAAGCTCCAAAAGCTGATCGCAGAAGGTAAGAATCCGTATGAAAAGGTGAGCTATCCCGTCGACGCGGATTCGGAAACGATTAAGAATAATTTTGAAGCCTACGAAGGAAAGACGGTGGCGATCGCCGGTCGTATGATGTCCCGCCGTATCATGGGCAAGGCGTCCTTCTCCCATATTGCGGATAAGAGTGGGCTGATGCAGATTTACGTCACCCGTCAGGATATCGGGGAAGAAAATTATATGTCCTATAAAAAGGACTATGACATTGGCGATATTTTTGGCCTTAAGGGTTTTGTATTTAAGACACAGACGGGCGAAGTTTCCATTCACGTAACGGAACTCGTTCTTTTAACGAAATCCCTCCTTCCCCTGCCCGAAAAATACAACGGGTTGCAGGATAAGGATATGAAGTATCGTCTTCGTCATCTTGACTTGATTATGAATAAGGACGTGCGCGACACATTCCGTGTGCGCTCGAAGATTTTGAAGGAGATCAGAAACTACCTTGACAACCGCGGGTATTTGGAAGTGGACACCCCTACCCTTTTGCCTTTGGAAATCGGCGCGGATGCAAGACCTTTCAAAACGCACCACAACGCCCTTGACCTCGATATGTATATGCGTGTCGAAACGGAGCTTTTCTTAAAGCGTCTTATCGTTGGTGGCATGGATAGAGTGTACGAAGTTGGCCGTATTTTCCGTAACGAAGGTATGGACGCATTCCATAATCCCGAATTCACCTCGATTGAAATGTACGAAGCGTACAGCGATTACGTCGACATGATGAATATGATCGAGGATTTGTATAAGACGGTCACCTTGAATGTCTGCGGAACGCTCGACATCACCTATCAGGGTATGGAAATTCACATGGGCGATTGGACCAGACTTACCATGGCGGAAGCGGTTAAAAAATATGCCGGTGTCGATTATAACGATTGGGCGACCGACGAGGACGCTCGCGCGGCTGCGGAAGGTTTGGGGGTAGAACTCGAACACGAAAATGCAACCAAAGGTTGGGTGCTTATCGAACTCTTTGACGCGTTTGTTGAAGATAAGCTCATTCAGCCCACCATCATTTACGATTATCCCGTGGAAAATTCGCCCTTGGCGAAGCGTAAACCTTCCAACCCTGCCTTCACTGAACGTTTTGAGTATTTCATCTGTGGCCATGAGTATGGCAATGCGTTCTCGGAATTGAACGATCCCATCGATCAGAAGGCACGTATGACCAAGCAGATTGAGGCGAAGCGCGCGAAGGGGAATATGGAAGCGCGCGTAGATGAAGATTTCATCAACGCATTGGAATATGGCTTGCCTCCCACAGGCGGTTTGGGGCTTGGTCTTGATCGTTTTGTTATGTTGTTAACGGATAGTTCGACGATCAGAGACGTAATCTTGTTCCCTACCATGAAACCCAAGAAATAAAAAGATCTTTCCTTGATTGACTTTCGTTTGAAGGAGATTGAGGGAAAAAATTACAAAAACAAATAGGAAATTTATGCGCCGAGCGTTTTCGGCGCTTCCTTTTTAATTATACAATTATACAAACAATAAACATTTCAACGCACACCTGCCCACTATATAAATTATTATAATATACAATTATGCATAATTTTCTTTGTAATGAAAAAGTATTGAATACGTGTAAAATTTATCAGATGCTTCTTCAAAATTCTAAAAATAAGCATCTGTCTTTTCACACGCCCGGGCATAAGGTGGGGGCGTGGGATATCACAGAATTGTCCTACTCGGACAACCTTTCTGCTCCGCAAGGTTGTATTTTGGAAGCCGAGCGGGATATTGCGCGAATTTTGGGGAGCTTTCAAAGTTTTATCCTCACAGACGGGAGCACGTCGGGCGTTTTATCCATGTTGTATGCAGTGAAAGCACTGGGCGCAAGGTCGGTTGCGTTTTGTGAGGCTTCTCACAAAAGTGTCTATAACGGCTGTAAATTATTGGGCTTGACGCCGTTTATCTACCCCGTGAAAAGAGGGCAAAATATTCCGTACAAGGCACCTATGTATGCGTTGACGGAGCAATTTCCCCACATTTTTGAGAATGTGGACGTGATTTTTTTGACGTCGCCCGATTATTATGGAAATATAGAGGATTTGCGAGGCTGGCGAGCATATTGCGACCAGCATGGCAAATTTTTGCTGATCGACGGGGCGCACGGCGGACATTTGCATTTTGATAAAACGCTTTACGCTGGCAGTGTGGCGGATATGTGGGTGGACGGAGTCCATAAGAGTTTGCCTGCCCTCACGCAGGGCGCGGTGGTTTCCGCGAGGAGTGAAGAATTGGCGGAGAAACTCCGAGAAGGGTTGGATATTTTTCGCACGACAAGCCCTTCCTATCCCATTATGGCGAGCGTCGAATACGCCGTCAAATATCCGCAAAACAAGCTATTGGAAAGTTACGTTCGACAACAATTTCAGCATCCAAACATTCGAATTTCGGACGATTGGACGAAGGTGTGCGTCCTCTTTAGTGAGGCGTTCGAGGTGGAAAAAATCCTCCAAAAGGAAGGAATTTATCCCGAATTTTGCGATGGGGAGTGCATCTTATTCTATCTCTCCCCTGCCTGCAAAAAAGAGGATATTGATCGTTTGAAAGAGTGTGTTTTTACACTGCTTGAACAGTTCCCTTACACCCCGAAAATGAAAGCTCAACGCATACATACCCCCCTCGTTTTAAAAAATCATGAAGAAACGGAGTGGGTAGATTTAGCTTTGGCGACAGGGCGTATTTGCGCGCTCAATTGCGGGTTATTCCCACCCTGTACCCCTTTACTTTTTGCGGGGGAACGTATCGAAAAGGAGAAGATAGACCTACTTGAAAAAGCGGACAACGTCTTTGGCTTAAAAGAGAAAAAAATACTTGTTTTAAAGGAAGAGAGGAAACATCCATGAGAGGAAAATTTATTACGTTTGAAGGCTGTGACGGATCGGGGAAATCCACCCAACTTCGCCTTTTGTCCAACTATTTAACCGAGCAGAAAATCCCCCATATTTTCACCCGCGAACCGGGCGGTGGGAAGATTTCCGAGGCCATTCGCGAAATCCTCCTCAGCGGAAAAAATATGGAGATGACGGATGAGTGCGAGGCCCTTCTTTACGCGGCTTCGCGCGTGCAACATTTGAGTGACCGCGTTGAACCTGCCCTCGCGGAAGGGAAATTGGTCATTTGCGATCGCTATGTCGATTCCTCCCTCGCCTATCAGGCGTACGCCCGTGGACTTGGGGATGCGTTCGTTCGCCAAATCAACGATTTTGCGTTGAAAAATTATCTTCCCGACGTCACGATTTTTATTGATTTATCCCCCGAGGAAGCCTTCCGCAGAAAGCACGGCGCCGATCAAAATGATCGTTTGGAGTTGGCTGGCGCGGATTTCCACGATCGTGTGTATGCTGGATATAAGGAAGTGGCTAAGGCGGAGCCGAACCGTGTCGTTTGCGTGGACGGAAAACAGACGCCGAATGCAATTTTTGAAGAGGTTTTGCGCATACTGAAAGATAGAAATTGCTTGTGAACCAAGAAGATCGACGAAATTCGACAGGGTTTTTAGGTTGAATTGTGTTGAGTGTGTGAACATTTGCTAAATGTTTGTTTTTTCAAAGCGTAAACGCTTGAAAAACCTGTTATATTGTGGTAAAATATAGAAGCTGAATGCCTCTTTCGCGCGGAGCGAAACGGGCGTGCAAAAAGATAGAAATTCATTCCAAAGGAGAGAAACTTTGAATAAGAAGACAAAAACAATTTTATGGGTGATTTTGGGCTCTGCAGCGGTGCTTTTGTTTGCTATTTTCTTGATGAGCACCATCAATCAGGCCAAGGAAGTCACCTTCAATGAAATTCTGTTGCTCTTGCAAGGGGGCGCTGACCTCAATCAAGACGGCGTGATGGACGTGATTGGTAAATTGGAGGTAGATGCGTACAATTGGACGGCGCATATCATGGAGGGCAAGAAAATTATTCAGTCGTATACGACGGTTGCGCCCAGTATTTATGATTATAACTCCCTTTATACGTTATTGGTTAATCTTGGCGTAGCAAACAGCGCGGGTGGTTCGATGGGAACGATTCCCTTTGAAATCACCTTTGTCGATCCCAATGAAGGGAGTATGCTCGCCAGCTTTATGCCCACCCTTTTGACGATTGCGTTGATGGGTGTATTCTTCTGGTTGATGATGCGCAACACGACGGGCGCAAATGGTTCTGCCATGAGCATCAGCAAATCGAAGGCGCAAATGCAGAGCAATTTGAAGGTGCGGTTCTCGGACGTTGCAGGCGCGGAAGAAGAAAAGGAAGAATTGGCAGAAGTTGTTGAATTTTTGAAACATCCCAAGAAATTCTCGGCGCTTGGCGCAAAAATCCCCACAGGCGTGCTGTTGGTAGGCCCTCCGGGAACGGGTAAAACCTTGTTTGCGAAAGCGGTTGCAGGGGAAGCGGGTGTTCCCTTCTTCTCCGTTTCGGGGTCTGACTTCGTAGAAATGTACGTTGGTATGGGCGCTAAACGTGTACGCGACCTCTTTGATATGGCGAAAAAGAACCAGCCCTGTATCATTTTCATCGATGAAATTGACGCAGTTGGTAGACATCGTGGCGCAGGACATGGTGGTGGACACGATGAACGTGAACAGACGCTCAACCAAATCCTCGTACAGATGGACGGTTTTGAAAGCAATGAAAGCATCATCGTCATGGCGGCAACCAACCGCGCAGACGTACTCGATCCTGCCCTTCTTCGTCCCGGTCGTTTCGACAGACAGATCACTGTCAATCTTCCCGACGTCAAGGGTAGAGAGCAGATTTTGAAGGTGCATGCGCGTAATAAACCCATGTCGCCCGATGTAAACTTCAAAACGGTGGCTCGCGTAACGGCAGGCTTCTCCGGGGCAGACCTTGCCAACCTTCTCAACGAAGCGGCGATTTTGGCGGCGCGTGAAGATAAGAAACTCATTGAAAATATTCATCTTTTTGATGCGATTGATAAAGTGATGATGGGTTTGAAGAAAAAGAGCCACGTAATTACCGAGGCAGATCGTAAAATTTTGGCGTATCACGAAGCGGGCCATGCAGTGCTTGCGGAACTTTGCAAATATTGCGATCCCGTGCATGAAGTAACCATCATTCCCCGTGGGAATGGGGCAGGCGGCTTTACAATGACCAGACCTGCTGATGACAGCGTGTTCAACTCCTACAATCAAATGATGGACAATATTTGCATGACGCTTGGCGGCCGTGTTGCGGAAGAATTGGTTGTCAAGGACGTTACGCAGGGCGCCAGTGGCGACTTGCAGATGGTTACCTCTATTGCTCGCCGTATGATTACGCAGTATGGTATGAGTGAAGAGCTTGGCCTCGTTGCGTACGGTTCCGATCATCCCGTGTTCATGGGCATGGAATACGGCCATTCGGCACAGAATTATTCGCAGGAAACCGCAGCGAAAATTGATGCGGAAATTAGACGTTTGAGCGCAGAAGCGCATGAAAGAGCAACGAAATTGCTCACGGAAAATCGTTCGATTTTGGATAATATGGCTCGCCTTCTCGTGGAAAAGGAAACCATTTACACCGAAGAAGTGGGTATGCTCATGAAGGGCGCAAGCTATCAAGAAGTTATGGAAGCGATGGACGCAAAAGGTGATGATCGTAAGAAAGATCCTTTCGCTGCCATGGTGAAAGAGGAAGAACCTGTAACCGCGAAAGAAGAAAATGTTTCTCGTGAAACAGAGGAAAAAAATCAAGACAACTCCGAAGAAAAAACGGAAGAATAAGCGTTGAAAAAATGAAAGCGGAGTCGTTCAAAAAAGAGCGACTCCACTTTTCGCAAAAAAGGACAAAAAACATAAAACGACGATACCATGTATGAGTTGAATAAATAAGGAGAAGGAAAATGAAGCGTGTAAACCTCAAAAAATCATTCAATGTGGAATACGAAAACATGGTGGTTAGAGTGGTTTTAATAGACACGAAAACCAGCGCGGAAGATTGGGACGAGAA
>JAFTMD010000086.1 GCA_017452585.1 Clostridia bacterium
CTCACTGAGTATCCTTACCCTAATAAGGATCTCGTTGGTGGAATTTTTTGTCCAACTTTGTGGGAGCGTGACAGAGGCAAGTTTTTCTTTTTATTTTTCCCTGCCCCATTGACAAGTGACGTTTTTTGTAGTATACTTATGCTGAGATAAAATAAAGAGAGGAATTTTCTATGGAAATGCAAGCTTTTATGAAGGCAATCTTTCATGATACGGAAGAAAATGGGAAATTGGAAGAATACAAATTGGGATTTCCCATCGGTCAAGATAAAAAGGGGGAGGTTTTGCTCGCGCAAAAACATGATAAACCACTCACCATTCGCAACACTTGCGCAACGGGGGTGGGCAGAACGGACTTTTTGCGTAGGCTCATCATCACGTTATCTTGCCTGTACGAAAAAGAGCAGGCTTGTTTCTTCGTGCTTTCACCCAGGGATGAATATGGCGAGCTTTTGCGGTTGCATTCTCTGGATATCACCGTGCCTTACATTCACAGTAAAGAAGATTTAAGCAAGGCGATGGATACGTTGAAAGAACTCATGCGGATGCGCGCGACGGGTATGGGTTATCCGCGCTTGTTTATCGTGCTGGACGGATTGGAAGATCTGCCCGACGTGCCGAAAAATGGGGAACTTTCCGAATATCGCGCCGTGTACGAACTGCTCAGCCATAAACCCAATGTGGATATTTTCACGGGAGTAGATCTTTCCAAGAGTATTTTTGCCGGTTACCCGGGCGTCTTTTTGGGGATTGGCAACTGCCTGGTTACGACGCACGAAAGCGGTAAAGCAGACGTTACCTACGTTGGAGAAGATTCTTCCCTGACCTTGCCGACGCCCATGGTCTATCCCAACGCACCGACGGTGGGGGAGAGTGTTAAGTTTTTAAACGCCGTCCCTTCCAAGTAAACGACGCATCTACGTCGCATTTCTGCGTTGCATTTCCGTGTCCCTTTGTCACGTACGCTCAGTACGCTCCCTGCGGGATACTCAATGCGCCTGGAACTGCTCGTATCTACGCCGTTTACGGTCTTTAAACAATGACGAATTCACGTCGCATTTCTGCGTTGCGGAAAAAATTCAACAATCAAAAATCACACAGCGAAGACTTATTGCAAGCTATTTAATCCTTATTAAACATTTCATTTTAAGAACAAAACTTCTATGCAAAATTTCACTCCTTTTGACTTTCATCTCATACCTGCCCCCCTCCTTTCGTGGTATCGGGCGAATAAACGCTCCCTTCCATGGCGGGAAAATCCCACGCCGTATCGGGTTTGGGTGTCGGAAATTATGCTCCAACAGACGCGTGTGGAGGCGGTGAAGGAGTATTACCAGCGGTTTATGCAGGCTTTGCCTGACGTGGAGGCTTTGGCAGAATGCGAAGAGGAGAAGCTGTTAAAGCTTTGGGAAGGTTTGGGGTATTACAGTCGGGTGCGCAATTTACAAAAGGCGGCGAAACAAATCGTGTCCTTCTATGGCGGAGTGTTTCCCTCCGATAAGCAGAGTCTTTTATCCCTGCCGGGGATTGGCAGTTATACGGCGGGCGCCATTTCTTCCATCGCCTTTCACAAGCCCTGCCCGGCGGTAGATGGCAACGTCTTTCGTGTGGCATCTCGCTTGGAGGAAAATCCCACGCCCATCTCCCGTCCGCCCTATCGGAAGTATTTAGAATCCGCATTGGAGGGGGTGTATCCCGAGGAGGGAATTGCCTGCGCGGAATTTACGCAGAGCTTATTTGAGTTGGGCGCGCTCGTTTGTAAACCGCATGCGCCGGAGTGCGCCATCTGCCCCTTAAAAGAGGTGTGCAGAGCCTATCAAAACGGAACGCAATCCCTCTATCCCGTGATGCCGAAAAAGATAGAAAAGCGACACGAAACCGTGGCGGTGTTTCTCATTGAAACGCCGGAAGGATGGTGTATTCGACGTCGTGAGGAAGGCGTTTTGAAGGGAATGAACGAATTTCCTTCCGCCCTTTTAAATGAGGGGGACTCCCCCGAAAAAATACTAAACGAATGGGGCATGTATGCGTTCACGGAAGTAAAACGACAAAAATACACCCACATTTTCACCCACATTCGCTGGGAAATTATCTGCGTTTGGGTGCGTGCGGAAAGCGCGCCGTTCGACACCTATGCTTTGGCGGAAATCGAGGAGGAAATCTCCCTGCCCACCGCCTTTAAACAGTGTTTAGGAATAGTACGATGAAGAATAAATTGACGTTTGAAATGGTGCCTGAGGAGTGTTGGTATAGCAATCTTCGAAGCATTTTAAAACCCAAAGATTGGGATATTGTGCGCCGAGACGCGTACGCGCGCGCGAAAGGGCGTTGTCGAATTTGTGGCAGACCGACCGCGCGCCTGGAGGCGCATGAACAGTGGAGTTATGACGAAGAGAAAGCCCTTCAAAAGTTGGAGGACGTCGTGGCGCTCTGCCATGGTTGCCACGAGGTGAAGCACATCAGCCGAACCCAGCTTATAGGCAGGGGGCAGGAGGCTATGGAGCATTTCCAAAAGGTCAACGAATGTTCGCAAATGGACTTCCATATGGCGCTTGCGGAGGCGAATGAAACATATCTAAGACGAAATCGCATTGAGGGCTGGGTGACGGATATTTCCTGGCTGGAAACGCGGTTTGATATAAAATTAAGATAAAAAGGAGGAAACTTTGATGAAAGTTTTATTAGTAAATGGCAGTATTCATGAAAAGGGGTGTACGTACACCGCGTTGAATGAAGTGGCAAAAGCATTGCAGGAAAATGGTGTTCAGACGGAAATTTTCTGGCTTGGCAAAGACCTTCCTGCCGGTTGCAGAGGCTGTTTGTCCTGCAAAAAGACGGGTAAATGCGTCTTTGAAGGGGACGGCGTCAACGAGTTTGTGGAAAAAGCGGCTTCGTTTGACGGATTCGTGTTCGGTTCGCCCGTGTATTATGCTTCCCCCGCAGGGTCGTTGCTCAGCTTTATGGACAGAGTCTTTTACAGCGGAGCGAAAAACCTTGCGTACAAACCAGCGGCTGCGGTGGTGAGTTGCCGTCGCGCAGGCGCAAGCACGACCTTTGACGTCATCAATAAGTATTTCACCATCAACAATATGCCGATCGTCAGCGCAAATTATTGGAACGAAATCCATGGCAACAAAGCGGAAGAGGCGTTGCAGGATGAAGAGGGCTTGCAGACGATGCGCATCTTAGGTTATAACATGGCGTGGTTGTTGAAGTGTATTGAAATTGGCAAAATTGAAGGGTTAGAACCGATGAAGGAGCCAAAAATCCGCACCAATTTCATTAGATAATGCCTCTAATTTCTCAAAGTGGCGGTGAAACGCTTGCTGTTTCGGGGGGGGGGATGATATACTATCATTATATAAAAGCCGTTAAAGGAGAAAACGAATGAAAAAGAAATTTACCTATTTGGCCATGAGTGGCATACTGATTGGAACCACTTTACTCAGCAGTGGTTGCGTCGTTGCGCGCCTCTTGCACAATCATGAAGATCCCCCTCAAAGCATTGAAATTGAGGGCGCGACCTACGTGACGGATTTTTATGACAGCGATCGAATGACCACGCGTTACTCCAAGCGAGAAGATCCCAGAACCCCTCTCTTTGTGGAAGGGGATTATGAATGGTGGCAACTGAAGGGAACGGAATTTCAGCTCTATGGTGCAAAACTCAATCATGCGATGGATTGGGTTCCACAAGTGTATTGCAAAGCCGACCAGCTACAAGAGGTAAAAGCGTACTATGCCGACCTTGAAAATTACACCTACGGCTTCAGCTATCCTGCCTATCAGCAAATTCCCATCACCGAAGAGGTGGATCGGGCGCAGATGGAGCTTGTGTTGAAGGAAGTATACGACGCTCGTTTAAAAGAGGACGATTATTCCGCTTTTGAGGGGAAATATGAACTCGTTGAACTGAATATGAGTCAGCATACGTATTTGACGGTGAGCCCCTATCGCGTAAGCAAAGACGGCGTATTGGCGACTCGTTTGAAAGATAGCTATTTTTACGTTGACGGCAAATTGTATATGGCAAAATGGGAGGGGCTGGAAGTTTCCACCATTTTTGAAGGATTGGCCAACGGAAAGAGTTTAGATGATATTTTGGATGAATACCATGCAAAACCCAAGATGTATTATCTTCTGGATGACGAGCATCACACCTATTTGGTGGAATTGTTCGACAAGTACGCCAAGGATACGTTGTTAGGGCTTAAGGGGGGAAACCATTCTTCAGACGAGGCTTGAAATAAGCCTCTATTATAACAAACGGGCATACCATGTATGCGTTGAGCTTTCAAAAAGGGAAGGATATACGTCCTTCCTTTTTTTGCTATCGGCTCTAAAAAAAGAAAACTTGCGCAGATTTCTATTTTACTATTGACAAATATAAGATTTTGTTGTAAAATAGTAGTACTGTAAGAAAAAAGGTGGTGTAAATATGAACACTTTAAAAGAATTTGGCAAAAAGAATTGGTGGATCGTGCTCTTGTTTGGCATGATTGGGCAAATCGCCTGGACGGTGGAGAATATGTATTTCAATCTCTTCGTCTTTGAAACGATCGCTCCCGATTTGGAAGTGGTTACGTTGATGGTTCAGCTCTCCGGGATTGCGGCTACGGTAACGACCTTGATTGCAGGGACGCTCTCCGACAAGCTGGGCAATCGTAAGAAATTTATTGCCTACGGCTATATGATATGGGGTGTAACGGTTGCGCTGTTCGGTATGATTTCTGCGCAAACGATCTCCAATTTGTTTGGCGTGAGCCTTGAAAAAGCAGTGCAAATTGCGCTTGTAACCGTTGTCGTAGGGGATTGCGTCATGACCATGTTCGGATCGACGGCAAATGACGCAGCTTTCAATGCCTGGGTGACGGATAATACGGAAGTAACCTTCCGTGGCAAAGTGGAGGGCGTACTTGCAACGTTGCCCCTCTTGTCTATGTTGATCGTTGCCGGCGGCTTTGGCATCATTGTAGAGGCGGTTGGCTATCCAATGGTATTCCTTGGGCTGGGCGTTGTCATTATTGCCTGCGGTGTGGGTGGCTTATTCCTCATTCAAGACAGCCCGTACTTACAAAAACAGGGTGGATTTAGGGATATTGTCTACGGCTTTAAGCCGAGCGTTATCAAGGGGAATAAAACCCTCTATCTCAACCTTGCCATCGTTGCGGTGTATGGGATCGCTTGTCAAATCTTCATGCCGTATATCATTATTTATATGAAGACGTACTTGCACTTTACGGTGGTGGAATACAGCATTGTGTTTGGTGTAGCCATTTTGGCGGGCGCTGCGCTCAATATTTGGTTTGGCAGAATTGCCGACAAGTTGGATAAGGCGAAGCTTCTCTATATCGCCACCGCTATTTTTGCCGTTGGGCTTGTTGGCATGTGGTTCTCGCATTTTGAAAGCCATATCGCAACGTTGATCATTTTCGGATTGTTTGGATTTTTGATGATTACGGGATACATCCTCGTGTCCGCCCTCTCAGGCGCGTTGACCAGAGATTACACCCCCGAAAAGGAAGCGGGCAAGATGCAGGGTGTACGTATGATTTTCAGCGTATTTTTACCCATGATTTTTGGGCCTATGATCGGGAATGCCATCAATAAGGCAGCGAATATTCCCTTGGTAGATGCAGGGGCAGATGCCATGACAACGGCGTACGTGCCCGCGCCGGAAATTTTCTTGGCCGGAGCGTTGTTTGCGTTGTTGATGTATGCAGTTATTCCTCTTTTGGTAAAATCCCGCGCAAAGGAAAAGGAAGAACAGCAGGTATGATGCCTTCTGATATAGAACAACCCATCTCTGCCGTAACGGCGGAGGCGCTCTTATGCATTCAACAAACGCGAGGAACCTTTCAAAAACCGATCAAACGGTTGGCGGAGGGATTCCGTTCGTTGACGAAAAAAGATTGGCAAAACATCGTCATTTGGGCGGTGTTTTGTGTATATCTTTGGTTGCTGATTTGGGTGATTACGTTGAAGGCCAACAGCGTAGCGGTGCTTCAGGACAGCTTGGCGTATAAGAATTGGCCGCTTGCGAAACGATTGGGAAAATCGTACATTCCCTTCTATACCTTGATACAGGCAATAAAGGGGGATCATTCGATCGTGGATCATATCCTGAATATCATCATTTATCTGCCCATGGGGATTTATCTCTTCCTATTTTTGAAAAAACCTTGGCAGATTGTCAGCGTGATTATGGCATCGACGGTGTTGTTTGAGCTCATTCAGCTGTTCAGCGGAGTGGGAGGCTTTGACGCGACGGACATTTGCTTAAACGGCTTGGGCGGAATGCTTGGTTATGCGCTTATATCCTGGATTCCGATTTCCGATAAGCGGAGTGTTTCAGCGAAGGTGAGTTTCGTAGCGTTTTTCCTGTTTTTACCGCTTGCGGTGTATGCGCTGGTGAACACCGTTGAGCATATTGAATTATACAAAGGCCTTTTTTATGCCATTCTATAGAAAATGGGGCGTTACTATCAAATGGAAAGTAATGAAGAAAACCCGTTTACCGGAGTAAAACTCTGGTAAACGGGTATTTTAAATGGGGCAATAGAGGAAGGATTTCTCCTTTTTATTGAGTTTTAAGAGATAAAACATTCATCTTTTTAAACATAATATGTAGTGACTGATAAAAGGAGGAGCCCTTCGGAGGGGGATCCGAAGGGCTACATGAGGAGAGATGTTCTATAAAACGAACATCTTAATATAGGATTGTCAAAGCAGATGAAAAACTAAGGGAGGGTGCTTTGACAATCGAGGTGGGTATCAAAATTATGCTTTCTGCGCTTGCGTTTCAGCTACAATTTTATCTACCAACATAGGAGGTACATCTTCATAACCTAAGAATTCGGAAACGAATTTACCGCTACCACGCGTTAAGGAACGAAGTTCCATGGTATACGTTTTGATTTCCGAAAGGGGAACTTCCGCAGTGATAACGGTGCGTTCGCCTTCGGTGTCCGTACCCATGATACGGCCACGACGTTTGTTGATGTCGCCCATTACGTCCCCGAGATAATCGGAGGGGATAGCGATCTTCAAGCTGTAGATGGGTTCGAGAAGAACGGGTTTTGCATTCTTCAAACCTTCTTTATAGGCAATCGAAGCTGCCATCTTGAAGGAAAGTTCGTTAGAGTCTACATCGTGATAGCTACCATCGTAAAGAACTGCTTTCAAACCGGTTACGGGATAGCCTGCAAGGGGGCCATGTTCCATGGCTTCACGAAGACCTTTTTCAACTGCGGGGAAGTAGTTCTTAGGAACTGCGCCGCCGACAACTTCTTCACCGAATACAAAATCTTCTTCGCAAGCGGAGAAACGGATTTTAACGTGACCATACTGGCCGTGTCCGCCCGACTGCTTCTTATGTTTACCTTCTGCTTCTGCAGAGCCGCGAATCGTTTCGCGATAAGCAATCTTGGGTTCGGTGAGTTTCATTTCTACGCCATAACGGGATTTCACTTTCTTTGCCAACAATTCAAGCTGGATATCACCCTGGCCACCGAGCACCATTTCAGCCGTTTCAGGGCTCTTTTCAATAGAGAACGTATAGTCTTCTTCTTTGAGTTTTGCAAGGCCTGCGAATACTTTATCTTCATCGCCCTTCTGTGCAGCGGAAACTGCCATAAAGAGGGTAGGCTTCGGGAAGAAGATTGCGGGGAACTTCACTTTTGCGGAAGGATCGCAAAGGGTGTCGCCGGTGTTCGTGTTGCCGAGTTTGTTGACAGCCCCGATATCCCCTGCAGCAAGTTCATCTACGGGTTCCATCTTCTTGCCACGAAGGGCATACACTTGACCGATACGTTCTTCTGTTTCTGTGTTGGAATTCCAAACGACCGAACCGCTCTTCAAGACGCCACGGAAGCTCTTCAAATAGCTGAGTTTACCCGAGAACGGGTCGATAACCGTCTTGAATACTTGTGCTGCAAAAGGTTCGTCCTTGTTGGTGCGAACGTTGACCATTTCGCCCTTTTCGTTGGTTGCAAGCGTATTCAAACGTTCACGTGCCTTAGGCATATACGTAACGATTTCATTCAAAAGGTTGATAACACCACGGTTCTGGAATGCAGAGCCTGCCATAATGGGAATGGTGTTTACGGATGCGATACCGATACGGATACCCTGAATGGTTTCTTCACGGGTAAGTTCGCCGGTTTCAAAGAATTTATCAAGCAGGATCTCATCATTTTCCGCTGCGGTTTCCATCAAGGAAGCCTTCATTTCTTCTACCTGATCCATCATGTCTGCAGGGATTTCAATTTCCTGGGGGCCCTTTTCTTTGAAGAGATAAGCCTTTTCCTGCAATGCATTGATACAGCCCTGCATTTTTCCATTTTCCATGATAGGAATTTGGATGGGAGCGATCTTACCGGCGTATTTCGCGCGGAGTGCCTGAACGGTGCCCATGTAATCTGCATTTTCTTTATCCATACCATTGATGAAGATGATGAGTGGTTTACCAAGCTTCAAGCAATAATCAATGATGGATTCTGCGCCGATGGGAAGTACGCCATTTGCGCCGATTACAAGGAGTGCGCCGCCTGCTGCGCGCAAGCCTTCGTTACGTTCCCCTTCAAAGTCATAATACCCGGGCAAATCCAACAAGTTGATCTTAACGTCTTTCCACATTAAATATGCACAAGACGTATAGATGGACATCTTCTTTGCTTTTACAAGTTCGTCATAGTCGGATACGGTTGTTCCATCGGGCACTTTACCCATACGATCAATCGCGCCACCATTGAGAAGCATTGCTTCGCAAAGTGTTGTTTTGCCCTCGCCACTGTGTCCAACAACAGCAATGTTGCGGATACTTTCAAAGTTACTCATAATAAAAATCCCCCTTTCGTTAAACAGAATTTTATCGGAAATTGGGGTGTAGAATATTTGGCTTCTCTCACTGCGGAAGGTACCCGCGCAAAACCGTTTTTTCTACTTGCTCCGATAATTGTAACCATTATATTATATTTCGCCACATTTTTCAAGGGGTTTTTGAAAAAAAGTTTGGATTTTTTTAAAAAATTTTTTTAAATAACGATTTTTAAGCATTTTTTTAGTGTAAAACACGCTTGACAATCGAAAAAATAGTTGGTATAATGATATGCGTGCTGATTTTTGGGGACGTGAGAGGGGAAAATTGTTGCAAAAGAGAATTGGCAAACGACAAAAAATGGACGAAGATAGAAAAAATGGATAGAATTTATTTGGATCATGCGGCAACGACGCCGATGGAAAAGTCGGTGCTCGATAAAATGTTGCCCTATTTTTGCGAAGTGTTCGGCAATGCGGATTCCCCCCACGGGATTGGCCGTCGGGCGGTGAATGCGGTGGACGACGCCAGGGCCTGCGTTGCGGCGTTGATTGGCGCCAAGATGAACGAGGTGTATTTCACCTCAGGTGGCACGGAAGCGGATAATTGGGCGGTGATTGGTGGCGCTTACGCGCAGCGAGAAAAGGGGAAAGACCACGTCATTCTTTCCGCTATCGAACATCACGCGGTGCTCTATGCGGGAGAAAAACTGGAAAAAGAGGGTTTCTCCGTCACCTATTTGCCTGTAAACAGAGAGGGTTTTGTAGAATCGAGCGTATTGCAGGAGGCCATAACGGAACGCACCGGCTTGGTGGGCGTTATGATGGTCAACAATGAAACGGGGGTGATTCAGCCCGTTCGAGCATTGGCGGAAATTGCCAAATCGCGCGGAGCGCTCTTTTTCACCGATGGCGTGCAGGCGGCTCCGTATATACCCTTCAGCGTGCAGGCGCTGGGTGTGGATATGTTATCCTTCTCTTCGCATAAATTTTTCGGCCCTAAAGGATGTGGGGTGCTCTACGTTAAAAACGGCGTGAAGATTGAAAAATTCGTCGGCGGGGGAGAACAGGAAAGAGGTTTGCGCGGAGGGACAACCAACGTGCCTGGCGTAGTGGGTTTGGCGGAAGCCTATCAGCAAAACGTGGACACCATGTATGCGTCGAATGAGAAAATAAAGCAAATTGCTCGCCGATTTATGGAGGGAATTTCCTCCCTTTCGGGTGTGTCGATCAATGGCGGCGGAGAGAAGTTACCCGGCGTGTTGAATTTGCGTGTGGAAGGCGTCAATAACGTCGATTTGCTCTATAAACTCGACCTGCAGGGGGTGTGCATTGCGGTTGGTTCGGCGTGCGCAAGCGGTTCGATTGCGCCCAGCCACGTCCTGCTTGCGATGGGCTTGACGGAAACGGAAGCGCGGGAGTGTGTGCGCATCAGTTTCGGACGAGATAATACGGAAGAAGAAGGGGCGAAGGCGGCGGAAATTTTCGTCAAAACGGTGGAAAGCTTGCGAAAATTTTAAAAAATCGTAAAAAACTCCTCGTGAAATCTTTACTAATTGAAAAAAATGTGGTATAATACTTATAATAAACTCAATAAATTGGAGGTAATTTCAAATGGCACATGTAATTTCTGATGAATGCGTAGCTTGCGGCGCTTGCGCAGATACTTGCCCCGTTGGCGCAATTGTATTGGATGAAGCAAAGGGTATTTACGTAATCACTGACGAATGCGTAGATTGTGGCGCTTGCGAAGACGGATGCCCCGTTGGCGCAATTAAAGCAGAATAATTTTAGTTGGCGGAAAAAAGCCGTGGCGAGCAATCGCCACGGCTTTTTTAGGAGATGAAAAAAAATTGAAAAAATTAGTTCTCTTTTGAGAACCGCACAACGCCGATGGATGGGTTATCGGCGTCTGGTTTTCAGCAATTGTGGGAATTTCTTCCCGTTGCTACCTCAGGAGAGGAAAATGTAGCGCTTCCACGCCTCTACTTTCTTGCTCAATTCCTTCAGTAATTTTTCGACAAGACTTAAAATCCATACGTCGACGCCAAGAAGATGCAACAACTTAATAACTTTCGCTTTCATAAATCGTACTCCTTTTGGTGATAATTTAAGCGAAGCGCGTCCTCTTACGGGGGTATTTTTATGGAATTCGTCCATCGCGCATCTATTATAACATAGATTTTTGTATTGTCAACCCCCAAAATCCAACTTTCAACAAATTTCTTAAAAAAATTTTTAGACAATTTTCAGCAGAAGTTTACCTGTTTATCACATACTGATAGAGTGAGTATATTGACAAATTGGAAAAAATTTGGTAAAATAGTAAAGAGGAAAAAGTAAGGAGATACGGATAAGGAAAGCATGAAAAAACTCAGTGAACGAAATATCAAATGGGCATCGCGAATGGCCAATCATTGGCGCGGTTATAAAATTTTTTTAAACAACCGTTTTTTTGTGTTTATGCTGCTCATTTTAGCACAGCTGATTTTTTTCATCGGCCTTGCTGTTTTGTTGGCTTACAACACGCAGATGGGCGTAATCATTCAGATCATTGTCTGGGTGATGGGCTTGCTGTCCGTGCTCTATCTCATCAATAAAAACGATCGCCCGTCGGTGAAGCTCAGTTGGATCGTGTTGATGTTGGTCGTGCCGATTGTGGGTGTTCCTACCTATCTCATCTTTGGAGAGGGGAGGCCGACACGATGGATGTACAATCGTTTGGAAAAGGCGCAAAAGGAAAATCAAAAAGCCTTTGAGGAAGTGTTTGGCGCAGTGGAGGAGAATCTTCCGCAGGAGCGTAGCCAAGGCATTTGCCATTATCTTGCGAAATACGGGCGGTTTTCCCTCTATCGGGAAGGGGAGTTGACCTATTATAAGAATGGGGAGTCTGCATTTCCCGACATATTGGCGGAATTGGAAAAGGCGGAGAAGTATATCCTATTAGACTATTTTATCGTCGAGCATGGAAAGTTTTGGAATTCCGTTTTGGAAATTCTGTTAAAGAAGGCGGAGCAAGGCGTACAGGTGCGCATGATTTACGACGATTTTGGTTGTATGTTGACGTTGCCGACACATTATGAGAAGCGGTTAGAGGCGCTTTCTCCCAACATCCGTTGTATGGCGTTTAACCGCGTCGTTCCCTTTTTGGTGATGCGTATGAACAATCGTGATCATCGGAAAATTATGGTGATTGACGGCAAGGTTGGCTTTACGGGCGGTATCAATTTGGCAGATGAATATATTGCGGAGAAGGAGCGCTTTGGATATTGGAAGGATTCCGTTCTCCGTGTAAAGGGGAGCGCAGTCAATGCCCTGACGAAGATGTTTTTCAATTTTTGGAACGCCTTTCGCGGGGATAAGGAGGATTTGAAAAAATATCTCATCAAAAAGGGAAACGAAGTACCCATGTATGCGTTGAGCGATAAAAATCTGCCCTATATACAGCCTTATGACGACTGTCCGTTAGACGATATCAGTGTGGGGGAAACGGTGTATTTGGATATTTTGCAACGCGCGCAGAAGTATGCGTACATTTTCACGCCCTATCTCATTTTGGACGATCAAATGCGCATGGCGCTCTGTCAGGCAGCGATGCGTGGGGTGGATGTGCGTATCGTTACGCCGGGGATTCCCGATAAGAGAATCATCTTTCGCGTGACGCGCGCGAACTATGATATTTTACGTCGCGCAGGCGTGAAGATTTACGAATACACGCCGGGGTTTATACATGCAAAAAGTATAGTTTCCGATGACGTGTGCGCGGTGGTGGGGACGATTAATTTCGATTATCGAAGCCTTTATCACCATTTTGAAAATGCGGTATATTTTGCAAATTGCGACACAGTTTTGGAGGTGAAGCGGGATGCGGAGGAAACGTTTGCCGTTTCCAAGCTCTGCGAACATGGCTATCCAAAACGTAGTTTATTGGGCAGATTGTTAGACTCGCTGTTGCGTGTATTTGAAACATTATTTTAGCCAGCCAAGAATAATACGCACCTGATTTTGAATGACAGATTTTTTTTGGCTAACGAGGTATCAAGATGAATCAAAAAAATTGGCAAGAAGAAATGGAAGAAATGGACGAGGAAAAGAGAGAAGAAAAGGGGAACGCATCTCCCCAAAGTGGAACGAAAAGACCAAAGATTTTTGGTGTTTTGGAGGATAAAACGCCCGAAACCATGCATTGTAGAAATTGCAACTCCTTGATAGAAAATGGCGTTTGTCCGACGTGTGGATTTAAGGCGTACGTGCCGATGGATCCCGAAAAACAGAAAAAAATTCGTCTGATTTCTGGCGTGGTGTGCGTGGTCGTATTCATTATTGTATTGTTGATTACCCAATCGAAATAAACGCCTACCCCGTTGGGTTGAAAGGCGGAGTTTTTCCGTGAACGCATACATGGTATGCCTGTAAGAATGTTTCATGTGGAACAGAGTGTATTTTTTAACGTCCAATTGGATACTTTAAAAGGGAAAAAATGAATTTTTTGTTAAAGATTGTTTTTTCCTTGTTTTAAGGTTGACTTTTGCGGTTAAAAAACTATATAATAACGTAGGAATGAACAACACTCTATATGGATATAGGGTGCAAAAGAGAATTTGGAGGTGGTTTTTCGTATGAATATGGTAAAAACGTTGCTAAAAAGCGTACGGCAATTTAAAAAGCCCTCGCTGATTACGCCATTGTTTATGGTGTTGGAGGCATTTTGCGAGTGCTTAATTCCCTTCTTCATGGCGAAGATGATCAACGAGGACGTATTGGCGTCGCCTGATGCAATGCGTACGATTTTGACGTACGGGCTCGTGTTGGTGCTGTTGGCGGTAGTATCGTTGACGAGTGGGGTATTGGCGGGCCGTTTTGCGGCGAAGGCGAGTTGTGGATTTGCCAGCAATCTGCGTCACGATCTCTTCTATCGCGTGCAGAAATTTTCCTTCTCGAACGTGGATAAATTTTCCACTTCGTCGCTGGTAACTCGCTTGACGACGGACGTTACCAACGTGCAGCAATCCTACCAGATGTGTCTGAGAATCGCCATTCGTGTGCCGTTGCAGTTTATTTTCGCCA
The DNA here is from genome assembly GCA_017452585.1 of Clostridia bacterium. Lineage (GTDB taxonomy): Bacteria > Bacillota > Clostridia > Christensenellales > Borkfalkiaceae > Scatosoma. The sequence goes on from JAFTMD010000086.1 coordinate 13,882, forward strand.
TCATCATGAGCTTTACCATCAATCACAAACTTGCTTGGATCTTCGTGGTTATTGCGCCACTTATTTTGGTTGTGTTGCTTGTTATTATACGTTACGTCATGCCCTTCTTCCGTCGTATCTTTAAAAAATACGACGCGCTCAACAATTCCATTCAGGAAAACGTGGGTGGTATCCGTGTAGTTAAGAGTTTCGTCCGTGAGGACTACGAAGTGAAAAAATTGCAGAAAGCTGCAGGGGAAGTGCGGGACGACTTCACGAAAGCGGAGAAGATTTTGGCGCTCAACAACCCGATCATGTCTCTGTTTATCAATGTTGCCGTGCTCATCATCTCATACCTGGGTGCCACGTTTATCATAAATGATGGATTTTCCCACGGTGGCGTCTTGCCGGAAGGAGCGTTTGACGCTGCGCAACTTTCCGCGCTCACAACCTATGGCGTGCAAATTTTGTCTTGCTGTATGATGTTCTCTATGGTATTCGTTATGATCACCATGTCTTTTGAATCGGCAAGACGTATTTCTGAAGTTTTGAACGAGGAATCGGACATCGTCAGCCCTGAAAATGGGGTGAAGGAAGTGAAGAACGGTTCTATCCGTTTTGAAAACGTCAGCTTTAAATATGCGAAAACGGCGCATGCCTACGCGCTTTCCGATATTGATTTAGACATTCAATCTGGAGAAACCGTGGGTATCTTAGGGGGAACAGGTTCTTCCAAAACCACTCTCATTCAGCTTCTCCCTCGCCTGTATGACGCGACGGAGGGGAATGTCTACGTCGGCGGTGTAAACGTCAAAGATTACGATTTGGATACGTTGAGAAAGGAAGTTTCCATTGTTTTGCAAAAGAACGTACTCTTTTCGGGAACGATCAAGGAGAATCTCCGTTGGGGGAATGAAAATGCAACGGACGAGGAGTTGGTAAGGGTGTGCAAATTGGCGCAAGCGGATGAATTTATTCGTTCCTTCCCCGATGGGTACGACCATTATATCGAACAGGGCGGTACGAACGTTTCCGGCGGTCAAAAACAACGTTTGTGTATTGCAAGAGCCTTGCTTAGAAAGCCCAAAGTGCTTATTTTGGACGATTCGACCTCAGCGGTGGATACCAAGACGGACGCGCTTATTCGTCATGCGTTTAAAGAGGAAATTCCCGATACGACGAAAATTATTATCGCGCAGCGAGTTGGCTCGGTTGAACACGCTGATAAAATTTTGGTGATGGACGGCGGAAAGATTATTGCCTGCGGAAATCATGCAGAATTGATGGCAGGAAGCGCCATCTATCGTGAAATCTACGAGGCGCAGACGAGAAAATCAGAACAAACGGAAGGGGGTGTTGCATAATGGCTGAAGTGAAAACGAACACAAGACGTCCGACAATGCCCAAAGGCCCTATGCGTGGCCGTGGAATGCCCGTGGCAAAAGGCGCTATTAAAAAGGGAACGCTTCCTCGCCTTCTTAAGATGATGTTCAAATACTACAAATGGCAAGCCATCATTATCTTGCTTTGCATTTTCTTAAATTCCTTTGGGAGTTTGGTGGCGTCCCTCTTTACCAAGACGCTCGTGGATGAAGTCATCACCCCGGGGATTAAGCTTGGATTAGGCGAAGTGCAGGGGACGTTCATCAGTTTGATTATCACCATGGCGCTGGCGTATATAGTTGTCGTGTTGGCGGGATTTTTCTGGCACCGCATTATGGCAACCGTTGCGCAAGGTATGCTGTATCATTTCCGTGAGGATATGTTCAAAAAGATGCAGACATTGCCCATTAAATATTTTGACACGCACGCGCATGGGGAAATTATGAGTTTGTATACCAACGATACGGATGCAACTCGACAATTGATCGGGCAGAGTTTACCTACGCTACTTTCCAGCAGTTTAACGCTGGTTGTATCCATCTCTTTCATGCTTTGGTACAGTTTCTGGCTGGCGTTGGTTGTCTTTGTATGTACCTTTGCTATGACCATGGTTGTCAAATATATCGGCGGAAACAGCGCCAAGTATATGGTTGCGCAACAGACCTCTCTCGCGGAAGAGGAGGGCTTTATCGAAGAAATGATGAAGGGGCAAAAGGTTGTCAAAGTCTTTACGCACGAGGAAAAGGCGAAGGAAGATTTTGATAAGTACAACGAAAAACTCTTTCACGATAGCGAACAAGCGCATATTTTTGGTAATATTTTAGGCCCTATCTTGTCGAATATCGGCAACTTCACCTACGTGCTTTTGGCGATTATCGGGGGGATTTTGTTCACAATACAAGCGCCCAATGTGGGGATTTCCAGCATTATAGAAGGGATTGCGCCCATCTCCATTGGTATGATTATTGCCTTTTTGGGGTTGTCGAGAAGCTTTACGCAAATCGTCAACCAAATGTCGCAACAGATCTCCATGATTGCCATGGGGCTTGCGGGGGCTAGCCGTATATTCGCCCTCATGGATGAGGAATCGGAGGTGGATGAAGGCTACGTAACCCTCGTGCGCGCAAAACGTGACGAAAACGGAGAATTGGTGGAAACCACCGAACGTACGGGCCTTTGGGCGTGGAAACACTACCACAAAGAGAAGAACACAACGACGTATATCGAGCTGAAAGGGGATATCGTCATGGATATGGTGGACTTTGGCTACACCCCCGATAAGCAGGTGTTGTACGATATATCCTTGTATGCAAAGCCTGGGCAGAAAATTGCCTTTGTCGGCGCGACGGGTGCGGGAAAAACGACGATTACCAACCTCATCAATCGGTTCTATGATATTGCCGACGGAAAGGTGCGTTATGACGGCATCAACATCAATAAGATCAAGAAGGCCGATTTACGCCGTTCGTTGGGGATTGTTTTGCAGGACACCAACCTCTTTACGGGGACGGTAATGGATAACATCCGTTATGGCAGGTTGGACGCCACGGATGAGGAATGTATCGAGGCGGCGAAACTCGCCAACGCGCACGATTTTATCACTCGTTTGCCCGATGGGTATGATACGATGCTCACAAACAACGGCGCCAACTTGTCGCAGGGGCAAAGACAGCTTATCTCTATCGCGCGCGCCGAGGTTGCGGATACGCCCGTTATGATTTTGGACGAAGCAACCAGCTCCATTGACACGCGTACGGAAGCGCTTGTTGCAGACGGCATGGATAAACTCATGCATGGCAGAACGGTGTTTGTTATTGCCCACAGATTGTCCACCGTTCGCAATTCGGATGCGATCATGGTGTTGGATCATGGTAGAATTATCGAACGAGGCACGCACGATCAGTTGATTGAACAGAAGGGAGTGTATTAGCAGTTGTACACCGGCGCCTTTGAATTGGAGTAAAAAACGTTTGCCTTCCTATACGTTTACAATTATAATACAACGAAAAAACAGAGGACTTGATGTCCTCTGTTTTATATATTTTTGTAAAATGAGTATACCATGTAAGCGTTGAATGTTGCTAGAAACAAAAAAAAGACGTGCCGTACTTTTTTTATGCTTATAATAAGGGCGTTTTTCGGATATTTAACCCAAGCGAGTCACCCATGTATGAGGCGAGAGACTCCGAGAGGGGGTCAAACAAGTCTTTTGGATCATGCGCGTCCAAGCCAAGCACGATCTCATTTCCAACCTCTTTTGCGATTTGGAAAAAGCGTCCGTCGGGATAAGCGCGCTTTTCACGAAGCCCCAAAAGATTGATTTCCAACGGGATATTCAACGCCTTTGCGCCTTCACACAATCGTCGATATTCACGTTTCCAAACCTCCTCTGAAAAGCGGTATCCGGGCAGATCTGGGTGCGCAAGATAGAGAAAATCTCCCGTTTTCAATCCTTCCAGCGTCTGGGAAACGTAGGCAGAAAGCTGTTCATCCGTTTTCAGCTTGGTGGAGACGATTCCGCTAAGCTCATTTTCCAGAAAATGCTGTCCCAAAATACAATAATCGGGTTGCGCTTGGCGAAGAAACTTCATTTCTTCCGCATGAAATTGCGGGTAATACTCCAATTCAAACCCGCATAAAATACGGATATCTTTTGCATATTCCTTTTGCAGAGCGCGGACGGTGTCCACGTATTCGTGCAGTTCGTCCACCTGCATGCGGAAATAGGAATAATACTCGCTATTTCCGAAAAGGTAGGGGGCATGGTCGGAGAAACCGAGAATTTTCATGCCATGCTGAATGGCGGATTCGACGTATTCACGCTCCGTACCCACGGCGTGATTGCACCGCTTTGTGTGGGTGTGATAGTTATATAGCATACCTTAAAGCACCTTGGAAAGAAATTCCTTCAAACGTTCGTTTTGAGGATTTTCAAAGAATTCTTTGGGGGTATTTTCTTCTGCGATAACGCCGTCGCTCATGAAAATGACGCGGTTGGCGACCTCTTTTGCAAAGCCCATTTCGTGCGTCACCACAACCATGGTCATGCCCTCGGCAGCAAGTTCGCTCATAAGGGACAACACTTCCCCAACCATTTCAGGGTCGAGGGCGGAGGTGGGCTCGTCGAACAAAAGCACGTCAGGTTCCATTGCGAGGGCGCGAATGATGGCAATACGCTGTTTCTGACCGCCGGAAAGGGTGGAGGGATAGGCGTTTGCCTTTTCTTCAAGACCGATGCGTTTTAAGAGATTGAGAGCGTTTTCCTTTGCGCTTGCCTGGATTTGCTTGACCGTTGTGGTGGGCAATAACGCCTGTTTTTCTTTGCGGAAAAGATTGCAAAACTTCGTCCAAGCGTTTTTGAATTGCGTTTTACGGAGTTGCGCCGTCTGAATGGTGGTAGGGGCAAGCATAATGTTTTGTAAAACGGTTTTGTTGTTGAAAAGATTGAAATGCTGGAACACCATGCCAATGTGCTGACGGTGGATATTGATATCTACTTTAGGATCAGCGATATCTACACCGCCAAAGTAGATATTGCCACTTGTAGGGTCTTCCATACAATTCAAACAACGAAGAAGGGTGGATTTTCCCGAACCGGAGGCGCCGAGGATAGCGATTATTTCTCCTTTTTTTACGGTGAGATTGATGTTTTTCAACACCTCATTATCCCCATAGCATTTCCCTAATCCAATAATTTTC
>JAFTMD010000087.1 GCA_017452585.1 Clostridia bacterium
CAATGTGTGGCAAAGGCATTAAGAAAGTAAAAAGGAGGGGGCAGGTATGCATGTACGTACATTATTCGACATTAAATTGCCCATTGATAAAGGTGAGAAGGAGCTGATTGCCATCGCTGAAAAGAAGCTTGGCGGAAAGGTTGGCTACTTCGCCATTTTAAAAAAATCATTGGACGCGCGGGATAAAAATAACTTGCGCTACGTTTATACAATAGCGTTTGACAAAAAGGCTCCCGTATCAGAGAAAAGACAGTTTTTGCAGTTACCCAACAATAAGCAACCGTCGAAGGCGGTGTTGATTGTGGGGAGTGGCCCAGCCGGGTTGTTTGCCGCGTTGCGACTTTTGGCGCATGGTATGACGCCCATCGTCATAGAGCGTGGCGGTTCGGTGGAAGAACGTGAAAAAATCATCAATTTATTTGTACAGACGAGGGTTCTCAACGGGGATACCAACGTGCAGTTTGGCGAAGGGGGCGCTGGGACGTTTTCGGATGGGAAACTCAATACACAGACGCACAGTCCACTCAATCGTGAAGTATTGGAGGAGTTTGTGCGCTTTGGAGCGCCTCGCGAAATTTTATGGCTTGCCAAGCCTCACATTGGCAGTGATAATTTAAAAATCGTCGTCAAAAAGATGCGCTCCTATATTCGTGAACAAGGTGGGCAGGTGCTGTTCCACACGAGGTTGGAGGATATTTTTATCAAAGATGGACGGGTGGAAGAAGTGCTTTTAAAATCATTCAACGCAGACATGGTACCCTCCAATGACATAAAGATGCCTGTTTCGGCAGTTATTTTGGCGGTTGGACACAGTGCGCGTGATACGTTTGAGATGCTCTATCGACGTGGGGTTATGATGCGTCAAAAAGAGTTTGCTGTCGGGGTGCGGATTGAGCATTTGCAGGACAATATTGGTCTGGCGCAGTATGGGAAGGCGTTTGCCAAGCTCCCTTCGGCAGATTATAAACTTGTTTCGCACGCCTCCGAGCGTGCCACTTTCACCTTCTGTATGTGTCCGGGCGGCTACGTGATGCCGGCTTCCAGCGAAGAGGGAGGTGTGGTCGTCAATGGAATGAGCAATTATGCGCGCGACGGACGGAATGCAAACAGCGCCTTGATTGCGCAGGTCAAGCAGGAAGATTTTGAAAGCGAACATCCCTTGGCGGGGGTGGCTTTTCAGCGTAAATTGGAAAGCGCAGCCTTTGTTGCGGGCGGAAGATCGTACGCTGCTCCGATACAGCGCGTGGAGGATTTCTTGGCTGATCGGGAAAGCACTCGCTTTGGAGAAGTACTCCCCACCTATCCCATCGGTACAACGTTTTGCGATTTGCGGAGCGTATTGACTGCGCCGATAACAGGGGCATTGAAGTGCGCGATCGTCGATATGGATCGAAAATTGAAAGGGTTTGCGCATCCGGACGTTCTGTTGACAGCGGTAGAGAGCCGTACGAGTTCGCCTATTCGCATGGAGCGTGACGAAAGTTTGCAATCGGTCAGCGTGAAGGGTTTATATCCCTGTGGAGAAGGGGCGGGCTATGCTGGTGGCATCACGTCCTCAGCGGCGGACGGTATTCGCGTGGCGGAAGCCGTATTTGGAGCATTTTACGCAGAAAATTGACGGATTAGCCCTATAAATTATGAAAATGTAACACAAAGAATGAGAAATTATTATAATTTCACCTAATTTTCACCTAATTTTCATACAGCTATCACAATTCAGAGGTAAAATTATTTATGCAAAAGATGATTTACGTCTTAGCAAAAGGAGAAGGTCGGAAAAGATCTATGCTCCGCTCGGTGATAACGAGAAATGAACGAAATAAACTATACTAAAAACTTTTTTCATATTCTCTCACTAAAGGTATATGGCTTGCCAAAGGCAAGCCATATATCTTTTTTATATTGTATCGTTATTCTATTGAAGCAAAATATTTTTTTGTTGGTCATCCGATTTAAAATCCAGCGTTTTTGATATCGCGGTCGGCGGAGCGTTTCAAATCACGTTCGGCAATGGATTTTTTCTTGTCATAGGTGTGTTTACCCTTACAGAGGGCAATTTCCATTTTGACAAGTGACCCCTTCAAATAGAGTTTTAATGGCACGAGTGTGTACCCTTGGCGATTGATTTTGCCTGCAATTTTTGCAATTTCGCCGTTGTGCAAGAGAAGTTTACGATCGCGTCTAGTATTTTTAGTGGAAAATCCGTCCGACTTATCATACCAGGCAATATGCATATTTTTTACTGAAACTTGTCCATCTCGCACAAAGCAAAAACTATCGTTCATATTGACGTTGCCAAGGCGCAACGATTTAATTTCGTTGCCCTCTAAAACAATGCCGGCTTCGTATTTCTCTTCGATAAAATATTCAAAAGAAGCACTCTTATTTGTCGTAATAATTTTCATAATTTTCTCCGTGAACTCATACATGGTATGAGGATTTTATATTTTTTCCAATAGACGGAACTCCGTTCTTCGGCGCTCAAAATCTACATCAACAACTTTAATTTTGATGCGCTCCCCAATGGTGTAGCTCTCCGATTGCCCAACCAACGTCAAGCGAGCCTCGACGAAAGAATATTCGCCAAACAGGGATTCTATGGGTATAAACCCTTCAATCGTATTGGGTAATTCCGCAAACAAGCCAAAGGAAGTAACGCCGGAAATGATGGCTTCATACTCCTCGCCAATGTGGTCGCTCATATACATGGTCATATACAAATCGTCAACATCCCGTTCGGCGTCGGTGGCGCGACGTTCTCGCTCAGACGATTGCTTGGCGGCCTCTGCTACAAAATCGCCAAACAATTCCACAGCCTCGGGATAGCCACCGTTGATGATCAGCTTGATGATGCGGTGAATACACAGGTCGGGGTAGCGACGAATGGGGGAGGTAAAATGGCAATAAAATTGGCTCGCCAGCCCGAAATGTCCAACGTTTTCGGGAGAGTACCTCGCCTTTTGCATGGAGCGCAACATCACGCGGTTCAAAACGTGATAGATGGGGAGCCCCTCAGCCTCTTTTAAGAGGTTTTGATAATCGTACGAAGAAAAGCGCAATCAACCGATATTTTCGACTTCACCCCGAACAGTTAAGCCAGGCCGTCCAACTAGACGCCCCTTGCCAATGGGGTGGAGAATGCCCCGAAGGTGCTACAAACTGCGCCG
>JAFTMD010000012.1 GCA_017452585.1 Clostridia bacterium
AGTGGCAGGTGAGCCGATTGATTTAAAGCGTATTGCCGAACTTGGCAAGGAAGGGGTACTCCTCTATATGTCGGAGTCTACCAATATTGAGCGCGCGGGATATACAATGAGTGAAACGGTGGTTGGGACAACCCTCGATCATCTTTTTTCGGAAAATACAACCCGCCGTATCATCATTGCTACCTTTGCGTCCAACGTACACCGTCTGCAACAGATTATTGACTTGGCTGTGAAATACAGAAGAAAGGTCGCGTTGTCTGGACGGAGTATGTTCAAAGTGGTGGAAGCGGCCGTCAAGATCGGTGAATTGAGAATTCCTGAAGGGGTTTTAATTGACATTGAAAAGACGAAAAATCTATTCGATGGCGAATTGCTGATCGTATCGACAGGTTCGCAAGGGGAACCCATGTCTGCGTTGACGCGTATGGCGAGTGGTGATTTTAACAAGGTAACGATTGGTGAAAACGACACCATTATCATTTCAGCCAATCCCATTCCCGGCAACGAAAAGATGATTTATCGTGTCATCAACAATTTGTATAAGAAGGGCGCGCGCGTGGTTTACGAAAGCTTGGAAAAAATCCACGTTTCCGGACACGCCTGTCAGGAAGAGCATAAAATTCTGCACAGCTTATTGCAACCGAAATTTTTTATTCCCATACACGGAGAATATCGACATTTGAAACGCCATGCTCAACTTGCGGAAGGCTTGGGAATGTCCGAACAAAATATTCTCATCACCGAGGTGGGGAATTGCGTCAAATTGACGGAAAACAGCATGCAATTTGATGCTAACGTACCTGCCGGCACTAGACTTATTGACGGCGCAGGCGTGGAGGATTATGGAACGAGTGAAGTAATGAAAGATCGCCTTAAGATGTCGGCGGACGGTGTGTTTACGGTTGCTTTGGCGGTAACAGGCGGATATGTCATCAACGATCCAGTTATTGAGGCGCATGGTTGTGTGTTTGCAGATGGGGATACGGAGGCGGATATGCGCGCTGTTGTCAATCGTTCCGTGGATAATTACGATTACGCCAATGGGACAAAGGCAGAGCTTGCCTTGGCCGTGCGGAAATCGGTGCGCAATTATTTCTTCAGAAAGACGAAACAAGCGCCACTGATTGTGGTGTCCGTGTTGGAGGTATAAATTCAAATGAAGTATACAGCCTCTCTCGTCAAGCTCGACCTTGACGAGCGTATTTCTGCGCGAAGAAAGGATGCGCTTGCTCGTGGAATTCCCGTTGCAGATGATGAAACCTTGAATTTCTTGCTTTTAATGTTGCAAGTGACGCAACCGAAAAAGATTTTAGAGATTGGCACAGCGATTGGCTTATCGGGCGTTTCTATGTTGCTTCAATGCCCGGATGCCAAGCTCACCACCATTGAATTAGAAGAGGATCGCTATTTGGAAGCCAAACAAAATTTTGTAGATTTTGATGTTTCCACGCGTGTCAACTCATACCTGGGTGATGCGGGCGAGATTTTGGCCATGATGGATGGAGAATATGATTTCATCTTTTTGGACGGGCCAAAAGCGCAGTATGAAAAATATCTTTTTGATTTAAAGCGACTGATGAAAAAGGGGAGCATTCTCTTTTCCGACGACGTTTTGTTGTACGGTTGGGTGAGTGGCGAGGAGGAAACACCGCAAAAACGTCACTCTATTGTCGATAAAATTCGCTCTTATTTGGAAGTGCTTACAGCTGACCATGACTTTATTACTTCGGTGTTGAATGTCGGGGACGGGGTTGCGCTCTCCGTGTATGCGCCCAAAAATAACCAATGAGATGGTGGCTATGTTGAAAAACGAACGAATCAACAATCCAATAAAGGCAGAACTGTTGGCGCCCGCAGGGAGCTATCAAAAGCTTCTGACGGCGCTTCATTTCGGGGCAGACGCCGTGTACGTGGGCGGAAAACAGTTTTCCTTGCGCACGTTTGCGGACAATTTCACCCCTGAAGAATTGGCTTCGGCAATTGAACTTGCCCATTCCATGGGCAAAAAAGTTTATGTTACGACCAATATTTTTGCTAAAAACGCCGATTTTGGATTGTTACAGGAATATTTTAAAACACTGGAACAAATACACGCGGACGGCGCAATTATTAGCGATCCGGGTGCGATTTATGTTGCAAAAAAGGTTGCGCCAACGCTTCCCATTCACCTCTCCACGCAGGCGAACACCACCAATAAATATGCGGTGAAGTTCTGGGGAGAGCAAGGCGTCGAACGCGTTGTGCTGGCAAGGGAGCTCTCCTTAAAGGAAATTTCCGAGATCCATGACTATGCGCCTGAGATAGAATTGGAGGCTTTCGTGCACGGCGCGATGTGTATTTCGTACAGTGGCAGATGCTTGCTGTCCGATTATTTGGACGGCCGTTCCTCCAATCGTGGGGCATGTGTGCAGTCGTGCAGATGGAAATATGAAGTGCGCGCGTTGAATGCAACCAATGGAAAATCGGAGTGGTTGCCTATCGAAGAGGACGGAAAAGGCACGTTTATTTTTAATAGCAAAGATTTGAATATGCTCTCCCATTTACAGCAAATGGAAGGGGCAGGTGTGTGTTCATTTAAAATTGAGGGCCGAATGAAGAGTGGATATTACCTTGCAACGGTCATCAATGCCTACCGTCGTTTGATGGACGGTGGCAAGCTTTCCGTCAGCGAGCAGGAGTTGTTCAGCGTGGCGCATCGTGATTACACTACCGCTTATACGTTGGGAGAAAATTCTGAAACGGTCAACTATGATGACAGCCAATCGAAAGGGGATTGCGTATATATTGCCGACGTCCTCGGCATGGACGGGGAGTATGTTTTGGCGGAAATGCGCAACCGCTTCCGTCAGGGCGACAAATTGGAGGTGCTTTCCCCCGGCGAACAATTTGGAAAATCTTTCCTTGTTGAGGAGATGTACGATTCCAAAGGGGAGCGTACGGAAGATGGGAAACTCGTGCAGGAAATTTACAAAATCAAATGCCCGTATGTGCTTGAAAAAGGGGATTATTTTCGTCGAAGAAAGGAATGAGGCCTATGAAAAAAATATTATTGATTGCCACAGGCGGAACGATTGCTTCGC
>JAFTMD010000088.1 GCA_017452585.1 Clostridia bacterium
ATCTACTCTTTTCCGAACTTCAGTTCGGGCTGTTCGCGCTTCCGCGGTTACAGCTTGTATATCATACCACAAACTGCTTTCCTTTGTCAAGCATTTTTCATAACTTTTTAAAACTTTTTTTATTTTTTTAAAAGTTTTTATCTTTTTCGCTATGTTTCCTGCTCTCTCGTCGACAGCCTGTATATCATACCATATCTTTTCTTAAATGTCAAACATTTTTAAAAAATTGTCGAAAAAATTTTTATTTTATGTTGCCTTTCTAAAAATGATAAAAATTCACAAATTCACAAAAATCCCCTACGCGCGCGCGTGTCCGATATTTATATATATAAGAGCTTGCGCAATTTCCCCCTTTTTTTATGCAATTTCATGAAGAATTGATTGACATGGGTTGAATTTTATGGTAGAGTAATCTGGTAAGTTTTATTATACGAGGTTTTTATGTTTTATAAATTACGCATCTTATTTACCATTCTCTCCGCCATTTGTCTGGCGGCGCTTTTGCCGATTGGCACGTTTTGGGGATTGGCGGGCTTCATTCCCACCGCGTTGCTTGCCGCTATCTTTTTCGTTTTGATGCTGCTCTGCAAGCAGGAACAAGAAAAACGGGAACCCAAACCGGAGGAAGATCTTACCCAGGAAGAAAATTCTTCAAACGAAAACGAACTTCCCAAAAAATAATGCAAATAAATTTTCACAAACCCATTGACAAATTCCCTTTTTTATTGTATAATGCAAGCATCAAAGGTAACTTTGAAATTTAATTAGGAGAAACCGTGGTATGAATTTTGATAAGTGGTTTAACAAACAATCTCTTTTGTTGAAGGCATTGCTTATGCTTATTCCTGGTGTAAACTGGATCACCGAACTTCTTGTTCGCGGATCGGTTGCTTTGAGAACGAAGTCTTTGTTACACATCGTCGTATTCGCTTTGTTCATCTTCTTGGGTTGGACTTGGATTATTGCTGTTGTTGACTTTGTATACCTCCTCTTGAAAGGTCACCTTATTTTAGGGAAATAAAAGAAATGTCGAAAAGAAAATATCCTCGCGTGAAAATGCGAGGATATTTTTTTTATGGTATTATACTATATTTCAAAAACTCACCCTTACAATTCCATGCGTTTTGAGCAGGTTTTTATTCATTCGATTTCAACGACGTCGTCATGTCGATTTTTAAAATCTTCGACGCAAGTAATATATCCGTTACACCTACAAACACTATTACACAAATGGAACTCAATAGGTAGGTATACCACTTCACATCTGAGAGCGCCCCGAATTCCAAATAGAACAGCACAAACTTGAGTAGAGCCATTCCTAAAAAGATGCCCAATACTATACCCACGATAGACATCATCCAAATCTCTCGATAAATATACCCCAACGTTTCCTGCTCGCGATAGCCCAACACGCCGAGCGTGGCAATCTCCTTTTTGCGTTCACCAATATTCAAATTGGTTAAATTGTAGATAACGAACACACACAACAACAATGCAAAAATGATGACAACCGCCGCAACAGCCCCCGTCGCATCCTTCAGCCCGACATACGATCCGCCCTTTGCGCCCATTGCCACTGCAACGTCTAAAACACCAAACCCTGCAAACACCAGGGCCGTCCCACCTGTCACCGATAAAATGGTCATGAGCAGATGCTTTTTATAACGGAACACGTTGCGGATACTCGATTTGTATTTAAAAGATAAACGACTCCAGATAAAGGGGATTTTCTCCAATAAAATCTTTTTCCCGGAGGGAGGTGTTTTCGCTTTCAATAGTTCACTCGGCTTCTCATGAAGCTCATTTCTACACACAAAAAATGTCACCAACACAACCACTATTGTCATCAATGCGGAGGCGAGAACACCGCTCAAGGTATAGAAATTCTTACTCATCACAGGCAAGAAAAACATCGTTTCAAAAGCGGGATAAATGACGCTTGGCAACACCAAAAAACCAATGGACAGGCCACCCATGGCTGAGATGAAACAACTTATGAGGATCAGAAGCAAGTACTTTAATAGGATTTTTCCATCCTGCATTCCCAGCGATTTCAAGCACCCGAGAATGGGGCGTTCTTCCTCGACCATACGCGTCATGGTGGTCATGACAACCAATGCCGCCACCACCACAAAAAAGACGGGAAAAATCAAAGTGATTACGGACACTTTGTCACAGTAGTTATCAAATAAGGCATAACTCTTACAAGATTCAACGGTGAGAAAGGCGTAATTTTCCTCACCGAGCAAGGTTTTCAAACCTTCCACCCCTTCATTTACCTTCGCAAGGTAGTCCTCCGAGAAATAATCTCGTTCGCCGAAGCCAGCAAAACGCACGTGCACATCCGTTGTGGGTAAAAAAGGAAACATGGATTGATCGCGTTGCATATAGACAAGCTTATTGACACTGCCGTCCACCTCTCCCGTATTGGTATTGATGAAAGGTTCTCCATTCAAATCAAAGATTTGAGGGTTGCCAACAATGCCCACAATGGTGTACTCAATGGGCATGCCCAAAAGGGTAATTTTGTCGTTCAACGCATACTTGGTATGCCTGTTGCTCCCTCTTTCCACCAAAACTTCATTCTCATTTTCAGGGTATCTCCCCTCTAAAAGGGCAAGCTTATTAATCTCTGTTTTCAAGTCATCATAGACACAAAGACGAAGTCGGTTCTTCCCTTCTACGAAATCCACTGAGGTAAGTGTATTGAAAGACTCCACGAGGGGAGAATTTCCCAAAAGATCCAATGCCTCGTTGGAAAAACCCGTCGCCTGCTTGCATTTGATGATCACATCGGAAAATTGATCCCTATTCATCTGCTCGCTGTACGAATCTTTAAACGTGGGAGAAATCGTCCCCAATCCACCCACGAAAGAAATGCCCAACAACATGATGATCGTGATGGAAAGGAGCCATGCAATATTGTTTTTCACACTCCGTAAAACGGTTTTCCAATAAGCCTTCATCACCACTCAATCTCCGCAATATCTTTGGGTGCCGCGTTGCGTTCCACCTTCGTCGCAAGGCCGTTTTTAACGTACACAACCTTGTCTGCCATGTCCTTAAGCGCGCTGTTGTGGGTGACGACAACCACCGTTTTATGATGCTGTTTGCAGGCATCTTGCAGAAGTTTTAAAATCGTTTTCCCCGTCGCATAATCGAGCGCGCCCGTCGGTTCGTCACAGAGCAACAATCTGGGGTTTTTCGCCAATGCACGGGCAATAGATACGCGTTGCTGTTCCCCACCGGAGAGCTGACCGGGGAAATTCGCCATACGATCCTTTAAACCCACCGCCTCCAGCACCTTTTCAGGCGAGAGGGCGTTTCGGCACATTTCCGTGGCAATTTCCACGTTTTCCAGCGCCGTCAAATTGGGCATCAAATTGTAAAACTGGAAGACAAATCCCACGTCATTTCTACGATATTCCGTGAGCTGTTTGCGATTGTATTGACCAATATCCCTGCCGTCTACAATCAACTCCCCACTCGTCAGCGTATCCATGCCGCCAATCAAGTTCAACAGCGTCGTCTTGCCTGCGCCACTCGCGCCCAAGATAACGACAAACTCCCCTTCTTCCACCTCAAAATCGACACCGTTTAATGCGTTGATCGTGGTACTGCCCACCACGTAGGTCTTAATGACTCCTTTTGCCTCAATTAATTTTCTCATAAATGATTCCTTCTATTTTTACATTCGTACAGCCCAATTATGTATAATGAAAGCCACTCAATCCCGATCGAAACTCTCAATCATGTCGAGGTATTCTTCAAACCGATAGAGGTCTTCGGGTGTGTAGTAATCAATGTAAATGCGTCCCTTTTTATCGTTGCCGATAAGGGAAACCTTCGTGCGAAAAACCCCACGCATACGCTCGACCAGCGCCTTCAATTCCTCACTCTTCGCCGCAGCTTTCGCTTCCTTTTCCTTTTGCAAAATTTCCGGGGGCGTCAAAAACGCCTTCACCGCGCGCTCCATTTCACGAACGGAATACCCGCGCTTGAGCGCTTCTTGCGCAAAGGCAAACTGCTGTCCTTCCGGCACTTTCACCAACGTTCTGGCGTGGCCTGCCGACAGCTGACCGCTTTCCACCAACCCAACCACTTCGGGAACGAGCGTCAAAAGACGCAAAGTGTTGGCTACCGCCGGGCGAGAACGCCCAATCAGCGCCGCCACGTCGTCCTGCGTAAGCCCAAAATCCTTGACGAGCGCCTTCATCATGTAGGCCTCTTCCATCGCGCCGAGGTTCTCCGCTTTCAGCTTCTCAATCATGGAAAAAATTTCAGCATTTTTATCCGTAAAACTGTATACGCGCACCTCAAAATCGCCCACGCCCATCGCTTTTGCGGCGTGAAAATCCTTCTCATTGGCGAGCAATTTATATCGGCCACCCTGTCCTTGATTCACCGAAAATTCAGGTGTTCCATTCAAAATAAAATACGCCGCGCGCGTGCGAA
>JAFTMD010000089.1 GCA_017452585.1 Clostridia bacterium
CTTGTTAAGTGGGTAGAGTTTGACAGAGAAAAACTTGAAGGAAAGGTATTGGCTCTTCCTACCAGAGAAGATATCGACAGCCAGATTGCAGAGCACATGATTGTCGAATTGTACTCCAAATAATAGAATATAAGGAGGTAACATAATGATCGAAATGGATATGCCAAAACTCGAAGTGGTTGAAAGCAACGATTTCTATGCGAAAGTTGTTTGCGAACCCTTAGAGAAAGGTTTCGGTCTTACTATTGGAAACTGCCTCAGACGAATTCTTCTTTCCGCGTTGCCCGGTGCGGCGGTAGAAGGAATAAAGTTCCTCGATGGTAGCGTAAAACACGAATTTTCCTCCGTAGCAGGTGTTAAAGAGGATGTTACGGAAATTATCCTCAACCTCAAAGCGCTTGCAATCAAAACGAAGGTATCTGATAAAGAATACGAGAAAGTGTTGAATATCCGTAAGGAAGGCCCTGCGGTTTTGACCGGTAAGGATCTCAACATTGATGCGGAAATCGAAGTAATCAACGGGGATCAATATATCTGCACGATTGACGAAGGTGCAGAATTGGATATTGAATTGACGGTTGGTAGAGGCAGAGGGTATAAACCCGCAAAAGAAAATAAGAAGCCCATCATCGATTATATCGCAATCGACTCGATTTATACCCCCGTCCAGAAAGTAAATTATACGGTTGAACCTACGCGTGTAGGCCAGGCTGTGGATTACGACAAACTCACAATTGAAGTTTGGACGGATGGCACATTCCCCGGTAAAGAAATCATTTCTTTGGCGGCGAAAGTTATGCAAGATCACATCAACTTGTTTGTTAACCTCAGTGAAACGATTAGACATTTGGATACGTTGATTAAAACGGAAGACGACAAGCAACAGCAAATTCTCAAGATGCAGATTGAAGAAATGGACCTTTCCGTTCGTTCTTACAACTGCTTGAAGAGAGCAAACATTCATACGGTCGAAGACCTTACCAAGAAGACGGAAGACGATATGTTGAAGGTGAGAAACCTTGGCAGAAAGTCTTTGGAAGAAGTTATTCACAAATTGGAATCTTACGGCCTCGCATTAAAACCACAGGAGGATTAATATTATGCCCAGAAAATTGGGAAGAACGTCCAAAGAAAGAAATGCCCTTTTGAGAGGGTTGGCTTCTCAGCTTCTTTGGTACGGTAAAATTGAAACAACCGCTGAAAAAGCAAAAGAACTCAGATCCTACGTTGAAAAATTGATCACGAAAGCGGTTAATACGTATGATGACAACGTAGAATACGAAGTTGTTAAGACGGACAAAAAAGGTAAAGAAGTAAAAGTTACCAACGTTAAGGATGGCGCAAAGAAACTTGCAGCTCGTCGTGCAATCATGGCTAAAACGTATGATTTGCAGGAAATCAAAGCATTCCAGGAAAAGAAGAGCGAATTCAAAGCAAGAACTGCAGATGTTCAGCATCCTTTGATGGACAAACTCTTCAACGAACTTGCACCTAAGTATGCAGCTCGTAAAGAAGAACTTGGCCAGGGCGGTGGCTATACGAGAATCTATCTTCTCGGCGAACGTCGTGGCGATGGCGCAGAAATGGCAATTATCGAATTGGTATAAGCGCAAATAACAAAAATAACACCTTGCACAACTGTGTGCAAGGTGTTTTAAAATGCAAAAATTAGGCGTAGGGAATAACGATGACAGATTTTAAGCTTTGTAAAGAGTGAAGTTGTGCTCTAAATCACAAAAAGGTACTATCAAACTCTTGACGAAAGGAAAAAAATTGTGCTATAATAAAGGTAGAAATACAAAGGAGCGTATTTATGAATATTAAGTTTGACTGGCGAAAAATCGCCATTTGGATAACAGCCTATCTCGATATCGTGGCGTTTGTCTTGGTTGGGGGCTATTTCTTCTTGAAAGAAAAAGAGGACGAGACTCTGCAAAAGACATTGAAACAAGCCTTTTTGTTCAAAGTGCTCGTTTTTGGCGTAGGGTTGCTCATCACCTTTTTCCACACGGTCGGTGGCTTGTTCTCCGGCTATACAAGCAGTAGTTTTTATGCGTTTATCGTTCAATTTAGTCAAATTATTGAAATCGTAAAAATCGGTGCGGTCGTCGGACTCTGCATAAACAGTTTGCGTGAATAAGCAGGCAAGGCGTGGGCATCCACGCCTTTTTTCATAATTTTATCATAAAATATAAAGGAGATTGACTATGAAATTTGCAATTTATGAGTTATGGAATGATGTAGAACGTGCGAAATTGGAAGAGGCATCTAAGTTTCACGGGTTTGAATATGTGGCAACGAAAGAGGTGCTCAGCATGGAAAATATACATCTTTGCGAGGGGTGCGACGGCGTTTCCACGTTGGGCAGAGTGTGCGCGGACGACGCTCTTTTGTGTGCATTGGCGGAGCGCGGAATTCGCTATTATTCGACGCGCACGATTGGTTATAACCACATTGATTTGACGGCTGCGAAAAAATATGATATCAAAGTGTGCAATTCCAGCTATCCCCCCGATTCCGTAGCGGAATTTACGGTGATGTTGATTCTTTTATCTTTGAGAAAATACAAGCAAACGTTGTGGCGTCAGCAGGTGAACGACTACTCTTTGCTCGGTTTGCAAGGGAAAGTTTTAGGAAGAATGACGGTCGGCGTAATGGGTGGAGGACGTATTGGCATGAAGGTGATGGAACTTTTAAAGGGGTTCGGTTGCCGAATTTTATGCGTTGACGAAGTGCGTAGACCAGAGGTGGAAGCGCTTGCAGAATACGTGGACGAGGGTACCATGTATGCGTTGAGCGATATAATTACTTACCACGTGCCCTGTTTTCCATCCACTTATCATATTCTGAATGAAGATACGCTTTCGCAAATGAAGGACGGCATTATTTTAATCAACACGGCGCGTGGGGAATTGTTCGACATTCCGACGCTCGTAAAGGGAATCGAGTCCGAAAAGATTGGCGCGTTGGCAATGGACGTGTTTGAAGGGGAAGAAGGCATTTACCATGAAAACCGTTTAGTCGATATTTTAAAAAATCGAGATATGGCGTACTTGCGCCAATTTCCCAACGTCATTTTCACTCCACACATGGCGTTCTACACACAACTGAGCATGGAGAGCATGATGTGGGTGGGCATGGAAGGTTTGGTGGAATTTGTCAAAACCGGCCATGCAAAAAATGAGATAATTGTGTAAAATTTTCTTCTACATCTTGACAAATAGAAAAGAATATGTTATACTATATATACTATGTTACGCTATACTATACTACTATATATTTTATAAAGGAGGATAAAAAATGTTTTGGTTCGTTTGGCTAGGCATTGCAGTAGCACTTTTGGTCGTTGAACTGTTAACGAGCGAATTAGTTTCTATTTGGTTTGCTGTAGCGGCTTTGATAATGAGCATTATTGCAACTGTTTGCAAAACCCTGCATTGGGGATGGCAACTTGGAATATTTGCAGTTGTGTCCATCATTTTGCTGCTTGCTACCCGTCCGCTGATGAAGAAATTACTCCAAAAGCAAGACACAGAAGGCACAAATCTCGAACGAATTTTAGGACATCAAGGGATAGTTGTGGAAGAAATTGACAATGATTTTTCCAAAGGCGCTATCAAAATTAACGGGCTTGTATGGACAGCTCGTTCGGAAACAGGGGAGAAAATTCCCCAAGGCGAGTTTGTTGTTGTGAAAAGCATCAACGGCAATAAAGTATTCGTAATTCAACATCAAAAGGAGGAAAAATAAAATGGATGAATTTTGGATCATATTAGGAATTATTTTGCTTGTTTTGGCAGTTTTGGCCGTATCGGGGATTAAAATTGTTCCTCAGGCGAGCGCTTACGTCGTAGAACGTTTGGGCGCATTCCATGAAACGAAAACCACCGGTATGCGTTACGTTATTCCCGTAATCGACCGCGTGGCGAAAATTGTTTCTTTGAAAGAACAGGTGGTAGACTTTGCACCCCAACCCGTTATTACGAAAGATAACGTAACCATGCAAATTGACACCGTTGTCTTCTATCAGATTACCGACGCAAAGCTTTATGCATACGGCGTTGAAAGCCCGATTATGGCTATTGAAAACTTGACGGCAACGACGCTTCGTAATATTATCGGTGAAATGGAACTTGACAACACGCTTACTTCCCGTGATACGATCAATGCGAAAATCCGTTCAATTTTGGACGAAGCAACCGATCCTTGGGGGATCAAGATCAACCGTGTAGAACTCAAGAATATTAAGCCCCCGGCAGAAATTCAGGACGCGATGGAAAAGCAGATGAAGGCAGAACGTCAAAGACGTGAAGCGATCCTTCGCGCGGAAGGGGAAAAGGCAAGTAACATTCTCGTTGCGCAGGGTAAGAAAGAGAGCCAGATTTTGGAAGCAGAAGCAGAAAAACAGGCTGCCATCTTGAAGGCAGAAGCTGAAAAGCAAGCAGCTATTTTGAAGGCAGAAGCGGAAAAAGAAGCTATTCTTCGCATCAATGAAGCGCAGGCGCAATCCATTCGTATGATCAACGAAGCGAAACCTGAAGAGGCGTATTTGACATTGAAGAAGCTGGAAACCTTGTCGCAGGTAGGCGATGGTCAATCGACCAAGATCATCATTCCCAGCGAATTGCAAGGGATTGCAGGACTTGTCAATACCATTAAAGAAGCGAAATAATGTAAGCGAATGTTTACGCCACTGAAAAAAAGCAGTGGCGTAAATTTTTGGGGGATTAGCCTTGTAATGTTTAAAAATACAAGGATTTTGTTATACCAGCCATTCAAAATCAGGTTTGTATTATTCATATCTGGCTAGGAAGAATAAAACATAGGAAAACAATTATGCATTCATTGAAAAAATTATATCGAATCGGCAGAGGACCGTCTTCCTCTCATACCATCGGCCCCGAACGCGCCTGTAAGCTATTTTTAGAGGAAAATCCCACGGCAACGCGCTTCGTTGCGCGGTTGTACGGCTCCCTTGCTAAGACGGGCATTGGGCATGGAACGGATAGAGTTATTCAAACAGTTTTGCCAAACGTAACGGTGGAATTTGACGAGATAACGGAGACTCCTCACCCCAACACAATGGAGCTCATCGCATACATGGGTGGCACGGAGCTTGCAAAAATGCGTATTTTTAGTATCGGTGGCGGAGCCATTCGTATCGAGGGCAGAGACACGGTTGAAGGGGTGGAGGTGTACGATTTGCATAGCATGGAAGATATTCGAGGGTATTGCGAATCGAAGGGAATGCGCCTTTATGAGTACGTTTACGAACGGGAAGGCGAATCTATCAAAGACTATCTAAAAGAGGTTTGGCAGACCATGCAGGAGGCTGTTATGCGTGGTGTACAGGCAACAGGAATTTTGCCGGGGGGCTTGGAGGTGGAACGTCGCGCAAAGGTGCTCTATGATGGGAAATCTCAAAATGAGGGGGCGGAAGTCAAAGAAAACCGCTTAGTGTGCGCGTATGCGTTTGCCGTTGGCGAAGAAAATGCCGCCGGTGGCAGGATTGTAACCGCGCCTACGTGTGGGGCGTGTGGGGTGCTCCCCGCCGTGTTAAAATACGCTAAGGAGAAAGACGGATACACCGAGGAGGAGATACTCAATGCCTTGGCGACGGCGGGTTTAATTGGCAATTTAATTAAAACCAACGCATCCATTTCCGGAGCGGAATGTGGCTGTCAGGCGGAAATTGGCAGCGCTTGCTGTATGGCAACGGCGGCGTTGGCGGAGCTTAGAGGATTGACGTTGGGGCAGATTGAATATGCTGCCGAGGTGGCAATGGAACATCATTTGGGCCTGACGTGCGATCCAATTTGTGGGTTGGTGCAAATTCCCTGTATCGAGAGAAATGCGGTGGCGGCAATGCGAGCTATCAACGCGGCTTCTCTTGCCTATTTCCTTTCGGATAGCCGAAAAATTTCCTTTGATTTGGTTATTCAGACAATGTACGAAACGGGAAAAGATTTGCGTCATCCCTATCGGGAAACGGCGGAAGGTGGCCTTGCAAAATTATACAAAAAGTAAAAATGGGCATACCATGTATGCGTTGAGTTTAAAAACTGATTTGCAAACAAAGAATTTTAATATAAGAAAATACTATTCTAATGAGAAAAAGCACCCTTGATTGGGTGCTTTTTGTGTGTAATTTTACATAGATGCAAGTTGAAATGAATTTCTTTTGGGGTAGGAGTATACAGATGTTCGGTTGGCCTTTTTAAGATGTTCTGCAGATAAATTTGCATTCTAAAAAACAAATAAAATGCAACAATTCGCCTAACTTCTTGCAAATATAAAATTTCCCATATAAATCATTTTTTTCGACATTTTTCAGCAAATTGCTATGATAAACTTGACAATAGGCCCTATATTTATTATAATGAATGCAATAAGTAAACATTGAATGAAATTTGATGACATTACTATTCACTAAAAACTATTTTTTAAGGGAGAAATCGCATGAACAAGAAAATTTTGACTGGTATTTTGGTAGGACTTATGTCCGCTTCTATGACGTCTGCAGTTGGTTGTAGTATTTATGAAGGGAAAGAGTCTACGGGAAATCCGCAACAAGATGTTTGGAGCATAGAGCGCGTCTACGCGACGGCGCAAGAGCTTGGTTTTGAAGGCTCGTTGGAGGATTTAATTGCGCTTTTTAAGGGTGATCCCGGACAGGACGGCGTGGGGATTAAGAGTATTTATGTCAATTCCGACGGAAATTTGATTATTTTGTTGTCGAACAACCATCAAGTCAACTGCGGGTTTGTAAAAGGGACGAGTGGTAAGGATGGTGAAAACGGTAAAGACGGGCAAGATGGTAAAAATGGTGTCACGCCGGCTTTGCGTGTCAACAGCGAAACGAATATTTGGGAAGTATCCTATGATAGCGGAGCGACGTGGCAATCGCTGGGCGTTTATGCCACTGGCGAACAAGGACCCCAAGGTGAAAAAGGCGACCAAGGGGAACAAGGACCCCAAGGTGAAAAAGGCGACCAAGGGGAACAAGGGCCCCAAGGTGAGCAAGGACCTCAAGGTGATAAGGGTGACCAAGGTGAGCAAGGACTTCAAGGCGAACAGGGTGAAGCTGGGGTTACTCCGCAGCTCCGTGTCAACGAAGAAACCAATCTTTGGGAAGTTACGTACGATAATGGTGAAACGTGGATTTCTCTTGGCGTGAGTGCAACTGGCCCCAAAGGCGAACAGGGTGTGCAAGGTGAACAAGGACCACAAGGCGAACAAGGACCTCAGGGTGAGCAAGGTCCTCAGGGTGAGCAAGGCCTTCAAGGCGAACAGAGAGCACAAGTCGAAC
>JAFTMD010000090.1 GCA_017452585.1 Clostridia bacterium
TGCGTTGTCGTACCTTTCAAAGTGCGACGATGTTGATACGTTTGTGGGAACGGGTCTGCGCGCGGTAGACGGCTTCCGCGAAACTATGGCAAGGCTTAACTATGAAAATGTTGCAAGAGGGGATATTGGTAAGAGTTATCGGCGAGGGAAGATATCCAGTTATAGCGCTTGCTTAAAAGCAATTTGCGAGAAGTGCGGGTCAAAAAGTTAGTCTATAAAAATTGTGACAGCCTTGGGATTGAACGATTTTAACATACGAAAACGGGGTAAAAATGATAGTTTTCCTATCACACCCCATTTTGGATTGACGAATATCTATTACTCTGTTGTTTAAATGTTTTAAAAAAGTGAAGCGTGAAAGTTTTATCGATTGCGACATCCCTTTAAAATAAAGGATTGTAGCGATTTCAAAAATTTGAGTGGAGTGGCTGTTAATCCGTGTGTCGTTTTTAGTTTATTTTAAAAGATTATTTTTATTTATAATGAAAAAATGACGGATGAATTTATGGGGTATTTTGCGGGGTAAATTGTGGGGTGAATACTAAAAACGGGCATTTTTAAGCAGTTTGCATGCTAAAAATGCCCGTTTTTTAAGATTCGTGAGAGCCTCTGACTCCGTCATTCGGGTGTTCGAACCACTTCGCCTCAGCCAATCTGTAACGAGTTGAACACTTATGTTCAACTCGTATCCAAGACAAGCACACGCCTAACTGCCAAACGGCATTGTTTACGCGTCGGGAAAATAATTTCTCTTGTATCAAGATAAGCCTGCGCCTATTTTGCAATAGGAAAAGCGATGGAAAGGAAGAAGATATCCCCATTGATTTCTGTGGAAAAATCTCCTTTATACTGGTTGGCGATATATTGCATGCTTTTGATTCCGAATCCATGATGTTTTTTGTCTTTTTTAGACGTGCCTAAAGCGGTGGGGGAGGTTGGATCAAAATAGTTAGAAACCTCCAGCGAAAGTAAATTTTCTTGCTTAATTGCGGACAAATGTACAATTTTCTTTTCTTTGTTGTTCAATTTCATAACGGCTTCAATCGCATTATCCAAAGCATTGGAAATAAGAGCGTAAAGATCGCTCCCATTCATAAAGGAAAAAGCTTTTCCGTCCAAGAGATATTTTAAAGTGATTTCATTTTTTTCGCAATAGAGCTGCTTTTGATAGAGTATCACGTCCAAGATCTCATTGCCTGTACGGATATTCGAATCGTAAATTTTAATTGCCTCTGACAGAGAAGAAAGCTCAGCATCCGTCAATTTGCCCTGTAAATTGGTAAGCTGATGTTTAATATCGTGACATTTCATATTTACGATATCAATATTGTCTTTCATCTCCGCATAGTGCTTCTTTTCTTGATAAAGAAGCTGTTCGGTGATTTGTAATTCCCTGGAGATTTTGCTCTGAAAGAGAAGATTCGAGCGGAATACCAAAATACAGGCGCAAACGGCAATCAGCAATATTTTAATGCAAACGGATAAAGTGAAGCTTTCCGCTTGAAAATGTCTGATAAAGGTAGTAAGTATGCTAAAAAACAAATAGGTAAAGCAGGCTAAAATCACCGCACGTTTCGTCATTTGATCATTTTGTAAATCTTCTCGTTTTCGTAAAAACAGATAGATCCCAAATAAGAGTGAGCAGTGGATAATCCAATAAATCGTCCAATCACGTACCACGCTATAATCATCAAAGAAAGACATGGTAACCAAGTCATCTTTACCAAAAATATTCAAAAGCAGAGCGAAGGTATAGCCTGCAAGATTTTTTGCTGCAACGATACCTGAAAAGCAGAAGATGAGTTCGTTAGGTTTTTCTCGATAACAGGCAAACAACCAGCCGAAGATCATGGAAAGGATTATCCCTGTATTAAAAATACGTACAGGCAGTACGTTGTAGTGGGTACGCAAAATACCGAGGGGAATGCATAATGCAAGGCTGGCGAGAAGAACGAGCGCCAATCTAAGAATATAGTATTTTCGTTTCTTTTTATACCAAGTTAAAGCCAAAAAATAGCCGAAAAGCGTAAGGACTTCTTGCGCAGACATGACGAAAAAGCGCATATAGACGCCAAGAATAGAAGAAAGCCATTCCATCATAGATCACTCCTTTTCTTGAAAATTGGCTACATCTGCAAGAAATCTCTTTTTTTGCGGTTGGCTGATTTGCAATTCCTCCCCGTTTACGTCAACAGTATAGCCTTTGATAGAGCGTACGAAACGTAGATTGACAAAATAGCAACGATTGCATTCAGAAAAGCCTTTATCTTTGAGCTCTGCGCAAGCCGCTTTAAAAGAGATATAGCGGGTATAGGTTTTGTTGATCAAATGGTAAATTACCTGATGTCCACTCGTTTCCAAATAGACGATTTGTGAAGGTGCCACTCGAATATTTCCTTCCAGCATAGGGAGAAGCATATAGGCTTCTGAGTGAGGGAGATGACGCATAAGTCTTGTCATTGTCATGGTAAGCGCTTCATAAGAGAAGGGTTTTACGAGGTAATCAAAAGCGTTGACGGAATAGCCCTCCACGGCATATTGCACAAGGCTGGTAACAAAGATAATCGCCACTTTTTCATCCTTTTCGCGCAATATATGCGCGGCGTCCATGCCGTTAATGTAGGGCATTTTTACGTCGATAAAAACGGCGTCGTAATCCGTGGAATAGTTTTCCAAAAAGGACACGGCGTTTGTAAAAATATGTATATCCAATGGATAATTATTTTCCGCACCATAGCGCAAAAGCCCCTCGTTTAATTGTTTTTGATGTTTTTCTTCGTCTTCTAAGATAGCGATTTTAATCATACATTCCTCGCGTTACAATATTAATTGCTTTAAGTTTACAATAAAATCGGGGTTTTGTCAATGGGCAACAGAATATTTCCTCACAAATTAAAAAAAATCGTCACGAATGAAGAGTCGGATAAGAGTTTATGATTAAAAAAATGGAATTAAAGAAGAACTTATTGAAAAAAGAAGAAAGTTTTTTTATAATGGAGAAAATATCCTTTGATGGATAAAAAAATACAATTTTTGGAGGAAACTTTTTATGAAACTCTTTAAGAAAATCGGTATCACGGTTTTGGCAGCCACTATGGCACTTTCCAGCGTAGCGTTCACGTCCTGCGATTTGTTGAACAATTTTTTAAACAACGATAGCAGCAGTAGCAGCAGCGCGCCGGTAGAAGAAGTTCCCGCGCAGTTGACGGGTGTATACGGCAGCGGTACGTTCTCCTTCATGTCCGCATATCCTGCTTATACATTTAAGCAGTTGACGTTCTCGACGCAGACAATCAAAACATACGACGACAATACGTATGAATTGACGGTTACCTCGAAAAACGTTTCCGGCGCGCTTGCGTTCGACCCTGAAGACGCTGGCAATACGGATACGAGCGGTAGCAACGATAGAGGTCAAACGGTTACGATTTATGCAGGTACGTATACGGCAAGCGAAGAAGAAGGCCTTTTGACGCTTTCCCTTGCTACACCCAATCAGTATATTTCCGTTGCAACGGGAAATACCGTAGCAGGTGTTACCTATTATAACACGGCAGCATGGACGGAAGCAATGTCCACGGCAACGGAAGGGAAGACGGCTTCTGAATATCTTGCAACAGTTGCTTTCCAGCCCGTAGAAGTCGTTGTAGACACTTCCACATACGGTTTCGATTATATCTCTTTGACGAAAGTGGCAGAAGGCACGACGGTTACTGCAAAGACGGACGCGTCCATTAAAGGCGTATACGGCAGTGGTAAATTTGGTTTCATGTCCGCATATCCTGCATATACCTTCAAACAGGTAAGCGGTTATACGCAGACGGTTGTTGCTTATGACGATGGTACTTATGAAATGACCGTAACGACCAAGAATATTTCCGGTGCGCTTGCGTTTGACCCTGAAGACGCAGGTAATAGAGATACGAGTGGCAGCAATGACAGAGGTCAGAGCGTAGTTATCTACTACGGCACGTATACTTCTGCGGAAGAAGAAGGTTTGTTAACTGTAAACCTTTCCAAGCCTACGAAAGCGATTTCCGTAGTTACGGGTAATTCTACTGCTGGTAATGCTTATACCAACAGCGAAACGAATGCAGAATATCTTGCAACGGTTGCTTTTGACGCTACCGAATTGATCGTAGATACTTCTACATATGGTTTTGATTATGCAACCTTGACGGTAACCAAAGCTGAATAATAAAGAAAAGGAAGATAAAAAACGCAATGAAAACGAAAAATACGAAAAAAGGGGCAAAATTCTTGCGTGGACTTGCCTGTACGGGTGCCGTACTTTTCAGCGTTTCGATGTTCATGACCTCCCTTCTTATCAAATGGGAAGGGCAGGTCAACATTGCGCTTGGTACGACGGGTGTTACAGGCGGTATCACGGATAGCTATTATGCCATTGATTATCCCGATCGTCAGGCATATTTAAAAGCCTCCGACGAACATGATGCTCGTACGGAAAGAGAGGGGGCTGTGTTGGTTAAAAATGAAGGCAATGCATTGCCTTTGGCTTCTTCGGAAAGAAGAGTCACTCTGTTTGGCAGATCGACGGCCGATCCTGTATATCGTGGGAATTCAGGCGGCCCTTCCGCAGATGGTTCGCGTTTGGTAAGCTTGCGTTCTGCTTTGGAAGCAGAAAACTTTGTCATCAATCAAACGATGTACGATGCTTATAAAAATTCGGACGTAAGCCGTGTGAAAGTAGCGGTAGAAAACAAGGACGGCGTAAAATCCTCAATCGGGGAAGTTCCTGCATCCTTCTATACTTCCGCATTGCAAAACAGTTATGCAAACGATTACAACGACGCGGCGATCGTTATGTTCTCCCGCGACGGCGGTGAAGGGCGTGATTTGTTCTATTCGGATGCAGACGGCGTAAGACAGCTTGCTTTGCATCAAAATGAAGCAGATCTGTTGAAGATGATCAAAGAATCGGGAAAATTCTCGAAAGTGATCGTGCTTATCAACAGCGCGTACCCCATGGAACTTGATTGGGTAGAAGAAGCGCAATACGGTGTAGACGCTTGCCTTTGGATTGGTGGCACGGGCTTGAAGGGCTTTACGGGCGTTGCTGACCTTTTGGTCGGTAAAGCAGATCCTTCCGGTCATTTTGTAGATACGTATGCAACCAATTCCCTTTCGTCGGCAGCTGCGCAGAACGCTTTTGATTATACGGCGTTCACCAACGGAGCAGGCAATTATATTGTTGAGGCGGAAGGCATTTACGTAGGGTATAAATACTATGAAACGAGATACCACGATCAAGTGATGGGTATCCACAATGCAACGAGTACGGCAGGCGTATTTGCCAGTGAAAACGGCTGGAATTACGCAGAAGAAATGGGTTATCCCTTCGGTTATGGCAAATCGTACACGACCTTCACGCAGACGCTTACGTCAGTGGAATGGGATAGAACGGCGCATACCGTAACGGCAAAAGTACAGGTAGAAAACAACGGTACGGCGGCTTACGAAGGAAAATCCAAATCGGTGGTACAGCTTTACGTTTACTTGCCTTACGCAGAAGGTCAGGCAGAAAAATCTGCGATTCAGCTGATTGATTTTGCTAAGACGAAAGAACTTGCAGCAGGGGAGAAGGAAGAAATTACCATCACCTTTGACGATTACATTTTCGCTACTTATGACGAGAATGCAACCAACGGCGCAGATTCTTCTAAGAAGGGCTGCTACGTATTCGATCAGGGAGATTATTATTTTGCAATTGGTGATGATGTGCACGACGCATTGAATAATGTGCTTGCGAAAAAAGCGCAGACGGGTATGACGGACCATCTCGGCAACGTAGTATCTGGAGATGCAGAGAAAACGTCTGTGGTTACGCTCTCCGCAACGGATAATACGACGTATGCAAAATCGCAATATTCGGGTAACGTCGTCAGCAACCGCTTGGAAGACGTAAACATCAACACGTTCTATGATGACGATCCCGTTACGTATCTTACTCGTTCCGATTGGAATACGTTCCCTAAGACATACAGCGGCTTGGCTGCAACGGATGAAATGATCAAGCAGATGAACGATAAGACGTATACGAAACCTGCTGATGCGCCCGATTACAATTCTATTACGACGGGGGCAGAGGTTACGTTGAACTTTATCGATATGCGTAATGTCGAATATGACGATCCTAAGTGGGATACCTTCTTGGATCAGCTTACGGTTACCGATATGTGCGCAATGGTCGGTGAAAGCTTCGGTCAGCCGGCAGTGGTCAACGTAGGCAAACAAGCAAATGCAAACTCCGACGGCCCTGCAGGCCCTCAAGGTGGGTTGAGCACCATGCGTGTCAACGAAGTGGTAGCGGCTTCTACTTGGAGCAAAGAAATCTTGCGCGACAGAGGTTTGTTTATCGGTCAGGATTGTATTTACGTAGGGATTACGCAGCTTTGGTCGCCTGGCTGTAATATTCACAGAACGCCTTATTCGGGCAGAAACTTCGAATATTATTCGGAAGATTCCATCATGTCCTACATTTGCGCGTCCGTACAGTGCGCGGCAATGCAGGAAAAGGGCTGTAACGCAGCGCCCAAACATTTCGCAGGCAACGATCAGGAAACGAATCGTGGAGAATTGTGTATTTATACAACCGAACAGGCATTCCGTCAA
>JAFTMD010000091.1 GCA_017452585.1 Clostridia bacterium
ATCAAGCGTATGCGCTTCACGAGTTGCCTCGTCCACAGTCCCGCATAAGGAGCATTGATCGTAGTGGTAATGATCGTCGTAAACGTACTGAGTATAGCTGTGTCCAAGCTCTGTGCCCTCGGTCTTACCGCAGACCTTGCAGGTCTTGGGGGTGTCACAGTCAGCAGCGTTGAAATCATGCGCTCCAACCGCTCTTGTTTCGCCACATTCGTTGCAAGTGATGTCGCAAGCATTGTCGTAGGTGTGTTCGCAACTTTCTGCAAAATTCAAAAGCGTACAGCCCGTAAAGCCAATGGCAAACACCAAAGATATCCAGCCAATCAGTATTGTTTTTGTTATTTTTTTCATAGAGTTTTGCCTCCCATTTTATTTTTTAATTTTTTGTTATCAAGAGTATCAAGAAGTTCCGATTTATACTTTTATTATATTATTCTTTTTTCCATCTTGCTTTGCATCTGCATACACCAAGCAATTCTTCGCATTTCTCGTAATATCCACATTGATAGCAAGTATTATCAACATCCGCTTCTCCTTTAAAATACCCGCAAGACTTTTGCATTGCGGTAGCAAACGGAACTCCGCCATCCGTATATATCGGTTTCTCGATGAAGTTTGGATAAATTTCCATTGGCTCCACCTTCGGGTTTTGCCTATCAATTTCTTCATAATAACCATATCTAATCTCAAAAGATTTACCGTGCGCGGTAATCACCTTGTAAAGGTCGCCCTCCTTCGGGGTGGGCTTTTTTTCAAGCTCTATTTTAAGTAAGTCTGTAAACATATTGTTTTCCACCTCGTTTGGGCAAGAAAAAACCTGCCATAATTTTCATGACTCAATTATAGCAGGTTCAATTTCATTTTTAAAGAGATTTTTTTTACTTTTTTCGGCAAACTTTATTGCCGACTTTTTTCCTTTTTTCGGCAATTTTTAGAGGATAAATGCAAATTCCTTTTTGCTTAACAGGCCCGTTTTATTGCTTATTCTGGTAATAGCGTGGCTGATCGTCGACTCTGAAGTATACAGCATACCCGCAATTTCTTTCGTCGTAAAGCCAAAAGCGCAAAGCTTGGCAATTTCACGATCTTTCGCATCCAGATTGGTGGATATCATCTTATCTCGCACTTGGCTAGACAATCTTGCCCAGCCTACACTGTATATATTGTAAAGAGCTTTTACGGCAACGACAGCGTTCTTGTCTTGCAGAGCGATACGCTCATCCAAAAGATCGCCAAAATGCCTTACATACTCGGTTAAAAAGCCATAAAGCTGATCGGGCAAGGCAAGCGCAATCGCCTTGTCCATGTGCGCTATAGCCTTTTCCTTCTGCCCTGAATTGTAATACGCCACGGCGCAGGACATACGAAGAAACATCTCGGGAACGATTGTTTTATCAATGACAGCTTGCGAAATCATCGGCTCGATGGTATTGGGAATCATACGCATCAATGCAAGACCTTCAACTCCCTCGAGCTTGAATTGTCCAGTAGCAATCGCGTATGCTGCCATATACAAATATTTGACATAAAACACCTTGGCTGCAGGGTGCGCGTCACCGGGCAGCGCCTCAAAATTGCCAACTTTGAACCACTCGGGATAATCCTTATTATCATATATAGAGCTGTCAATAATGGCAAGGGAAAGCGAAACGATTTCACGGTCGTGTTCATCCTTGCAAGGCGCTTCGAATATGTGTTTTTTGGCCTCTTTCCAAAGAAATACGTCTCCTCGCCAGATGGCGCACTGCGCAAGCAACATACCCCCGCCAATCACCGCATAAAAACCTGAATGCGAATGCAAGAAATATCTCGCTTGTTCGTAAACTTTTTCAATTTCTCCACGTCTATACGCAATCTGCGCCTCGAATAAAGCGTGCGCTTCGGGTTGATTGATCAGCATTTCCGCGCACTCCGTTGCGCCCCCCACTTTGTTATATAGATTGGTCATATCAAGGAAGGGAGATTTTCTCGGCATGGGAAGGTGTGGTTCTTCCCTCTTGCTTTTTGCATTGGGCAATACCGCCGTCACAGGAATTTTCCATACGGGCCCAAACCGAACCGCGCCTTTTATTCTTCCTTCGTTGCAAAGCATCTGTACACGCCTTGTGGTGACACCCCACTTTTGAGCAGCTTCACTGACTGTTATATATTCCATATATACCTCTCAAAGATATAATTTAATCTTTAAATTTCGTTTACGCGAAGTATTTTGACCTACTAATCATTCGCTTGTGCGAAATATTTATATTTATTATACATCCATTTTGAAGTTTTGTCAAGAGAAAAAGCACCGGAAATAGTATCCGATGCTTATTTTAGGTAAGCAGATATACACTACAGCGTGATGATATGCCATTGTTTTCGCAATGGATAAACAAAAAAAGGAACTTTCAGCAGACAAAAGCTCCTTTTGGGTTGGTCGAGGCGACGGGATTCGAACCCACGACCTTTGCGTCCCGAACGCAACGCGCTACCAACTGCGCTACGCCTCGATCTAAAATATAAAATTCATGACAACAGCATTATTATAACAAATCTTCAGCCAAATGTCAATCTTTTTTTTGTGTATATCTAAAAACAATTTTTATATGATGCATTTTCCCTAGCCACATTGAACGAGCCATGGAAATTTATCGATAATATTTTATTTGGCATTTACCACTTTCGCTAAATGTCTCTATCTCGTATTTTAATGCGCCGAATTTATAGATTTCATCATAAATTTCTCTCAAATTTTCCGTTTCACCTTCAACAATACTCCAATTTGCGTCGGGCAATTCTATGCATAAATTATAATTTTTAATATCCCCGATTTTTAATCCTATGGCGTAAAATATTTTATCGCCCGCCCATTTATACCCTAAGCCTTGTAGGTTTTCCAAGCCGTATAACAAGGCCATTTCATCCCAGAAAGCGCCGATTGTGTTATATTGGTCTTCATTTCGCAACGAAAATTCTATCGATATCACCTTAAAAAGCATTTTCTAAACCTCGTCAACAAATAGATAGTTTTTGTTCATCCAACCAAGAATAAATAAAATTTATTCTATTGATAATAAGATTGCATACATCCAAATATGTCGAAGCTTTGTGATTTCTTATTTTAAAACCTAATGGTTTACTATTGCTATTGTGTGCCACTCCAACAATTCCTCTTCCTATAGCAATATATACATCTCCATAGTGAAATTCGTCGCCAAAATGACCTTTCAAATAATATTTTTTGATACAGTCACTAACATTGATCTTATTATAATCACCATTATTGAATTCATTGAACCATTTAAAATTAATATTTGCTTTTTCTTCAGTGGTATTCAAAAAAGCAATCGAAGCAGAAAAAGTAATATAAGATTCGTATGTATCTTTTGCCCATTGAATTATTTCAATACACTCCTTATGCCTCCTGTGATAAACGGCATATTTGTGCGTGGAAACAGCAATGCTAAATCCTTTTTCTGTTAATTCTTTACCGACTTTGTCCAGCAGTAATTCTCTTATATCCTTATTCATTGTTTACACTCCAATCTATGTAGCAAATTCTCATTTATAATGAGTTGATTTTATTACATTCTCGAATATGTCAATTTTTATCCTTTTGCTATGCTATTTTTTACTCAAAAATATTCATGCACGCATACCTGCCCCCCTCGTCGGGGCAAATTACGGCAATTTTTTTATCTCCGTTTTCCTTGCGTTTTGCCACTTCCAACGCTGCATGAACCGCCGCGCCAGAGGAAATTCCCACATATAAATTATGTTCCCTATACAGACGTTTTGTCATTGTGATTGCTTCCGCGTCTTGCACCGACACTACTTCGTCGTAAATGCTTGTATCCAAAATCGGGGGCACAAAATTTGCCCCTATCCCCTGAATACCGTGGGGAGCGCTCCAACCTTCAGACAACAACGGAGAGCTTTTCGGCTCCACCGCAATCACTTGGATTTGCGGATTTTTCTCTTTGAGATATCTGCCAACGCCCGTAATCGTTCCCCCCGTCCCAACACCAGCAACGAGGATATCCACCTCACCTTCCATCTGTGTCCATAATTCGGGCGCGGTTTCTTCCAAATGCGCGCGCACGCCTGCAAAATTGCAAAATTGATCGGCAAAATAACCATTCTCTTCTTGACAGAGCACCTTTGCCCGATCTAAACTGCCTTGCATGCCCAGTTTTCCTTCCGTCAACAGAACTTCGCCACCAAAGTGACGAATTAAATTCCGCCGTTCTTCCGACATGGAATCGGGCATAACAATCACCGCGCGATATCCACGCTGCTTGCAAAGATGAGCAAGCCCAATGCCCGTGTTGCCCGAAGTGGCCTCCACCACCAAGCCGCCCTTTTGCAGTTTTCCATTTTTCTCCGCCTCGTCCAAAATAAAACGAGCCACCCTATCCTTGATAGAACCGCTGACATTCTCCCCCTCCAGCTTGAGATAGAGAGGACAATTTTCTATGTAAATTTTTCGTAAAGATGTCGGATTTTGATTACTCATCTCATACATACCCCCTTCATTTTAACAAAATGATAAAATTTCCTTTGGATGATCCACAAAGATTTTTCCGCCTTGCGCCTCCAAAAAATCGCGCGTACGAAAGCCCCACGTTACGCAAAGACAATCAATCCCCGCGTTTTTTGCCGTTTGGATATCCACCTCAGAATCCCCCACATAAAGCGTCGTTTGCGGTTCTGCCTGCAACGTCTTCATCACGGAAAACAGCGCGTCGGGCATTGGTTTTTTTCGAATCCCCAACGCCTCGTTTTCTCCTACCGCCAACAGCAAAAGCCCGTCAAAATAGGTCTTTGCCAATTCCTTTACTGCAAAATCTGCTTTATTGGACAGCACCGCCGTCTGCACTCCTCTTTCTTTCAGAGCCTGTAACAGGGGCAGGATCCCCTCATACGGCTTGGTTTTTTCCGCGCAGTGCTTTGCATAATAGTCTTTAAACACAGCCAAAGCCTCCTCCACGTTGGGAAGACGCCCGCCGATTGCACGCTCCATCAGCTTGAAAATTCCATTTCCAACAAAGGAGCAAACCTCCTCTTGGGAGCGACTTGGCAAGCCAAATTTCGTCAATGCAAAATTGGTTGCATCGGTCAAATCCTCCAACGTATCCAAGAGAGTTCCATCGAGATCAAACACAATCGTCTTATACATGGTATGCCCGTTCCCCTTTTTTTATAAAATCTCCTTGATAGCGCGAATGGCGTCCGACCGATTTTCGCTGTTCGTTTTCTCATAAATAATGGAAACGTAGTTGCGCGTTGTCCCTTCGGACAATTTGAGGGCAGAAGAAATCTGTCGGTTGGTGAACCCTTCATAAACCATGAGCGCAACCTCCACTTCGCGTTCGGAAAGCTTGAACGCGCGCATCAGCCGAATCTCCCGATCCGCCGCCACGTGTTTTGCCGCGTCAGTAATTCTGCGCGCAATTTTGGAAGGCAGAATTGTATCCCCTTCGTGCGCATTTTTGATGGCGCGAATGAGCGTGTCTCCACCGATATCCTTTAAAAGATATCCACTCGCCCCGTTATTGATTGCATTCAAAATATAATCGCTGTCGTCAAACGTTGTTAAAATCAACACTTTTGTGTCGGGATAATCCGCTTTGATGTGGCTGGTAGCCACAACGCCGTTCATGTTTGGCATACGAATATCCAACAACACGACGTCGGGCACGTTGTTTTGCATCTTTTTGAGCGCATCCACTCCGTCCGTCGCATAGCCAATGACCTCTAACGCCTCGTCCGTCGCCAAAATGACGCCTATTTCCATCGCTAAATCTACCTGATCGTCCACGATCAACACTTTAATTTTCTTGTTTTCCATACGTTATTCCTCTTCATTATCCATGGGAATGGTGAGGAAGATTTCAAACCCGTCTTCCAAATCGGAATGAAACTGCACCTCTCCGCCCAACGCGCACGCGCGTTCACGCATACTTGACAGACCAAATCCTTCCTGCCATTTGTCCATATCTATCCCCTTTCCGTTATCGGAAAGCGTGAATACGATTTTTCCTTCCACCACTTTCAATTCAAACCAGAACGCTGTCGCGTTTCCATGTCGCAAGCCGTTGGAAATCCCCTCTCGGAGTGTGTTGCACAAAAATCTGCCCTTGGCAGGCGATACCACCAGATCCTCAATCTCCGAACGAATGCGAATCCCCGTCCCGTCGGACGATTCGTGTAAAATACTTTCCAACGCCCCTTTAAGCGTAGAACCTTCCGTCAAACCGGAAAGGAGATGCACACTTTCACGAAGTCGTTCCAATGTCGTCTTTGCTTGCAAGTTGGCAGCAATAATCTTTTGTTTTGCCTCTAAAGGATTGTCTTCCACGATGCGCTTTGCCGACTCCGTCTGCATGATGACCGTCGTCAACGAATGTCCTGCCGTATCGTGAATTGCCTTGGCGATGCGTTGCCGTTCTTCCAAAGCGGAGACCTCTGCCACCACTTCGTAGGCTTTTTCCAATTCTTTCTTACTCTCGTCCAGTTCTGCCAATGTACGTTGCAATTGTAAATACTGTCGATAGAAAGTAAGAATGAATTGCACCCCTAAAAAGTGTAGGATAATGGTGCCAAGCGCGCCCAATGACTCACGGGAGATGATAAACGGATTGAGTTCTCCACCAGTCAAATAGATCTGACAACTAAAGCTCGCCGCATATAAAAAGAGGGCGACAAATAAAATCCAACTGCGCCCATTTTCATGGAATGCGTCCAAATATAGTTGCGTTACCACCAATAGATAGAGCGCTAATGGCGTAACACCCTGCGTCAATGCCACGAGAACACAAACGGAAAGTGTTTGCACGACATACAGGGGGATACGGTGTTTATCAACCTTTATATAGAATAAATTTAAAATTTGCATGGTCGTCAACACGCCTACGGAAATCGCAGCCATCAGCAAGGATATCCATTTCCCCTTTTCCAACCACATTTCCACGTGCTGAATCAATAAAAGACATTCTACCATAACCAAAATGGCAAATAGCATCTTCTTCCCGAAGATAATGACACGTCTTTCCCCTTCCGACGTATTATCCTTGAACATCCTTGTGAAGTAGCCGCGCAAATAACCACTCGCGCTCCAATCCCGCCAAGCCTTTTTCTCCTTGTTATTCTGCTTAGATTTCATTCTTCCTCTTCATCCCCCAAAAACTTGCAAACGGAATAATTCTGGCTGATGTCCTTCATTCTTCCACTCAAATAGTAGCTATACATGCCATTCGGCGCATAGATGATATGATCGCAGAACAAACGATTGTGCATACTGCATAACATCTGACAATTTTTCGTCATGCGATCGTCTGAATCGGAGGGAATCGCCTCGCCATAGGGATGATTGTGTACCATCACAGCGCCTGACGCGCCCTCCGAAAGCAGGAAGGAGGACACGTCCTCCGGCAACACTTTCACACGGCAGATACTCTCCACCGAGAAACGCCGTTTTTTGACAACGCGTCCCTCGCCGTCCAATAGATACAGGTCAACCACTTCGTATAAAATATCTTTATACACTTGCTTGACAAAGGGCAAAAAATCCCTAGACGAGAATTTACCCCGATACTGGGGAGCTGTAATTTCCTTGTATTCCCGATAAAAATGCCCGATTGCGCGGATTTGCGCCGCCACGGAAGGCCCAACGCCGGGGACTTTTTGTAAATCTTCTGAAGATGCCAAAAACACATCCAGCGCCGAACCAAACTGCGCAATCAAACGATGCGCAATCTCATTGGTGTTTTTTCTTGGAATTGCGCCAAAAAGAAGCACTTCCAACCATTCGTGTTCGGCAAGCGCTCCCTTTTCCGCCTTTTCATACATTCTCTGTCGATGACCTTCGTGTAATGCCATAATTTTTTCTCCCAAAATCCAATCGGATTATATACTTTGTATATAATACTCTCTCATTGTAACATACTTTTCCCAAAAAGTCAAAGGAAGTTAGAAATTTTTTTATTTTTTTCTACTTTTCCCCCTTAATTTGTTTACCAAAAGCAAAAAATCGTGTATAATGATAGTATACACAATATAAACTATTCTTGCTCAAGGGAGAACAATCATGCAAACCATCATGGAAAAATATTTTGATGAAATCGTTGCTTCAACGGTGGAAATTCTTCAATTCGATTCCTCTTTGCAAACGGCAGAAGAGGGCTGTCCTTTCGGAAAGGGCGCTGCCGATTGCTTGGCTTATTTTTTAAACCTCGCCAACAGCATGGGTTTTGAAACCCACAATTATGACAATTACGTAGGTGAAGTCGTATTCGGGGAAGGCAAGCCTTTCGCTATCCTCGCACATCTTGACGTCGTACCTGCCGGCAGTGGCTGGAACTATCCCCCCTTTGGCGGTGTCATCAATGAAGATCCTTCCGAGGGTGGCGTGCTTGGCAAAAAAATTTGGGGACGTGGCGCAATGGACGACAAAACGCCCGCCATCGTCTGTCTGTATGCATTAAAAGCGCTTAAAGACGAAGGCATTACACCCAATCGCACCATCAAGCTTATCGTTGGTTGCAACGAAGAAGCTGGGTGGAAATGTATCGACCATTATAACAAAGTGGCGCAAATGCCCGAAGAAGGTTTTACCCCGGACGCCGATTTCCCCGTCATCTATGCGGAGAAGGGAATTTTGCATTTCACCATGTCCTTCCCCTTGGAGGAGGCACCCATGTCTCAGTTGACGGCTGGTGAACGCGTCAATATGGTGGCAGATTCTGCCATGGCGATCCTCACGAGAAAGGCCGCTGAAAACCTCGTCTATTATGAAAATCCCGTAGAAGGCACTCGCCTTTCCTACGATAACACGACGAATATTTTACGTGTATACGGCAAGTCTGCGCACGGCTCTACCCCTCATCTTGGCGCGAATGCTTTGGAGGCCCTTCTCTACTTCCTCGGCACCTTCCACGAAGGCTGTAAAAAGGCGTACGACCTCCTTTTCGCTGATGAAACGGGGTTGAAAAACTTGGAGGACGAAACGGGCAAACTGACCATGTCTCCCGACGTTGCCCTCTATAAAGACGGGGTGTTGCACATCACCACGGATATTCGTTTCCCCTCCACCTATCCCTTGGAAACAATCACGGAAAAATTGGACGCTTTTGGTGTTGAATACACCATTGACAACTATCAAGCGCCCCTCTATAATGACCCGAATGGAAAGCTCATCTCAACCCTGGTAGGGGTCTACAACAAAATCACGGGCAAAAATGAAACGCCTATCGCCATCGGTGGCGGTACGTATGCGCGCGCTTTACAATGCGGTTGCGCCTTCGGCCCTGAAGTGCAAGGGGAGGAGGCAACCATTCATCAAGCAAACGAATACGTAACCTTCGACCGTATCCAATTGATGAGTGATGTCTACTATTCTGCCATCAAAGCAGTCTGCGCAGAAGAAGAAACTCAAGCTATTCAAACAGAAGAACCCGCGCAGGAATCCACTTTGGAAGAAACGAAGACGGGAAAAACCCGCATTGCCATCATCAAGACGAAGCGTCAAAAAATTGTCCCCACAGAATGCGAATTGGTGGAAGCCATTTTGGTGAAAGAAGATGAAGCAGAGTTGACCACCGCTAAAGCGGAAATAATTGAAGAAGCTGAACTTGTTGAAGCAGTTGAACTTCCCGTCGAGCCCGCTAAAAGGGAAAAGAAGGGCACCGTGCTTGCGACTGCCAAACTCAAAACGCAGAAAAAATAAGGAGTACTTCTCCTCTCCTAAAAAATATACGCCTCAAAAGTTTCTCAACTTTTGAGGCGTTTTTTACATCATCCTACACTATTATTTTTTAGCTCGCGCGAACAGCCACTCCACAAACATAACAATGCCCAACAAAATCAAATAACTAAATGCCAACAGCAGCACCAAAAGATACCACGGCGCGCTGGAGCCAAGAGGCCCCGATTTTATGTAATGCATATAATCGGTAATGCCCACATATCCACAATGGATCCCCATAATCATGGCAACAATCGTCGATAAAACGTGTCCTCTTTTCTTATTTTCACCCTCTACATGAACTTTTTCCATCGAAAATGCCCACAGCAACGCAAACAACATCATGGGCAATAAATAGAAGAGTGGCACGTTGAACAACACGTTGATAAAGCTATTTTTAGAGAAGAAAAATGCTAAGGTTACGTGTCCAAACATGGCAAGCGCACTCGCCATAAACAATCCCATCATCCAATATCTTGCCGTCGTCCACACCTTCCCACTTTCCAACGACCTGTTTGCCAGCGAAAAAATGAGAATGGGCAATCCGTAAGGCAACACCAATAAAAGCAAACTGCCTATGTCCACCATCATTCCGCCCATTGACAACATCGCCAAATGCAAGACGAGCATCAAATAGGACAACCCCAAGAAAACTTTACATAATTTTTTCATAAAGTCTACCTCCTTATACACCTATTATATATTCTCTTTTTCCGTTTGTCAAGAGAAAATGTTTCCTATTAAAAAAGGATGAAAAATTTAATCATTTTTTTATTTTCAGCGCTTATTCCTCTTGAAAGTATTTCACCACACCATTCATCACCAAACGCATGATATCTTTCGTGAAATCATTCAACGATTCTTGACGATCAGAATTAAACCAATATCGGTAGGCCATAAACATACCCGACGTGACAAATTCTACCACGATCTCCACCTTTTCGGGGTTTAAATGCATATCCTGAATAACTTCTCGCGCCTTTTCCTTTAAATATATTTTGATTTTAGACATCAGGCGAGAATGACCGTCCAATTTCATCAAAAGTCCATACACTTCCAAATTCTCTTCAATCAATTCCGTCAATGTATGAAATGCCATCATTCCTTTTTCCATGCTTCCAAAATTCATTTTGGAGAGAGCCTTCTCAAAATTTTGCACCAGCTCATTTTCCAATTCCTCCAAGATGCTCTGCACGGAAGTATAATAATTATAAACCGTCTTTCGATCGACGTCCGCTTCCGCGGCAATCTCCTTGATGGTGATTTTATCCATCTCTTTCTGCGCAAGCAAGCGCAAAAATGCATTTCGAATATTCCGTTTTGTGCGAAGCACCCTGCGATCAGTCTTCTTTTCTCCCAACGTAGACATTATTCCACCTCTTTCGTATATTTCCATAATTAGAATTATACCACATTTGTGGAAAAATTTCAACTGTTTGACAGACTCTTTTTTAAGAAAAAGTTCAAATAAATTTGTAATTTTTAAGGAATATTATCCTTGTTTATCCCTGGCGTTCCTTAACGCCAGATCCCCCCGAAAATCGGCGTTTGCTTTCAGTTATTTTTGCACTCATCTCATACATGGGTGCCTCATTTTGACTACACGCTCTTATTTATCCCAAAAGAAAAATCCGAAGATTTCCTTATGTATCACTTGCTTGCAACGTTTTGTTATATTAAAAGACGCGGCGCGGAAAAATCCGCGCCGCGCTTTACGTTTAAAATTTATGCAATCTTAAACATATAAAGGGAGACCTTTTTATTCAGCCGTAACAGTGATGGTATATTCCACCGTCACGCCCGCAAAACTTACTTTTACAGTATGTTCTCCAACGTCTTCAGCGGTGAATACTTTACCGTCAAAATCCGTTGCAAAGTTGCTGTAAATATCCGTTTCACTGTAATTTGCCTTAGAGCCTTCTGTTGTAGCCGAAATAGCAAGGCGAAGTCCTTCAGCAGAGAATGCTTCCCCTACTTTAAAGCTCGTCTTATTTGCAGCAGTCTTAATTTCAAGGCCTTCAACGTCATCTTCCACGTTAAAGTAGCCGTATACGGTAAACGACGTTTCGCTTTCAACCGCATCTCTTACCGCAAACCAAACGTTGTTGCCTGTTGCCGCACCAGCCGTGATCGTAAATGCTACCGCCGCCGTTTTACCTGCAGGCACAAGCACCGTACCACTACCCGTATCCGTTGCGCTGTTTACTGCACCAATGGTAATCGTTACGTTTTGCGTGCCGTGATTGGTGATCGACATAACAACTTTCGTTCCGTTCTTTCTTACGGGAACTTTAATATTTTGCGTCAAGTTCTGGTCGTTCCAAACAGCCGTGGAAGCATTTGCAGGCGTGCCTGCAGCAACCGTAAACTTCGTTGCCGCCATACCATTTTCAAGCGTAATCAGCTCGTAATTGATATAATCTGCGCCGTTTACCGTGCCTTCAATTGCTTCGTAATAATCTGCATAAACGACACCGGGAGCAAAGTGCACCCAACCGTCCTTGCTAAGCGTTTCGCCATACGTTTTCTGACAAACTGCGCAAACGATTTCTTCCCCAGGAAGCGTTGCAGATGCCGTATGCGCGGGAATGACTACCGGAGCCTTAATTTCATCCGTGCAATCCATATCAGAGAACAGCTTGTTACAGCCTACCACTGTACATCTGTAATAGGTTTCATAGCCATTTTCCTGACACTGGATCATTGCCTTGCCTTCCACTTCCACGGGTTCGTGATCGTGGTCGAGCACTTCAATTTCGTAGCTAACCGTTGCGCCTGCGAAGGTTACGGTAACCGTCTTTTTACCGGAATCAGCCGCCGTGAATACCTTGCCGTCCAAATCCGTTGCAAAGTTGCTGTAAATTTCCGTTTGACTGTAATTTGCCTGCACATCTTCCGCTTTAGAAGCAACGGTAAGACGAAGACCTTCAGCCGAGAACGTTTCACCGGGTTTAAAGCTTGTTTTGTTTGCAGGCGTCTTGATGGAAAGGCTTGCAATATCTTCTCCCACATCAAAATAACCCAATACGGTGAAGGACGTTTCGCTTGCAACCGCGTCTCTTACGGCAAACCAAATGTTATTACCCTCTGCATCACCACCGGTAACCATAAATTCTACGGAAGCCGTTCTGCCTGCAGGCACCAATAC
Organism: Clostridia bacterium; assembly: GCA_017452585.1. Taxonomy (GTDB): domain Bacteria; phylum Bacillota; class Clostridia; order Christensenellales; family Borkfalkiaceae; genus Scatosoma. Next base: position 12,873 of record JAFTMD010000091.1, read on the forward strand.
AGTACCACTACCCATATCCACCTTGTTGCTAACAGCGCCAAGCGTTACGGTGATATTTTGCAAACCATGATTGGTGATATATACAATCGCTTTTGTCCCATCGTTTCTTACGGGAATCTTAATATTTTGCGTCAAATCCTGATCATTCCATACTGCGGTAGACGCATTTGCAGGCGTACCTGCAGCAACCGTAAACTTCGTTGCAGCAAGGCCGTTTTCAAGCGTAATCAGCTCGTAATTGATATAATCCGCGCCGTTTACCGTGCCGCTGATTGCTTCGTAATAGTCTGCGTAAACGACACCGGGAGCGAAATGTACAAGACCGTCCACTGCGGGAATACTCTTCGTTGCATCGCAATTTGCGCACTTTGCAATCGTATCGGGATATTCAGCAAAGTTGTGACCTTTCGCAATGACAATAGAATCCGCCGTGATAGGCTGCGTGCCTTCAGAATCTGCAAACAACTGTCCGCAGTTGTCAAGATCGCACTTGTAATGCGCAATAACGCCGTCTTCCGTACAAGTAGCGGCCTGATAATCCACTGCCACCACATTGTGTTCATGCCCAGCCACCGTGATTTCATAGGTTACCGTTGCGCCTGCGAAGCTTGCGGTTACCGTCTGCATACCTACGTCTTCATTTGTGAAGGTATAGCCGTCAAAGTTCGTAACAATGTTGCTGTAAATTTCCGTTTCGCCATAGTTTGCCGTTGCCCCTTCTTTCATCGAAGCCACCGAAAGACGCAAGCCTTCTGCGGAGAACGTTTCCCCTACTTGATAGTTCATCTTCACTGCGGGTTTAACAATGCCAAGGCTGGCAATATCGTCTTCCACGTTAAAGTAACCATATACGGTAAAGGAAGTGTCGCTTACAACTGCATCTCTTACCGCAAACCAGCTGTTATTACCCTGCGCAGCGCCACTCGTTACTGTAAATTTCGCAACAGCCGTTTTACCTGCAGGTACAAGCACCGTACCGCTACCCGTATCTTTCGCGCTGTTAACGGCACCAAACGTCACCGTTATATCCTGCGTACCATGGTTCGTGATATAAGCGATTGCCTTCGTTCCGTTCTTTCTTACGGGAACTTTAATGTTTTGCGTCAAGTTCTGGTCGTTCCAAACAGCGGTGGACGCGTTTGCAGGCGTTCCTGCCTTTACGCTAAATTTCGTTGCCGCCATGCCGTTTTCAAGCGTGATTAACTCGTAATCGATATAATCAGCGCCGTTTACCGTGCCTTCAATTCCTTCATAATAGTCTGCATAAACAACACCGGGCGCAAAGTGAACCCAACCGTCCCAGCTTGCTTCGCCAAACGTTACGTTACATACGTCACATACAGCCGCCGCGTCAGGATAAGCAACGCCTACGTGCGCTTCTTTTTCGGATGCATAATCACAGTTTTTACATTCTTCCCAATGCCCTTCATCGTCTTTTGCAATTTCCGTTTCATGGTCTGCTAAAGGAAGTTTCTGTTCTTCTACCGTCGTTTCCTGCGTGCAATCTGCATCTGCGAATACCTTTCCGCAATCTTCACAAGTCCAGTATGCATTGTTACCTGCTTCCTTACAGCTGGATTCGCTTGCTTCCGTCATAACGCCCTCGTGGCCGTTTGCGGGAACTACGATATTTTCAAGGACTTTCGTTGCTTCCTTGTCCTCAAACTTCATCTTACATGCCGTACATTCATAGTACGCAATCGTACCTTCTTCCGTACAGGTTGCTTCCTGCGCAGGAATCAAATCGCCCGTACTATGTACGTGAAGAACCACGATCGTTACGGTTGCCGTATAGGTCTTGCCGTCTTTTACGCAAGAGAGGACGATTTCGCTGTCTTCAGGTTGAAGATTTTGCGTCTTGCTGATCTCGTAATCGGTTACGGTTTCCATATAATCGCAAACCGTACAATCGAGCTTTACAACAAGGTTTGCCGTGTTAAATGCTTCACCGGGTTCGTATTCAGTAACTGCGCCTTCTACGACAAGCGTTTCTTCATAGGAATGCCCCTTCGCTGCAACTACCGTTTCAGCAAGCGTGATTTCTTTTTCACAAGCTTCATCTGCATAAACTTTGTCGCAAGCACCGCACGTCCAGTAAGCAATGTTACCACCTTCCGTACAAGTTGCTGTTTTTTCCTCTGTCATGGTAAGGGAATGCCCTTCCGATTTTATCGTCTGCGCAGCAACGGTGGTTTCCGTTTTTGCTTCTTCATATTCGTATACTTTAGTACAAGTAGAGCAAGTACAATATTCATGATTACCTTCTTCAGTACACGTAACTTACTTCGATTCCGTTATTAAGAGCGAATGTCCAAGAGATTCGATAAC
>JAFTMD010000092.1 GCA_017452585.1 Clostridia bacterium
AGCCCATCCACTCAGTTATCCTTGTTGTTGCCGTCAATATTTTGGTCGGCCGTTTGATGGAAAACAACAAGACGAAAGCCGGCAAGGCAAGACCGCTCCTTTTGGTTGCAGTTCCTTTTATGGTTCTTGCAATGTTGGTGCTCTTTGTTTTTACACCATTCACCAATGAAGACAGCGCTTCTAGTCAGCAGATCTTGGCAATGATTTTGATTGCCATCGGGTATAATCTTTGGTATGCAGTTGCATATCCCTTCTACTATACCTCGCATTCCGCGCTTGTTGGTCTTTCCACGCGTAACAGCAAAGACAGATCCTTGATTGCAACCATCGCAAACGCTACGCAGCTTGCTGCAATCGGCCTTTGCTCGATGATTTTGCCCTTCTTCCTTGGTAAATTGTTCGTATATCAGTTGGATCCTGCCGTTATCGCAACCTATCCCGGCGCAGAAGCAGTTTTGAACGAAGCAACCGGCGCGATTATGTATTATAAAAATGCGGCTGGCGCAATCATCTATGACGGCATGGCTTCTTATGGCGCATGGAAATTCTTCGTTATTGCACTTATGGCTATCTCCGCAGTTGGCGCGCTTCTCGAATACTACTTCACTCGTGAAAGAGTTACGGAAGAAACCTTTGACCTTAATATCAAACAGGAAGAAAAGAAGGCAACTCCCATTGGCCAACAGCTTAAGATTTGCTTGAAGGACAAGTTCTGGGTAATCATGATTATCTTCTTCTTGATGTATCAGCTTGGCGGTATGCTCAAGAACGTATCTCAGCTTTACTATTGTCAGTCCATGTTTGCGGACGCAAACGGCAACTATACAATTGACTACGGTGGAGCATTGCACGGCACGCTTTCTATCGTTGGTGCTATTCCTACCGCTGTTGGTATGGTTATTGCTTGGCCTTTGGCAAATAAGATTGGTAAGGGCAAAGCTATCTTGTTCGGCTCTTTGGTATCCGTAGCCGGTGGTGTTATGGGCTTATTGATCCCTCCCGGAACGCCTTATTCCTACCCCCTTGCAGTGGTAGCATTCGTTATTAAGGCGCTTGGTTCCGCACCTGCAATGTACCTTTCCTTGGCACTTCTTGCAGACATCATGGACCACCAGGAAGCTTTGCACGGCGTGAGAACGGACGGCTTGTCCATGGCCATCTATGGCGCAATCATGGTTGGTATGACGGGTATTGCAACGGGTATTTTGAACGTTGTTCTTGGCGCAGTGGAATATTCCAACACCAACGTAAGCTCCGAATTGATTCGTGGCGTATTGCCTTGGATCTTCTTCGGTGGCGAAACCATCGGTTATGCAGTAATCGCGGCAATCTTCGTATTCATGGGCGTTGAAAAGTTCTCGAAGTTCGACCATAAGGCAATCGTTATGGACCAAAAGGCAAAGGCGGCGGCTGAAGGTATCGAATACGTAGATCCTCTTGACAAGCTTGAACCTGAAGAAAAAGAAGCTGCATTGAAGAAAGAAGCAGAGGCGAAAGCAAAATACGACGCGCTTCCCGCAGAAAAGAAGGCTGCAATAGAAGCAGAAGACGCGAAAGTATTGGTTGAGTTCAACGAATTGCGTAAAGCGCTTGGCAAACCTACATTGGATGCATAAGCGAAATTAAATTGCATAAAGTTTTATACCGCAGGGCAAATGCCCTGCGGTATAGTTTTTAAAAATACTTGATTAAATCGTCTAGATATGATATAATAAAGTAGAGAAGTGTAGCCCTAGTTCGCGAGAAATACAATTCCGTTTATAGTATATAAAATGCATGGAGGTACAACAAATGGAAAAAAATCAAAAAAAGGGAGCAGAGATTGTAAAATCGGCAATGTCAAATGTAGGAAAAGTGGGTAAAAATATTGTCGATGCGACTAAGGATGGTATATCTTCGTTGATGGAAAATCTTAAGAAGCAAAATCTTGAAAATCAAAAGAAAAAGTATTGTCCATTATTTCCCAATGATTATTTAGATGCAGATTTTAATATACCCAATTTAGTTCATATTGTTGATGATGCAGTAAGAAAAGGAATTGAAGTTTGTGACGGGGCAATTGGGTGGTTGAGCAAAGAAAAGGGCGTGGAGATTTTACATTTGTATGATGAGGAAATTGCCTTTAGTAGTTTGCAATTTTTACCGGCTGCCGTTTGTGATTCAGTATATTATGTAGATCCTTTTAATAGAAATTGTTATATCAGTTTGGATAGTTATTTTTCGTATATTCAACAAGCAAAGTTGGCGGAATTGCAACATATAGCCTTCTCATTGGGAGCGAAACATTATATCGTGGAATTGATTGAAATGGTTAACCAGGCAGAGAATGCAAATGGTGAAGCAAAGGTTACGAGAAAACAGATGTTGAAAACGGAAGGGGAATACGCTGAAAAGAAAAATTTGGTATCAAAAAGCCAATCAGTGGCTGAAATGAGCTTTACGAGCACGCGCAAACCGACAAGGCCTAAACTTTGTTGGTTTGCGCAGGACCATAATGTAAGAGAACTTGTCAATATGCGTTGTTCAAAAAACGCAGGGGATATGCTTTCGAATTATGTTATTGAGTTAAGTAATTCCAATACTGCAACAATATCTGTAAGTACAGCCATAAAGGTTGAAGGCGCATCGAAATCATTGGGAGCAAATTCAAATTTTAGTAAACAGAGTGTTAAAGAACATAACAGTAAATTAATTTTTAAATTAAAATTTTAACGCAGTATTTCCTTATAAGATAGGGGAAGAAAACAACAATATTGTACGATAAAAGTACCTTACCCCATACCCATGTACGCGTTGAAGATATCAAAAAAGCCATCACAAATATATGATGGCTTTCGCTTATTCAAGTAGGATTAGGTCCAGTTTCCGCCGTTTCCGCCGTCTTTACCAAGCTTGTATTTGGGGTTCGCTTTTTCTACATAGCGAATCGTTGCTTCGTCACGGTTTTCACCCGATACAGCTTCCAATTTCACTTCGCCCGTCAAAGGAATTTCAAACGTGAACACTTTATCCCCAACCTGCGTTTCAATTTCCTTGCCGTTTGCGTAAAGGGTAACCGAGTTGCAGTTGGAATATACTTTCACCGTCGTCGTCTTTTCGGGACGTTCAACATAACGCTTGCTTGCGATATATACGAAAGGTTCTTTCGACCAATATGCCTTGTATACGTAGAAGCTATCCTTCTTGATCTTACGGTCAAACGTAACCAAACCTTTGTGGTTCATGCCCGGTTCACCGCCCTGATTACGCGCGTCTGCTGCGAAATCGAACATATTCCAAAGATGCGTAGCCCACATGAAGGGACGTTCTTCAAACACTTTCAACATATATTCGTTGTATTTGCACTGATATTCTTCCGACTGGTCGCCACGGCGAGGGTGGGAGGAGTGCAAATTAGGCATGCATTCGCAACCATATTCCGAATAACCAAGAGCACGGTTGGGATAAACAAGGTGGAAGAAATCAATCCAAAGCTTGTTGAGGAACATTCCGGGAACATACCAGCCGAGATACAAATTCCAGCTGACGATATCGGAGATATGAGCCGATTTGTTGAAGGGGCCGCACATAGCGTAGCAAGCCAAGGTCGTAGGACGGGAAGGATCCAATTCGTGTACCAAATCATTGAGTACGCGGTGGTTGTCCAACATATCTTTATTATCCTTCGTGGAAATGGTGATTTCGTTGCTCAAGCCCCAGAAACAGATGGAAGCATGGTTATAATTTTGAATAACAAGATCCTTCATTTGCGAGATGGTGTTTTCTCTGCCGTTGGGCATATGTTCGGAAATATAGGGGATTTCCGCCCAAACAACCATACCATATTTATCGCAGAGGTCATAGAAGTATTGATCATGCTGGTAGTGCGCCAAACGAATGGTGTTTGCGCCAACTTCACGAATGATTGCCATATCCGTATCATGTTGTTCTTTGCCGATAGCATTACCGAGGCCTCTCCAGTCTTGGTGACGGCAAACCCCGCGCAAAGGATAGCTGCGGCCGTTCAAGAAGAAACCTTTTTGAGGATCAACGGAGAAGGTACGCGCACCGAAATGAGTGGAAACGTTGTCTACGGCTTCGCCGTTTACAAGCAACACTGCTTCGCAGGTGTAAAGATAGGGATCTTCAATACCGTCCCAAAGATGTACGTTTTGAATGGGAAGTTTCGTATCCGTGCCTTCGCCTTGTACAACGATTTTACCTTCCGCATCTTTGATGGTGAGCTGTACAGTGCCTTGTTCAGCATTGTGCCAGGTGCGCACCCAAACATCAGCGTTTTCGCCGTTGACTTCTGCGTTTACCGCAATACCGGGGCCACCGCAGTAGTCTAAGTCAAAGTGGTTTTTGTTGACGATCAACATCTTGACGTCTCTGTAAATACCACCGTAGAAGGTGAAGTCTGCCTTTTGCGGATAAACGCGATCATTGACAGAGTTATCTACTTCTACAACCAGCGTGTTTTCCTTCTGCAATACGTTGGTGATGTTGCAACGGAAGGTGGAATAGCCACCGTCATGCGTACCGACAACGTTGCCGTTCAAAATTACCTTTGCAGAAGCATTGACGCCTGCGAAATCCAAATAAACCTGTTCGTCTGCGGAATATTCAGGCGCAGAGAATTTCTTTTGGTAGGTGCAAGTGCCACGTTTGTAGTCATTCCCGCCGTCTTGACCGTCTTTGTTATTCCAAGTATGGGGGAGGTTCAGGGGGGTGACGGAGCCATCAAAATAGGTAAAACTCCAGTCGTTGTTAAACAGTAATTCCTTTCTCATTTTAAAGATACCTCGTGAAATTTAGAAGTTTATATTTAGTAAAAATCTCTTGCGCTTGTGAAATTCATAAGGCAAGAGATTTTTTTACTCAAATCTTATTTTGCTTTCTTTGCAGTTTTCAAATTGCATTTTGCAAGCTTATATGCTTTGCGTTCGTCTTTGATTTTAACGCTGCCTACGATCCAAAGCACGTAGGAAACGATTGCAAGAATAGCGCCAGCAACGATCATGATGTCAGCAACGTCTTGAATAATCAATCTTGCTACTTCAATGGTCGTTTCGGGGCCCATACCATTCATACCGGACGAATTTGCAAGCGCATAGAGGTTGTAATGAGCAGCTTCCACCATTGCAGTAACAACAACGGGATCATCTTTATAGTTAGGAAGCTGATCGGTTACATACCAAAGCATTGCGTCGAAGGTGGTAACACCGCCGGCCATAACAGCGTCAACGCCGTTGGTATAGGTTACAAGTACGTTATCGGTGATGGAGAAGCCGTCGTTGCCCCATTCGCCACGCATAATGCCGGTCATAAGGCCCTTATGGGAACCAGACCAACGAGTACCCCAACGAGTGTAAGCGGTCATAACGCCGTTGCCGTTGGATTCTTCCAAAGATTTCTGGAAAGCCTTAAGATAGATTTCACGAGCAGCCTGTTCGTTAATCCATGCAGCCTGACCAAGACGATCCTGTTCAGAATCGTTCAAAGCGAAGTGTTTCATAACAACGTCAACACCCTTGTCCTGAATACCCTTAACTTCTGCGCCACCCATTTCGCCAGCGAGGAAGCCGTCTTCAGAGTAGTATTCAAAGTTTCTTCCGCCGTAAGGGGTACGGTGGGTATTTGCGCCGGGGCCATAGAGACAAGCAACGTTTGCGTGCAAGCAGTTGTTACCAACCAAGTTACCAATCTTTTCAATAAGTTCTACATTAAAGGTAGCAGCCATAACGTCTTCGGACGTCAAAGCGGTTGCTTTCAATTCGCCTCTTTCAGCGTTGAAGAGGGAAGCCGTCAAGCCTTGAGGGCCATTTTCGTCACGCGTACCGGGAGCCTGAACGGATTCAACGGGCATTCTCCAGTGGAAGGAGTCCCCGATCATGGTAACCATTTCTTCAAACGTGAGCTGTTCAAGGAGCAATTTCCAAGCGGGATCGTTAAAATCTTTACCGATCATTTCATAGAGCGTCTTGCCATGTTTCTGGCCAAGTTTGGGCATTTCAACTTTTTCATAATCTGCGGGGTTATAATGAACTTCCTGCAAATCTTTGATCAAAGTTTCATTCAAAGTGAATACAAGGCTTTCGGTGGGCCAAGTGCCTGTCCAGTCGTTTCTGGAGAGATAGGTGAAGTTTGCCTTTTCAGCTTGAGCCTTCGTGCCTTCATAGAGTGTAGGGTCAGCATTGGAAAGCTGGTTGGTGATTTCCGTACCATTCAAAGATTTTGCATAGGTAAGATCCATACCATTTTCAAATGCAGCATTCCAAGTGTAAACGAGTTCAGCGTTGCCTTCTGCATCCATACGGTTGTTGGTGCTTGCAGGGGTATTGCCTTTTTTCGCCAAGATGTTGTTGATTGCATTGTGCGCGTCGGTTGCAGCCGTGAAATAATAGTTGCCCGATTCTAAGATATAGGTCTTTGCGCCGTATGCGTCGTAGGAAGCGAGGTCACGCTTGTCTACTTTGATTTCAAGAGTTTCCGTTTTGCCAACTTCAATGATATCTGTCTTGTCGAAACCAACGAGGGAAACGGATGCTTTTTCTACTTTGTTCGCTACGTCATAAGCGGTGTAAGGGGATTGTAAATAAATCTGTACGGTTTCTTTACCAGCGTAAGGGCCTTCGTTTTCAACGGTTACAGGGATAATGAACTGATCAGCCGTTTCCTGCACTTCGCCCATCGTATATTTGAAATTGGAATAGGAGATGCCGGAACCGAAGGTGTAAGCAACTTCTTCGTTGTATTTAAACGCGCCTGCGTTGCCCTGTTCCAAAACGTAGTCTTCATATCTGGTTTCATAATATTTGTAACCAACGTAGATGCCTTCCTGATAAATCATATAGGTGGAAGTGTTGGAAGGAATGTTCTTACCGTCGAAACCTTTATATTGAACTGCCGTATAGTTCTGCATTGCAGGGGAGGTGTAGTTGTTGTATGCATAGGTATCCGCCAAGCTACCAGAGGGATTTACGTTACCAACAAGGATATCAGCAACGGCTTCCGTACCAGCTTCCCCAAGGCCACCAATCCAAAGACAAGCGTCCACTTCAATTTCTTCATTCTTCAAGAAATCAAGCTGCAAAGCGTTGGAGGTATTCAAAAGAACGATAAGGGATTTGATTTTGTTTTCCTTCTTAAGTTCCGTTGCATACTTCAAAAGGTTGGTTTCTTTTTCGTCCAACGCAAGATAGTTTTGCGTTTTACCGGTAAGGTCAAATTCCAAGTCATAGCCTTCACCGCCTACGCGGGAGAAAGTAACGATGGCTGCATCACCATATTCTACGATGGAATCCTTTACGTTCTGAGGGAACTCATCTACAGGGAATTCATTGATGGAAGCGTGGCCAGCCAACACTGCGCTTTCGCCAGAACCTGCGCTGCGACGATAGCCTGCTGCTTCGTTCAAATAGAAATTCCAAAGGGTATCGTTGACGTCTAAGCCAACGTTGAGTTCTTCAGAGGTCGATTCCAAGCAATCTTTCAAGCTCAATGCTGTGGAAGCGTCTACGTTGCCCGAACCGGTACCACCGTAAACGAGGTCAACGGAGCTGGTGGAAAGGGTGCTTACCTTTGCGCCTTTTGCAAGGGGAAGCGCGCCGTTGTTCATGAGAAGGGTTGCGCCTTCTGCTTCTACTTGACGAGCAAGAAGATGACCTTCTTTAATCATGGTATTTACGTCGTCATAATCGGACGTGAAATACATTGCGTTTTCATCGTAGTTGTTGTACTTGGTAAACGTACCACCTACGAACACTGCAAGCGTGTTGTCAAACAGTGTGGATACGGTGCGTACGCCAAAGCCAACGACTGTAACAATCGTGGACAAAATAGCAAGTGTTTTCCACAGAGTTACGTGTTTACGCTTGCTCTTCTTGTACGCTCTTTTTGCCTCTTTTGTGGCAAGTTTGAGTTCTTTGAAACTATTTCCCATAATAAGGACTCCTTAATAATATATTTTGTTGATATACTTAAAAAATACTTGTAGTATACATCTCGTATATTATAACATACTTCTTTTCAAATTGCAATAGGTTTTGCAAAAAAAATTCCACATTTTTGCAAAAAAGTGTATATTTCTTTACTATTTATTTTTAAATGAAACGATTGAGAAATATTTTTACGGAAGAGAACAAATGCCTTGACAAGATTTTTATGAACGTGTTATACTAAAGATAATAAATCCTAATTTTAGTATGGGTTTATTTGAAGAAATTATTTGTAGGAGAAAAAAATATGGCAAATGTATGTGTCATTACAGGCGGCGGCAGCGGTATGGGTTTAGAGGCGGCAAAATATATGCCCAAAGATAAGATTATTGTCATTTCCGGCAGAACGATGTCCAAATTGGAAAATGGGGTAAACGAGTTGAAAGCGCTCGGATATACCGCTTATGCAAAGACGTGCGATACTTCTAACAGAGAAAGCGTAAAGGAATTGGTAGAGTTTGCCACTTCCCTTGGCGAAGTGAAAAACGTGATCAACTCGGCAGGCGTATCCCCTGCGATGAAGGGTACGCCCGAATCTATTTTGCGTATCAATGCATTGGGAACCGTGTATATTAATCAGGAATTTTCCAAGGTGATGAATAAGGGCTCTGTTATCGTGGACGTATCTTCCAATTCAGCGTATATTCTTCCCTCGATCATCATTCCTAAAAAGGCGTACGCATTGGCTGAAACGGACGAAGCGGCGTTTTTGAAGAAGCTTATCAAGAGAAGCAGTATTGCAAAAGGGGAATATCAGCAAAAAGGATTTGCATACTCCCTTTCCAAAAACTTTGTTGTTTGGTATGCTAAAAAATGCGCTTTTGAATATGGTGTAAAGGGGATCCGCGTTGTGTCGTTAAGCCCCGGCTTGATTGCCACTGATATGGGAAATTTGGAAAAGGAAGACGGCGGGATGCTCATTCCCTTCTCGGCAGAGGAAAGAATGGGGAGACCCGAAGAGCTTGGTTATGCATTGGCGACGGTTGCAGATGAACGCAACGGTTATTTGGCAGGCGTTGACGTGCTTTGCGACGGCGGCAGTACCAACGGCATGAAAGAATTTAAGAAAAAGAAATAAGTTTTAAAAAAGCCACTCTTTACGGGTGGTTTTTTCGTGGAAAGACTTGCCAAATTCCCTCAAATGTGCTATAATTTGAGTGCAATGATGGATTTACACGCTTTTTTAAACAAGAGAATATGGGTCGCGGTGAGTGGTGGTGTAGACTCGGTGAGTTTATTGCACTATCTGAAAACGCATGAGACAGGGTATGGATATACGCTGTCCGCTTGCCATTGCGAGCATGGTATCCGTGGTGAGGAAAGCGTGGAGGATATGCGTTTTGTGGAAGATCTGTGCAAAGCATGGGAAATTCCGTTGACGATTTTTCGTGCGGACTGCCCTGCGTTGGCAAATGAGAAAAAGGAGAGTTTGGAAACGGCGGCGCGTCGTTTCAGGCAGGAGTGTTTTGCTCGCTTGAGGAAAGAAAATCGGACGGATTTTATCGCAACGGCGCACCATCAAGAGGACAATGCGGAAACGGTTTTATTCCGTCTGCTTAGAGGTACTTCCCTCACGGGCGTGGGGGGCATGTCTGCGATGAACGACTTTTTAATCCGCCCCTTCCTCAATTGGTCGAGGCAGGAAATTCTCGTCTATGCCCAAGAAAACGGGCTGATTTGGCGAGAGGATAAGACGAATGCAGAAACGCAATTCACGCGCAATTTTTTGCGTCACAAAGTATTTCCTTTGTTGGAGGAATGTGTGCCGAATGGACGTAAAAATCTTCTGCGGTTTTCCGAACTTGCTACAGAAGACGATGCGCTTTTGTATACCTATGCCGAAAAGCTGCTCACCCGTCAGGAGGAAGAAATTCGGGTAGATTTTTGCGAGGAAAAACCCATCTTCCGTCGGGCTTGCCTGTTGGCGTTTAAGTGGTTGGGTTTGGAGCGTGATTACACCGCTCTCCATTTAGAGCAGGCTTATAATTTGCAGACGTTGGAGCGTGGCGCAAAGCTGACGCTTCCGCAAAATGTGGAGGGGGAAAAGCGAGAAAAACATCTTGCATTCTACCTTAAAAAATTGGATGAAGAAGTGGAAAAATCTCCCATGCAACCCTTTGATAAAAATAGCTACGAGGGGGGCAGGTATGCGGTGAGCGTGTCAAAATCTCCGCAAAACACCGTTTTATCCCCCTGGAAAATACTCCGCGTGGACGGGGATAAGTTCCCTAAAGACGTTGTCTATCGTTTTCGTGAGGAAGGGGATTATATCTGCGCCTTTGGCGGTGGCAAAAAGACGCTTAAAAAATTTTTCAACGAGAAAAAAATTCCGTCTGCTGAGCGCGCCTATTTACCTCTGATTGCCGAACGCAACGGATACGAAGTGTTTGTCATCTGCGGTGTGGAGATTTCCGAAAAGGTGAAGA
>JAFTMD010000093.1 GCA_017452585.1 Clostridia bacterium
ATGGGACAACCCTCGATTGGCATTTACTCGTATGAGCTTTTCAACTTCTACGGAGTAGAAACGATTATCCGCGTTGGTTCTTGCGGTGGCTTTACGCCCGATTTACACGCGCGTGATATCGTTATTGCAATGGGCGCTTGCACCAATGGCAATTACGCTTCTCAGTACAACTTGCCCGGCACGTTCTGCCCGATTGCCGATTTTGAAATGGTTAAAAAGGCAGCGGAAGAATGTGAAAAGATGGGAATCAACTATCGCGTAGGCAATATTTTATCTTCGGACATGTTTTACGACGATGCCAATTCCGGTATGCAGTGGACAAAGATGGGGGTTCTTGGCGTAGAAATGGAATCTGCGGCTCTCTATTGCAATGCAGCGCGCGCAGGTAAAAAAGCGCTCTGTATCTGCACGGTCAGCGATTCTTTTGTGTATCCCGAAGAAAATACGACCGCGGAAGAAAGACAGACTTCCTTCACGAAAATGATGGAAATCGCCCTCAATATCGCGGAGGCATAAGGAGTAAAAGATGGCAAAACGAGCGTTTTTGATCGTTTTAGATAGTTTTGGCATCGGCGCAATGCCGGATGCAAATCTTTGGAATGACGAGGGGAGCAACACCCTCGCTTCCATTCGTAAAAGTGTATATTTCAACTGCCCTAATTTGGAAAAAATGGGGCTGTTCAACATTGATGGCGTGGGAGAAAAAGGTCGTTCAACGCATACCTGCTATGCCCGTATGACCGAATCTTCCAAAGGGAAAGACACGACGATAGGACATTGGGAGATCGCAGGGATCTATTCCCCTGACCCGTTGCCCACCTATCCCAACGGCTTCCCGCAAGAGGTGTTGGAAGAATTTGAAAAACGCACGGGACGTGGCGTGTTGTGCAACCTTCCCTATTCTGGGACGGAAGTTATCAAAGAGTATGGTGAAGAGCATATCAAGACGGGAAAGCTGATTGTGTACACATCGGCGGACAGCGTATTTCAAATTGCAGCGCACGAGGAGATTGTGCCGATTAAGGAGCTGTATCGTTACTGTGAAATTGCCAGAGAAATCTTGCACGGAAAACATGGCGTAGGGCGCGTTATCGCGCGTCCATTCGAGGGGGAATATCCCTTTAAGCGCACTTCGCGCCGTCACGATTATTCGTTGGTTCCTCCTGCAAAAACAGTGCCCGTGTTGTTAAAAGAGGCGGGATATGATGTGCTTTCCATTGGCAAAATCTATGATATTTTCGCTGGACAAGGCTTTACGGAAAGTCAGCCTACGGCGGGTAACCAAGAGGGAATGGAGCGTACCATGTCTGCGTTGAAACGCGATTTTAACGGTTTATGCTTCATCAACTTGGTGGATTTTGACATGGTGTATGGGCATAGAAACGACGTGGATGGTTACGCAAAAGCAATGTCTGCCTTTGACGATTGTCTTGGGGAAATTTTGCTTCAACTTCGTGAGGAAGACCTGTTGATTATTACAGCCGATCATGGTTGCGATCCTGCAACGCCTTCCACGGATCACTCCCGTGAGTATACGCCCATGCTCGCATACGGAAGAAAACTCAAAGAGAATGTTGATTTGGGGACAAGATCGAGCTTTGCCGATATCGGCGCTACCATTTTAGAATGGTTCGGGCTTCCTACGGATAGCATTTTTGGCAACAGCTTTTTAAAGGAGATTACCAATGACTGATTTACAATTGATGGAATTGGCAGTGGAGGCGCGTGAGAGATCATACGCGCCTTATTCTGGTTTTCATGTCGGTGCCGCCCTTCTTGGCAAGAGTGGCAAAGTTTATCTTGGTTGTAACGTGGAAAACGCAGGCTATTCGCCTACCAATTGCGCTGAGCGCACCGCACTTTTTAAAGCGGTCAGCGAAGGGGAACTGGAATTTACGGCAATTGCGATTGTTGGTGGTAAAGGAAAGGAAATTGCAGAATTCTGCGCTCCTTGTGGGGTGTGCAGACAAGCGCTTGCAGAGTTTTGCGAGGGCGATTTCCGTATTCTTTTGGGAACGCCGAAAGATATTCGAGTTTATACGTTGAATGAACTTCTTCCCTTCTCGTTTGGGAAGGCGGATTTGCATTAAAGGAGGACTACTTTATGCGCATGTATGATATTATTCAAAAGAAACGCGACGGTGGCGTTTTGAGTGAAGCGGAAATTAAATGGTTTTTGGAGGGATACGTCAAGGGAGAAATCCCCGATTATCAAGCGGCGGCCCTTTGCATGGCAATCTATTTCCGTGGCATGAATTTAGAAGAAACCGCAGCATTGACGTTTGCTGTGCGCGATTCGGGGGAACGCCTTGATTTTTCCGAAATTCATGGTTTACGCGTGGATAAGCACTCCACGGGTGGCGTGGGGGATAAGACGAGCTTGGTTGTAGCCCCCATCGTGGCAAGTCTTGGTGTGAAAGTGGCAAAGATGAGTGGTCGTGGCCTTGGGCATACGGGTGGTACCATCGACAAATTGGAAGCTATTCCCGGGTTTAAAACCAGCTTGCCCATTGACGAGTTTAAAGAAATCGTCAATCGAGTAGGGATTGCCATCGTCGGCCAAAATGCCGAACTTGCGCCCGCGGACAAACTTTTGTATGCGCTTCGTGACGTAACAGCAACCGTGGACAGCCTTCCCTTGATTGTGTCCAGCATTATGGGCAAAAAGCTTGCAGCGGATGATGACTGTATCGTGTTGGATGTCAAAACGGGCAGTGGCGCATTCATGAAAACGGAGGAAAAGAGCCGTGAACTTGCGCAATGGATGGTGGAGATCGGTAAGCGTGCCGGCAAGCGTATGCGCGCGCTCATCACAGACATGGATACCCCGCTTGGGTATGCAATCGGCAATTCCTTAGAGGTAATCGAGTCCATTCAAACCCTCAAAGGACAGGGCCCTCAAGATCTTACGGAGATCTGTATTGCGCTTGCCGCCAACATTTTAAACTTGGCGGAAAAGGGTACTTATGCGGAGTGCGAACAGATGGCGAAAGACGCCATTGCAAACGGAACGGCTCTGCAATGTTTTGCCGATATGGTAACGGCGCAGGGCGGGAAGGGTGATTGGATTTTACATCCCGAACAGTTCCCGACGGCGAAATATTCCTATACGGTGCGCGCGAAGGAAAGCGGATATATCACGGGTGTAGACGCGGAAGGGTATGGCGTAGCCAGCTTGCTTCTCGGCGCGGGTAGAAATACGAAAGAGGACGTCATTGATCCTGCGGCTGGGATTTATCTTATGGCAAAGACAGGGGATTACGTGGAAGTAGGCACGCCGATTGCTACGTTGTATTCAGAAAGAGAAAATACGTTTGCGCAATCGGAAGCTCGCTTGTTGCAAGCAACTCGCATCGCAAAGACAGCGCCAGAAAAGAAACCTTTGATTCTTGGTGTAGTGGAATAAAAAAGAGTAAATCAAACAGGGCTGTAGATAAAAACCCCGTCGATGGTTTCGACGGGGTAAATTTTATATTCAACGCATACATGGTATGCCCGTTTTCAATTAAGTCATGGAATAAGGATCTAAAATCTTGTCCAAAAGTTCGGGGTCAATGAGTTTATATTCCAAGATTAAATCTTTAATGCCTATATCTTTGGCGAGGGCTTCTTTGGCAAGTTCTGCAGACTTTTTATACCCCAAATAGGGGCAGAGCGCCGTAACCAAGCCTACACTGCGATACACCAAATCTTCACAGTGCTTGGCATTGGCAACAATCCCATCAATACAATTGACGCGCAAAGTATGCATGGCATTTGTCAGGCAGGTCAACGATTCAAACAATTTATAGAAGATGACGGGCTCAAAGGCGTTCAACTCCAACTGACCGGCTTCGGCCGCTAACGTAATGGTAACGTCGTTGCCAATGACAAGGAAAGCAACCTGCGTTACCACTTCAGGGATAACGGGATTTACTTTCCCGGGCATAATGGACGAGCCGTTTTGCTTGGCTGGAAGGGTAATTTCCCCAAAACCCGTCTTAGGGCCACTCGACATCAGGCGTAAATCGTTACACATCTTGGAAAGATTGACGGCGCAGGCCTTCAAGCTTCCCGATACGGCAACGAAACAATCAATATTCTGCGTAGCGTCAATCAGGTCGTCGGCTTTTTGCAGAGCTCTACCACTTTCTTCAGCCAACACTTGAACAATGCTGTCTACGTATTCCTTTTCCGCGTTCACGCACGTTCCAATGGCAGTTCCGCCCATATTGAGGACGTGCATTTCGTGTAAACTGTTGGAAATGCGTTTAAGATCACGACGTAAAGCAGAGGCGTATGCGTGGAATTCCTGTCCCAAACGAATGGGAACTGCATCTTCCAATTGCGTTCTGCCCATTTTGATGATGCCGTCAAATTCTTTGGCTTTATTTTCAAGGGAGTCTGCAAGCTGTTCAAGATTGCTCAACAGCTTGTCTGCAAGGTTTAATACGGTCAATTTTCCCGCAGAGGGGATAACGTCGTTGGTGGACTGCGCGTGGTTGACGTGATCGTTGGGATGGCAAAGGTATTGTCCTTTTTTGCCTCCTAAAAGAACGGTTGCGCGGTTGGCAATCACTTCGTTGACGTTCATGTTAACGGTTGTGCCGGCGCCACCTTGGATGGCATCGGTGATAAATTCATCTGACCATTTCCCTTCAGCAATCTCTTCACAAGCCGTAATGATAGCGTCAGCAATATCTTTGGGAATATAGCCATATTGCCCATTGATTTTGGCAGCGGCCTTTTTGATGAGGGTGATATTTTGAAGGAAATAGGGGTTCATCTTATTGCCGGAAATTTGGAAGTTTTCAAATCCGCGCAATGTCTGCACGCCGTAATAGGCGTTGAGGGGGACTTCTAACGTACCCACCGAGTCATTTTCTTTTCTTGTTCTCATAGTAATATCTCACTTGATGATAGATGATTATACTATTATAGCACAGTAGAAAAAATAATTCAATACTTTTTTCGGATTTTTTTTATATTTTCATAAAGTTTTTTATAAATTCAAGGAAAAATCTTAAAAATTGAGTTATTTTTTGATTATTTACCTTTCAGCAAGGCAAATTCGCTATGAAAAAAGCTGATGAAAACTTGTCTTAAAATAAATGCGTAAAATCACAACACAGGCACACCATGTATGCGTGGAGATATAAAAAATGCTTTTTATTATCTATGATGAAACAGCAATAAATCATGCATGAACGATTGTTTTGGTGGAGCATGATTCACGAAAATCGAACCAACAATTCGATTTTGTTTGATGCGAGCCAACCCCAAGCTAAATCTTACTCAGCTTCTCCCACTCCGATCGATTTGAAATTTAGGGGAGTTTAACCTACCCAAAATTAAACTACTAGATAAATTGGAATTTATCTGTCTGCTATAAAATCTATTCCTGCTTTTCTTGCTTGACTACACAGGTCTTTTGTCTGTAATTTATATTCTTTACCGTCCTTAATAAAGTGAGTTCCGCATTGTCTGAATTCAAAAGAAACATTTTTTCTG
>JAFTMD010000094.1 GCA_017452585.1 Clostridia bacterium
AGAGGTAATTTCCTCTCCCTGCTTTTGCGGACTCTTTTTTCTTTTTTGTGAACTATTTGGGGTTCACTTCATGTCGCATCTCTTTTTTTCTGTATTTCTATATAACGGCAAACTTAAAATTTATCTTGCGCCGCCGCCACCGCCGCCGAAGCCGCCGCCACCGAAACTTCCAAAGCTTCCGCCGCCTCCGCTTCTGCCAACACTGCCTCCGCCACTGTTGCTCCGTCTGTTCATCTCCTTCGCAATCTCCCGCGTCATTGCGCGATTCATGCTCCGAGAAATCAGATAATAATCAAAGGTCGTATATCCGCCCACATACCATCTCGGCGGTTCTACCGTCAAGCGGGCAAATTTTCCTTCCCATTCGTCCGTAACCCCCAAAACTTGCGCGTACGGCAAAATGTGATAGTACAATTCGGGTTTTTCCTCCAACATCACCTTAATTTTATCCTCTTCCGTCACGACAATGAAATCCTTAAAACCAAGAATATTGCCAAGCGTCTGCGTATACGTTTCCGTCCGCGAAAGCGTCCACTGCGTTGCAAACGTCGCGCCGAATACCCCCACGCAGAGCAGGATTTTTTCCCATTCCGTCATGAAAAATTGCGCAAAAGCCAAACAGAAAATGACGCTCCATAAGACAACTATCCCCAACTGCGCTAGGCGCATCCCCAAAAGAAGAGCCGGTTTCCATTTATACCGATAATTCTCCCGCAAGAAACCAATCAACGTTATAAATAAAATAGGAATCAGGAAAGTGAGCCCTAAACCGTACGTATAGCCACCGCCCAAACGCATTCCCATAAACAGGCAGGTTAAAAAGCCCAAAAGAGAGCCGATAATTCCCCCGCCCAAATAACCTAAAATGGACTTCGTCTCATACATGGTAGGGCCATTTGGCATTTGAAGCTGCGCCTGCAACATCGCGTCATAGAAATTTCCAACCAACTCGGAAACGTGGGCACTCCCCTTTTTGAAGAGACCGTTAAACAAGGTTTTTTCATATATCGGAGCGTCGGTGGGAAGCTCGCCAACGCAGGGAATCAACAGAGGATCTTCCTCGTCTGTCAAATCAATCTGCAGATAGCCTTTATCGGCGAAGTAATAAATCATGGAAGTAACGTCTTCGTTATCCACAGACCCATCAAGGAGTTTTCCCATTTTCATGGGATCCATTTCCTCGGGCGCTTTGACGTTGACCACCGTTATCATCTCCCGTTTGTTGTGCGTGAAGATATGCAGAAGTACGGCAATCCCCACTACGCCCAAACAAGCCAAGGCAATTTTCCATATATCCTCTGTGAACATACGAATGGACGTATAACTTTCCAACGTGCCTTCGGGCAGAGTAAATTCCACCGTAAGACCGCCTGCCACCACTTCATCGTAGGCGTCACTGTATCCCAAATCCAACATTTCCGCCGTCAACGTCAACGTTTTTCCGTCCGAAGAAGTCGTTTGGGAAACTTGATTTTCCGTATTTTCACCAAAGATATCAGAATAGACGCCGACAATTTCCGCGCGTTCGGGGAAATGGAGGGTGGCGGATACGTTGTGCAGAGGAACTGTCCACCCAAAGCCGATGACATCCAAAATCATTCCCTCTTTCGGGCCTTTGGGTGTGCCTTGCTCCATTGTATACGTAATTTCATACGTCCAAACGTTCCCTTTTTCCGCGCCACCGACGCAGTTTACGTCGAAAAATCCGTCCACATCCGGATTATCTTCTACATAATAGTCAAAATCGGGATTACCCGGACAGCTTGCCGTGATGTTGGAGTATCTCGCCCCTTCCATGGGCAAAGACCGATAAAACATTGTAAGTCCACTGGCCAAGAATTGAACCCGTATGCTTTCCTTGACGTCAATCGTGCGATTTTTCTGTATCGTCATGTCCACGTCATACGCCTGAATTTCAATCAAATCATGAGCATAGGCCTGGGCGGAAACAACGCTCAACGCAGACATGGGTGCTCCATTTTGAAAAATGGACAACATTGCAACCAAACAAAAGAGGGCGCATACCAAGATGCGCCCCACGCCTTTGAGGCGATTTTTTATTTTCTCTTTCATTTTTTTAGAAGGATACCTCAACGTTTTTACGTTCTACTTCGCTATCCAATTCAAAGTATTCTTTCTTCGTGTAGTCTGCCCCCATTCCTTTTGCAATGATGCTATCGGGGAAGATTTCCAATTTCGTATTGAATGTCTTAACGACGCCGTTATAATATCTGCGCGCGCCTTCCAATTCGCCTTCTAACATCTTCAATTGATTTTGCAAATCTAAGAAGTTGGCATTTGCCTGCAACTGTGGATAGCTTTCTGCAACCATATTGAATACGGTACGCAAGGATGCGGTTAAATCATTAGCCGCCGCCGATTTTTCCGCCATGGTTTTCGCGCCTGCCGACAAATTACGCGCAGCGATTACTTTTTCCAACGTTTCCTGCTCATACTTTGCATAACCTTTCACCGTGGAAACCAAATTGGGAATGAGGTCATAACGTTTCTTCAAAAATACGTCGATGGTTGCCAATCCTTCTTCCGCCTTGTTTTTTAAGCGAACAAAATCATTGCGCACCTTAATCCACCAAGCGGCGAAGATAATCACCAAAAGCAATACTACCCCACCGACAATGCCCAACGTAAGCAGGGCTGTGTTTGCCAATAAAGCCGTTAACATAGTTTACTCCTTTAGGATAGCTTTCCTATCCCACTTTTATTTTTGTGGTATTATTATACTATGCAATCATCAAATTGTCAATATTTTTGAAGTAAATTTTTCCGTATTTTCCCAAAAAAAATGAGCTCCTCACAAGGAGAAACTCATTTTTTCTTTAGTTTGCTCTCGAACGTCTGTTGCTCAACCAAAGTACGCCATCAGTAATGAAGGGCGACAAGATCAACCAAAGCGCCGCAGCGGCAATCACCGTGTAAACGATCACCGAACCCACTGTACGTGCGCCTGCAAAAATGGTGGATACTAAGTTAAAATCAAACAGACCAAACAATCCCCAATTTATCGCGCCAACGATTACGAGAATATAAGAGATAATATTCACAATACGCATATTTGTTTCCTCCTGCAAGCAGTATGAGCCAAAGGAAAAACTTTATACGTTGGAATGGATATCTTCTTCAATAAACTTTAAAAGGTCTGCAAAAACCATTTCTTTTTCCAATTCGTTGTGAATTTCATGGCGCAAGCCTTCGTATAACTTACTGGAAACATTTTGATAACCAAGCTCCCGCAAAAATTCAACGGCCTGCAACCATTTCTTTTTCGTTTCAATGACGGCGTCATCCGCACCCGACACAAAATAAATGGGCAAATTGGGATTTTTCACCTGATAGCCCTCTTTTTGATAGGTGTATTTCATCAGTAATAAGAGGTTCGTAAAGCCATTACAGGTAAAGGTGTAGTCACATTTGGGATCATTTTTAGAATCCAACACCGACTGCGTATCCTTCGTCAACCAAGAACCGCCTCCCTTTCCCTTCATCAGCTGATCCCCCTTCCCCGTCGAAAGATAACGCAACAGCTTGCTTCTATGATGAGGACCGTAGATCTTGGTGATGAGTTTCGTCAAAAGAATTGCGACATCCACCATCGGATTTAACGTTGGCGAACCGCTGATGACCAGCTTATCAATGAGTTCGTCATGCTCTCGCAAATAACAACGCACCACCATCGAACCCATGCTGTGCCCATAGAGGGTGAGCGGGAGATTGGGATAGAGTTTTCTTGCATATTCGGTAACCTGCACAGCGTCCTCTACGATTGCCCTACTGGTGTCGTCCTGAAACTAACCAAGCTCCTCTTGCGTATGGGCGCTTTCGCCGTGTCCACGATGATCGTGCGCGATAAATATGTACCCTTTCTCCACAAAAAACCGCATCAGATCCCGATAGCGATATTTGTGTTCGGCCATACCATGTACGAGTTGAATGATTCCTTTAGGGGAATTTTCCGGTTCTAACACTACACCTTTCAATTCCCATCCGTCAAAGTTTGATATCAATATAAAATCTTTTTTTGTCATCTCATTTTCTTCCCTTTTCTATTGGCTATGCCACAGAGCAAAGCCGTATTCATATAGGGGGGAGGAGCAAGCCCCTCCCCCTATAAATTGTTAAATGATAAGTTTCGCTTTTTCGGTTTACACCGAAGAAATACGACTCCGTAAAATGCAGAGATACAAGCAGTTCAAAGGGTGTCGAGTATGCCGACAGGAGCGTACTGAGCGTACGTGACTTAGGCACACGCAGACACAACGCTGAAATGCGACGTATATATGCGTTTTACTCTGTACGGAGTGCTACAACCGGATCTTTCTTAGCCGCCGCATTTGCAGGGATAAGACCGCTGATCAAAGTCAATACGATGCTGATGATAACCATCGTGACTGCAGAGGTTACAGGCAAGGTTGCCAAGGAAGGAATTCCTGTCAAGCCTTCCAAAATCACGTTGACAATGAATGCAATGAGATAGGATACGGTTACACCAATCAACCCCGAAGCCAAACCAATGATGAAGGTTTCGGCATTGAAAAGGTTTTTGATGTCGCGCTTACGCGCACCCAAGGAACGCAATACACCGATTTCTTTGACACGTTCCACAACCGAAACGTAGGTGATAATCCCTATCATGACCGAGGAAACGACCAAGGAAATGGCAGTAAATGCCACCAAGACGTAGGTGATGACCGTCAAAATGGTTTCCACCATGCCCAACATAACCCCAATCGAGTCGGTGTATTTTACTTGCTGATTGGCATCGTGGGTATTATTCCACGCGTCGAGATGGGCAATAATGGCTTCTTTTTCCGCAAAATTGCTGGCATAGATCTGAATAGAGTTGGGGGCGGATTTCCCACCGATAGAACGAAGCGCCGAATCCCCATAGAGGAAATTGACGTTTTTAAAATAACCCGTCATTGAATCGGTGACGCCACTGTTGCCTCCCTCCCCTGCCATAGCCTGCCCGGAGATATATTTATCCGCAACCGTCTTTGCGGCGATAGTGAACGATTCGCTATCCTTCAAGAGCGCCATAATCTGCGTGGCGATCTTCATATATTCGCTGTTGGGCGTCAAGTCTTGCTCCACTTCCTGCAAATTCTGCAAGAGGGTATTAAATTCACGCACCTTTCTCGTCTGCGCTTGCAAGGTTTTGGCAATTTTAGAATTTTGGTTGACGTCGATCCATTCTTTATAGAGCTGTTCCGTCAGATAAAGGCCGCCGGTCATACTGCTCATACCACTACCTAAACAGCCGTAATTCAGCCATTCCTTCAAACGAAGAATACCGCTGATTTTTATTTTTTTACCTGCGTTTTCGCCCAAATCAAACTGATCGCTGGGGCGTCTGCCCTGATAATCGTAGACATATGCCTTGTCTTTGGATGCTTGATAAATAGCGTCGTTATAGTTCAGCATATATTCCTTGCCAATAATCGTTTCATAGGGAATATGCTTCGACCATCCGCCTTCCTCTTCGGGCAGGAAAAGATCTTCAAAAATATCTTCTCCCAAGAAACCAAGCTGTAACAAGGAAAGGTCGATAATATCGTTTTTAGAACCAACTACCAATACGCCTTCGTTGGCGTTTTTAGGGAATTCCCCTGCAACGACGTCATATTGGGAAAGTACGTATTGCCCTGCTTTGGGATCGCTCATATCGGACGTACCGGGCATTTTACCCTGCATATCTCCCAAATAATTGACCAAATAGGCAATGCTGGCGTATTTATCTTCCAACTGCGTCAATTTAATCGTATAATAATCACGGATCTCGGAGAGGGACATAACGGCTTTTTCCATTTTCCCTTCCTCTCCAACCAAGTCCACCTCGGTATAGATGGAGTATTTCATGGTTGCACCCGTATCGTACACGATGGATTGATAATGTTCGCTTGCCTCTTCCAAATAGGCGATATATTCTTCAGAAAGATTGTTGGTTACCGTCATCCCCTGCGCAATCTGCGTCATGAAGGAGTTGACGTAAATTTCATTGTCCAATTCGGACAAATCCGGTAAATCGGTTGCCGCATTGAGCCCTGTCAAAATCGAGCCGACGTCCAACGTCGTTTCGGTGATTTTCAACGGCGAGGAGGAAAGCATATCTTCCTGCGTTTTCAAGACATAGTTGTTAAAACCATTGGAGAGCGCCAACACCAAGCACACGCTGATAATACCGATACTGCCGGCGATACTCGTCACCGCCGTACGTCCCTTTTTCATCAAGAGGTTTTTTGCGCTCAATCCAAGCGAAGTTTTAAAAGACATGGACGAACGTTCTGCATTTTTATCGGGCTTTAAGCCGTTGATCCAATCCTTTCCTTTCTGCAAAAGCTTCTGCGCAAAATTTTTCGGTTCTTTCGCTTGCTTGATTTCCGTCAGCTCGCTCTCTTCCGTGCTTTCTTCCCCTTCGTAGGGGTTAGAGTCGGAAATTACCAAGCCGTCCTGCAAACGCACGATACGGGAGGAGTATTCTTCCGCGAGTTCGGGGTTATGCGTAACCATGATGACGAGGCGTTCGCCTGCAATTTCACGAATGAGATCCATGATCTGCACGCTGGTCGTCGTATCCAATGCGCCTGTC
Source organism: Clostridia bacterium (assembly GCA_017452585.1). Lineage (GTDB taxonomy): Bacteria > Bacillota > Clostridia > Christensenellales > Borkfalkiaceae > Scatosoma. The sequence continues at coordinate 6,605 of JAFTMD010000094.1, forward strand.
GGTTCGTCGGCGAGCAAAATTTCGGGATTGTTGACAAGAGCGCGGGCAATTGCCACACGTTGCATCTGTCCCCCGGAAAGTTGGTTGGGCTTTTTATGAATTTCCTCTCCCAAGCCCACCTTTTTCAGCGCTTCTTCCGCGCGTTTGAGGCGTTCTGCCTTGGGAATTCCCGCAATTGTCAAAGCAACCTCTACGTTTCCCAAAACCGTTTGGTGAGGAATAAGATTGTACGATTGAAAAACAAAGCCGATACGATGATTTCTATATACGTCCCAATCGTGATCTTTATAATCTTTCGTAGATTTTCCGCAGATTACCAAATCCCCCGAAGTGTAGTGATCCAACCCACCGATAATATTCAATAGCGTCGTCTTCCCACACCCAGAAGGCCCAAGAATGGAAACGAATTCGTTTGCTCTGAAACGAAGGTTTACCCCCTTCAAGGCCTGCACCGTCAAATTTGCCGTTTGATAATCTTTTTTGATATTATTTAACTGTAACATTCTTTATTCCTTTCGCTTTTACACAATATTTTTAATCAAGACTGACTGTTTTCCACCAAATCACAAAATTCATTACAGAGTTCACACATTTGATCAAAACGTTCCGCCCCGAATTTTTCCACCAATTCATTGACGCGTGCAACGTACACTTTCAGTTCGTTTTTACAGAGCGTATGCGCGTCTTCCGTCAATTCAATATAGGCAATTTTACGGTCGATTTCATCTGCCACTCTCTGTACAACGCCCTGTTTTTCCAAACGATCTACAATTTGAGAAACCGCCGAACGAGTTATCCCCAACCCCTTAGCAAGCTGGGTGGAGATTAAACGTTTGCCCTCATATTTTGCGCTGATGATTTCCTCAATCAAACGCGCTTCCGTGCTGTTAAAACGGGTGTTTTTATTTCCAATGCTGATCATTTCCATTTTGCGCGACAGTGCAAATAACATTTTGAAATATTTATCTTTACCGTTTGTCCTTTTTCTTGTCTTTTCCATGATAAATTTATCTCCCTTTATTTTAGCCAGCCAAGAATAATACAAACTCGAGTTTGTATGGCTAGACTTTCTCATTAATTTTAGCCTTTTTCATTATAAATATTATCGGAAAATTTGTCAAGAAATAAAATAAGCAAAACTGTGTTTTTCACAAAACTTTTACATAAAAATTTTCGACAATATTGTGTAATTCCCCACAATTTATGTTATATGTGAAAAAACAGAAAAACCTTTCAACACACTTCCACTTTTCCCCCTCAAAAGACTTGTCAAACGGAGAAAAAAATGCTACAATAAAAACGCTTATAAATTTACAAGGAGTTGTATCTCATGGAAAAACTCATTGACTTTTTGAAAAATTCCCTCACCGCTTTTCATGCGGTGGAAAATGCCGAATCTCTTTTGAAGGCAGAGGCTTTTGAAAAACTCTCTGAAACGGAGGATTGGAAATTGGAAGAGGGCGGGAAATACTATCTCGTCCGCGGAGGGGCGCTCATTGCTTTCCGCGTTGGTTCGCTCGACAATTTCTCTTATAAAATTGCCGCTTCGCACACCGATTCCCCGGCGCTCAAGCTCAAGGAAAATCCCTTACAAAAATCGGCGTTGTACGCCACCCTCAACATGGAAACCTACGGCGGAGGCATTTGGTATTCCTTCTTCGATCGTCCCTTAAAATTGGCGGGGAGAGTTATCAAACAAGCGGAAAATAAACTCTTGGAGGAGAGAGTTACCTCTCCCTTCACTCTCACGATCCCCTCGGTTGCCATTCATCAAAACCGCACCGCCAACGACGGATTTTCCGTCAACGCGCAGGTGGATTTAGCCCCCCTTCTTTCCCTCGCAAGCGGCGTGGAAAACATGGACGCTCTATTGAAAAATATCGCAGGAGAAGGGGTGATTTCTTACGACCTTTTCCTCGTGAACGCAGACATGCCCTATTCGTTTGGGCTGAATGACGAATTTTTGGCCTCCCCTCGCATTGACAATTTGTCCAGTGTTTACGCCTCTTTGGAAGGGCTGTTGAACGCGCAGGAACACAGCGGAATTTGCATGGCGGCTTGCCTCGATAACGAGGAAGTGGGAAGCCTGACAGCGCAGGGCGCTGACGGGGATTTCTTGGAAAACGTACTCCGTCGAATTGCCTATGCCCTTCGTTTTGACGACAATGAATATTATAAGGCGTTGGCGAACTCCTTCCTGCTTTCGGTGGACAACGCGCACGCCGTGCATCCCAATCATCCTGAAAAGGCAGACCCGACCAATAAAACGGTTTTGGGTGGCGGGATCGTCATCAAAAACCACGCCAATAAAGCGTATATCACCGACGCGCTCTCCTCGGCGCTTGTCAAAACGATTTTTGAGAAGGCTGAGGTGAAATGTCAAACCTTCTTCAACCGTTCGGACGTGAGAAGTGGCAGCACACTGGGCGCAGCCGCCCTTCGCCATACGGGCATGATGGGCGCGGATATCGGCCTTCCTCAACTTGCCATGCATTCCGCCATGGAATCGTGCGCCAAGAGCGATTATGCCGAAATGAAGAAAGGCATCACCGCTTTTTATGAAACAACGTTTACCCGTGAGGAAGACGGCATTAGCTTGCAATAACGCTTTTGAGAAAATATCGTATTTAAAGTAAGCTTAGCCTTCTATTTTCTATTATAAAACATTTTCTTTACCCATTCAATGCATATCGCGTAAGCTGTTTTTGTAACCGCGTAAGTTAGTAAATACCGCAAATAGCGTAATCAAAATGACAACTTACGCATTATTCAAAATACGCTTGATATTTTTTCTATTTAAAGCTAAATCACAAAACAATCTTTATAATTTAACCTCAAAAATTTATCCCTCGTTGTACTCTCTACAACGAGGGATTTTATCATTCATCTCATACCTGGGTAGGTCGAATTACTTAATAAACGCACGGAATGCCAAATAGGTTTCGTATACGTCTGCCTTGGAAACGACTTCGTAAGGCGCGTGCATGGAAGCAACGGCTACGCCAATGTCAATCGTGTCGATATTCATCTGCGCGATATATTTTGCAACGGTGCCACCGCCGCCAACGTCTACTTTACCAAGTTCGCCCGTTTGCCAAATAACGCCGTTTTCGTCGAAAAGTTTACGAAGGAAGCCAACGTATTCTGCATCGGCATCGGAAGAACCACTCTTACCGCGCGCGCCCGTAAACTTGGTTACGCCTGCGCCGTGGGAAAGGTAGGTTGCGTTCATCTTTTCCAAAACTTCGGGGAAGTTGGGATCATACGCAGCGTTTACGTCTGCGGAAAGACACTTCGAATGCGCGCGAACTGCCGCCGAGGAAACGCCCTGCGAGCTTGCAATTTCATCAATCAAATCGGTGAAGATTGCGCACTGCATACCCGTCGTACCTTCGCTGCCAATTTCTTCCTTATCTGCCAAAACAACCATGACGGTGTGTTCGTCAGAAGTTTCATCAAAAAGCGCCGTATATGCGGGGTAGGAGCAAACTCTGTCGTCGTGGCCGTAAGCGCCGATAAGCGCGCGGTCAAAGCCGATATCCTTTGCCTTGAATGCAGGCACCAAGGAAAGTTCTGCGCTCAAGAAATCTGCTTCTTCCATGCCATATTTTTCGTTGAGGATCTTCAAGATGTTTTCCTTAACCGTCTTATCTTTGTCGTTTTCAGCCGCAACGTAAGGAATGTTGCCGAACCAAATATTCAAATCTTCCCCTTCGATTGCCTGGCCCAAAGGTTTTGCGTTCTGCTTTGCTGCCAAATGGGGCAAAAGATCGCTGATGTAGAATACGGGATCATTTTCATCTTCCCCAATCTTAACCTCCAACTTGGTGCCATTCTTCAAAATGACAGCGCCGTGGAGGGCAAGGGGAATCGTCGCCCATTGATATTTACGGATACCGCCGTAATAATGCGTCTTTGCGAACGCAATCCCTTCCGCTTCGTAGAGGGGAACTTGTTTCAAGTCAATTCTGGGGCTGTCAATATGGGAAGCAATGATACGGATACCATCCTGCGCCACGTTTGCCTTGCCCATACGAATAAGGTAGATATTTTTACCACGGTTGTTGTAGTAAATTTTATCCCCTGCGGCAAGTTTCATGCCAAATTCAAAGGGTTTGTACCCTGCTTTTTCAGCCGCCTTTACAACGTAGTTGCAAACTTCACGTTCTGTTTTCCCTTCGTCAAGGAAGGTTTTGTAGCCTTCTGCATAAGCAAAAATCTCTTTTAAGAGTTTTTCATCTGCTTTTTCATAGACATTTGTTCTTTTGTAAGCCAATTCACTCATAATAATCTATCTCCTGTTTAATTTTTTACATTTTTATTGTTATTTGATAGGCGCGGAGCCTTGACGTAGAAATGCGACGTATTTCTCACAGCCCAAAAACGGTTCAAATGCGAGCAGTTCAAGAAAAGGTGAGCACCTCGCCGGGAGCGTACTGAGCGTACGTGACCAAAGGGCACGCAGACACAACGCTAAAATGCGACGTATTTCTCACAGCCTAAAAACGGTTCAAATGCGAGCAGTTCAAGAAAAGGTGAGCACCTCGCCGGGAGCGTACTGAGCGTACGTGACCAAAAGGCGCGGAGCCTTGACATAGAAATGCGACGTATTTCCTACAGCCTAAAAACGGTTCAAATGCGAGCAGTTCAAGAAAAGGCGAGCACCTCGCC